>CAMCAY010000006.1 GCA_945872815.1 Chitinophaga pinensis
TCAAAGAAATTATTCACAGACTGGGATTATGTTTAATAATTGTTCTGCTGATATGGGTAATACAGGGTTTTATCAACTTTATAGCATTTATTATCGATTTCAATGCAAAAGCAACAAAAGACAAAAGAGATGATCAAATCATCGTTTTCTTTAGAGATTTTTTTAAAGTCATACTTCACATCACAGGGATATTATTGTTGCTTAAAATAGGATTTGAAGTGAATATCGGCTCTATTTTAACCGGACTCAGTATCATTGGTGCAGCCCTTGCACTCGCAGCAAAAGAAAGCATAGAAAATTTAATTGCTTCTTTTATAATTTTTTTTGATAAACCTTTTTATACAGGCGATATAGTAAAAGTAAACAACATCAATGGAACGATTGAGCACATTGGACTAAGGAGTACAAGAATAAGAACGATCGATCAATCTTTGGTTACAGTTCCGAATAAACAAATGGTTGACAGCATTGTTGACAACTGGAGTATGCGTGTAGGAAGAAGAACAGAAATAAAAATAGAATTAGAAAACAATACAGATACTTTGCTGATCAATCAATTCATCGAAGACATAAAATTATTTTTACAAAATAAATATCCGGTAAACAAATCAACTGTATTTATAACAGATTACACTAAGTCAAGTATCATCCTAACTGTAGAATATCAAACAGTAGTCATTTCAATGGATGACTTCCTTGCATTCAAACAGGAATTTAATCTTACAATCAAGAAATTGATTGAAGAAAAAAATATTAAATTGGCAAAAGGAGGAAATGACATTACAATCTACAACAACGAATCAGCAGGAAGTAGCAACAGCAACAAAATCATTTGAGTAATTCGTTCAAATCTGCATCCCATTTTCCACTAGTTCCGTATTCCACTACCCTGCCCTTTTCCTTACCATTTTTCATTACTATGATAGTGGGTACATTGGTTATATTGAATGCTTCAGCAATTCCACCCAAAGATTTTTTATCTCTGTCAACTCCGAAGAATATAACAGAAGAATCAGGAAACCCACTCAATTCCTGTAATTTAAAAAATTCAGGCAATATTGACTGACTATCCTCGCACCAAGTACCTCCAAATACGATAAGAGACAATTTATTCTTGGAAGACTCCAGCGAAGTAAGAATAGAAATATCTGGTTGATAATTTTTTTTATTATTGTTGTACCATTTGAAAGACGCCTCATTCTCCAAAAGATATTTAGTAATCATCCCCTTGAATATAATACCGCCCTTTATTTTAGGATCCGGTAGGGTTTGATAAGCGGTTTGGGCAATGCTCAGTTCAGAAATTGAAATCAATATCAAAAGCAAACAATTCCAAAACAGCTTTTTATGAGTAATCATAATTTTTGTTCAATTTATACTTTTATACAGGGCTTATTATTGATTAGCGAATTCAACATCCACTCAATACTAATTTATAGTCCTGTTTTTAATTCATGTAAAAATGATTTCAGATTTTTGAGAGCTTCAATTGTTTGGAATTTTTTTTCTGCGTGTTTATTTTTCTTTAAAAATTCTTTAGCTCCCTCGATAGTGAATTTTCTTTCTCTTAATAAACTGTAAATTAATTTGAGGTTTTTAATGTCCTCGGGTCGAAAAAAACGATCACCTTTTCCATTCTTTTTTGGCTTAAGAATACTGAATTCATTTTCCCAAAAGCGAATCAATGAATGATTAACCTTGAACATCTCAGTTACCGCACCAATGCTGTAATATTGTTTTGAAAATAAAATCTCATCTTCAGGAATTTCAATCAGGTCTACTCTAGCAGCCATGTCACTTATTTTCATTCTTCCCCTTGAAGCTTTTTTATATTCTTTGTTTGCATTTACAGTGACTTTTGGTCTTACATCCACTTCTATTGGCTCCTGTTGAATCAAATCAATTGGCGGAGGTACAAGTTTATTTTCTTCCGGTTTTTTATCTTCAAAAGAAAAGTCAAAATCAAAAGCTGTCTGTTTTGCTTTCATTTCTTAATTTTTATAGTTTTTCATTTACCGCGTAATATAGCTTAACTGCTAAACAGATAAGATATGAAGCGAATTTATAAGTATTGAAAAATTAAACAAGAACAGAATAAAGTTAATCAAAACTTTTGGCACTTCCTTTTGCCGCCAATTTTAATAATCGGTCATACTGCTCTGCGTTCAAATCGTTGTAAAAAAAATAAACGGGATCTACTTCTTGCCCATTAACATGTACCTCATAATGACAGTGAGGACCTGTACTTTTGCCTGTGCTACCCACCCATCCTATTATTTCGCCTCTTTTGACTCTTTGACCGGGTCTTACTTTTATTCTTACCATGTGACCATACAATGTCTGATAGCCATACCCATGATTTATTACCACATGATTTCCAAATCCACCTACAGATCCATCAGCGGTAACAACCGATCCGTTTCCAGTTGCATAAATCGGAGTGCCCTGTGGTGCAGTAAAATCAAGCCCCTTGTGCATTTTAGGTGTTCCATAAACAGGGTCTATCCTCATGCCAAATCCGCTGGCTATATGATCCAATTGTTTATTACTAACGGGTTGAATGGCTGGAATGCTCGTCAATTTTACGCTTTGATTTTTAATCAATTGCGCGATATTATCGTAACTTTTAAGCTGAAAAAGAATTCTGGCGCTAATATTGTTCAACTGTTTTGAGATATCTTTTCCAAAATCTGCCAGATTCATTTCCTGCATTTTTTGAACTTCTTTCTTTTTTTCCATCAATTTAATTCTCGCACTATCCGGTATAGGATTCGCTTCAAATATTGACCTATACACTTCATTATCTCTTTTTTCCAGCGCAGCCATTTGCTGTTCAAGAGACTTTAATTTTTCGTCAATGAGATTATAATTCTCTTTCAGTGCTTCATACTTTTTATTAGCCTCCAACTCTGTAGGCTTAGGAAAAAAATGAATATAGAGATAAATCACAAATGATGAAGCCACGAATAACCCTGAAAGCAACCCAAAAAAGCGTAAAATCTTTACACGTATAGGCGTTACTAATTTCTCAAACCTGAGCGTATGGGTATTGTAATAATATTTAATTTTTTTCATTGAACTCAATTCGGTTGACAGATGAATCAAAAACTCATCTGTAATCATTAAATTGCATCCCGACAACATTTTATCGGTAATATAATTTACAGGCTATACAAATATAAACTGATAATTTGCAATATGCAAAGCATTCTAAACAACAAAATATGATGACGGCATCTGAGATAAGACAGCATTTTCTTGATTATTTTCAATCTAAAGAGCATACGATTGTGCCATCGGCTCCTATAGTAGTAAAAAATGATCCTACCTTATTATTTACCAATGCAGGCATGAATCAATTCAAGGATTATTTTCTTGGAAACAAAAAAGCGCCCTTCAACAGAGCTGCCGATACCCAAAAATGTCTGAGAGTCAGTGGTAAACACAATGATTTAGAAGAAGTTGGGGTTGATACTTACCATCACACAATGTTTGAAATGCTGGGAAACTGGAGCTTTGGAGACACTGAGAATGCTGGTGCCGGATACTTTAAAGCAGAAGCCATTGCATGGAGTTGGGAGCTTTTGACGGAAATATACAAAATTGATAAGGACAGACTTTATGTAACAGTTTTTGAAGGAGATGCTAAAGAGAATATTCCGGCATCAAGTATTGCTTTGGTTGAATGGAAAAAAATTGTTGCGGACGATCATATCGTTTATGGAAATAAAAAAGATAACTTTTGGGAAATGGGCGATACCGG
Source organism: Chitinophaga pinensis (assembly GCA_945872815.1). GTDB lineage: Bacteria > Bacteroidota > Bacteroidia > Chitinophagales > Chitinophagaceae > Ferruginibacter > Ferruginibacter pinensis_C. Next base: position 3,764 of record CAMCAY010000006.1, read on the forward strand.
TCCCTGTGGCCCATGTACCGAAATACATGTTGATTGCCGATCTGAGGAAGATAGAAAAAAAACACCAGGTCGGGAGTTGGTAAACAAAGATCATCCTCAGGTTATTGAGATATGGAACAACGTGTTCATTCAATACAATAGAAAAAAAGACGGAACACTTGAACCTCTTCCGGCAAAACACGTAGATACAGGTATGGGATTTGAAAGACTGGTAAGGGTATTACAAAACAAGCAAAGTAATTATGACACAGATGTATTTTCAGGAACCATTGAAGCCATAGAAAAAATAGCAGCCAAAAAATACCAGGCACTGGATGACAAAGAAAGCATCGCATTCAGAGTATTGGCTGACCATATTCGGGCAATATCATTCACCATTGCGGATGGACAACTTCCTTCCAATACCGGTGCAGGTTACGTAATCAGAAGAATTTTAAGAAGAGCTGTCAGATATTATTACTCATATCTGAATTATAAACAACCCCTTCTTTTTCAGCTGGTTCCCATATTAGCCAAACAATTCGAAAAAGTATTTCCTGAATTAATTCAACAGGCAGATTTTGTAGGGAAAGTAATTAAAGAAGAAGAAGAAGCTTTTTTAAGAACTCTTGATAAAGGACTGAAAAAAATTGATGGAATCATTTCTCAGGCGAAAAAAGCATCCAATAATGTGATTACTGGATTGGATGCATTTGAATTGCTTGATACATTCGGATTTCCGATTGATCTGACCAGATTGATTGCACTAGAAAATAATTTAACAGTAGACGAAGCTGGATTTGAAAATGAAATGAATATTCAGAAAGAAAGAAGCAGAGCTGCAACTACATTGGATACAGAGGATTGGCAAACCATCAAGGAAGGAAACAGTATCGGATTTGCAGGATATGAAGTATTGGAAGTTGATACAACAATTTTAAAATTCAGAAAGGTTAAAGGAAAAGGGAAAGAACTTTACCAAATTGTTTTGGAACAAACCCCCTTCTATGCTGAAAGTGGCGGACAAATTGGTGACACAGGCACATTAACAGTCAATAATCATTCAATCAAGATTATTGATACAAAAAAAGAAAACGACCTTATTATTCATTTTGCTGAAAATATTCCGGATCAGCTGAACGGGTTAACTAAAGCAATTGTCAACAAAGACAGAAGAAAAAGTATCAGCATTCATCACAGTGTTACACATTTAATGCATGCTGCTTTAAGAAATGTTTTAGGAACGCATGTTTCTCAAAAGGGCAGCTTAGTTAATGAAGAACAACTTCGTTTTGATTTTTCCCATTTTTCAAAAGTTACAGATGAAGAGTTATCAATGGTGGAGAAATTAGTCAATGAAAAAATACGCGAGAACATTCCGGTTGTTATAAAATCTATGAGCAAAGATGAAGCAATTGAAATGGGTGCGATGGCTCTTTTTGGAGAAAAATACAGCGATACTGTAAGAGTGGTTATCATGGATCCCAACTATTCCATTGAGTTGTGTGGAGGTGCACATGTAAGTAATACAGGAGAAATAGGACACTTTAAAATAAAACACGAAAGTGCAGTGGCTGCGGGTGTTAGAAGGATTGAAGCAGTATCTGGAAAAGCGGCAGAAATGCTGATCAATGAACAATTTCAAACGCTAAAATCGATCAATGATTTACTAAAAAACCCGAAAGAAATATCTAAAGCCATTGAAAATTTACAAATAGAAAATAATTCTCTTCTCAAGCGTATTGAGGCATTAGAAGCTAGTCAATTAATAGAAATAAGAAACGATCTAATGAAAAAAGAAATCATCATCAATGAGATTAATTTCATTGGAGAAGTAGTTGAAGTGCAAAGTGCTGATGCACTAAAGAAATTATGTTTTGATATAAAACAACAACTGACGGATCATTTAGTAGTGCTATGCTCCAACATAGGAGGAAAAGCATACGTTGCTATTGGAGTAAGTGAGACTATCATTGGACCTAAAAATTTAGACGCCTCAAAAATCATTAAAGAAATAGTTGGTCCTGCAATAAATGGAGGCGGGGGTGGACAAAAAACACTGGCTACTGCTGGTGGCCAGGAAGCAGGAAATTTTGAACAGATTATAGCCAAAATAAAATCATTGTTATAATATTGAGTCTACAATTTCAACTTTAATCATTTTTTATTTTGGTACTTATTGAATGAACTAAGATTAAGGCAATCATTTTCCTTAACTTAATTAATAAGCCCTATTTGCTTGATTAAACTCTTAACCCACATTTAAATACTTCAAAATTCCAATACATAGTTATCATTTTAATAGTTGGTCATTTATTTTGGTGGCAGCGAAATAATTTCTTCTTAAAGAGTAGAAAATATTTAACATTTTTATTAAATTTAGTAGTAGGTAATTACAAACAGACATTAAAGATGTGTTTTCAAATAGTTGCTTGATACGCTATCAAGCTTTTGTAAACATGTCAATTAAAATAAAATACCAACTAATTCACTTACCAAATAAAACATGAGAAAGCCAATCAATATTATTTTGTATTCTGTAATTATGATTCTGCAATCTTGCAATAGCAAGCCAACTGAATATAATTTTACCATTAAAGGAAATATAAAAAATGTGTCTAATCAAAAAATTTATCTGGAAGAATTGTATTTCAGCGAAAAGAATCCTGAAGTAGTAGATACTGCTGATATTGTAAATGGCATTTTTTCCCTTTCTGCTAAAGACAATGAGGAAGGGCTTTACAGGATAAGACTAGAAAAAGACAAATCTGCTTATATTGTAATCAATGACCAAAAAGAGATCTCTTTTCTAGCAGATATAGACGACCCAAAAATAATAAATCTGCAAATCAATTCTACTGCAAACAAACTTTTAAAAACATTCATGCTGGAGATTGAATCGAGAAATAAAATCTTAGATAGTCAAAATAAATTACTCGATTCATTAAAGAATCAATCAAACGACAGTATTTCAAATATTACTGCATCAAAAATAAAAATAGATGAAGAATCCTATAAAACCTATTTAACAACATTTATAAAAAACTGTACCGATCCTGTTGTTTCAATGTTTGCAATGGGTTATTCTCAGAATCTGGAAGTTGATACCGTAAAAAATTTATTAAAAAAGCTTTCGATTAAATTCTCTGAACACAATGGTATCAAAGGATTGGTAGATTCTTATAACAAGTATTTGGAGGAAAAAAACAAGTTGAGCTCTGCAAAAAAAATACCAACTATAGGAATGACAATTCCAGATTTTACTATGAATGATGTAAATGATATACCATTTTCCCTCTCTCAATTGAGAGGACAATACGTATTGGTAGATTTTTGGGCTTCCTGGTGCGGACCCTGTCGGGGTGAAAATCCTTATGTTGTAAAAGCCTTCAACAAATACAAGAATAATAATTTTACAGTATTAGGTGTTTCATTAGACGAGGATAAAAATGACTGGTTGAAAGCTATACAAGATGACAAACTCACTTGGAAACACATCAGTGATTTAAAAGGCTGGAGCAGTGCAGTTGTTTCAATATTTGGGATTGAAGGAATACCCTATAATTTACTGATTGATCCGAACGGTAAAATATTGGCAAAAGAATTGAGAGAAAATGACTTAGATGACTTTCTTTCTAAAACGCTCAAATAAAAAACTATCTGGCTAAATTGACTACGTAAGGGGTAGTATCCCAATTTCCACCATCAATCCTTACCTGCATAATAAGTGTCAAAACATTATCGCAGGTAGAAAATGAACCCAAGTTTCCGGTTGGAAAAGGCCTTACATCATATATAGTAGTTCCGGCTCCATCAGTAATACCATTTTGAGCAACTACAGTAGCTATGGGATTCTGAGGATTTGTCCAATTAAGATTAAAGGTAACTGCTGGCCATCCATAATCATAAATATTTTCTACTACAATCGTCCCAGTGGTGGATGTTACATTTTGAACAGATGTAATTGAAGTAGTATAAGGACCATAAGCGCCATTCCAAGAAGATACTTCGTTGGTATTTAAATATGTCCCTAACAGATCATTTAAGTCTATGGAAGGACATTTTTTTCTAAGTATCAAATAGTAACTGGTATGGGATTTATCCGCTTTAATATCTGCATTTGAAACAATGGTTATTTTAAGTGTATCTATCTGAGAAGAGGAAGAAAATCCTGCATAAATACCCTGAATGGTTAAAGAATCTGCTTGCTTTCCTGCACTTAATACGAAAGTATTGTTAGCGCTGTATTGCTGATCCATTACCGCAGTATTGGATGTATAGGAAATACTGATAGATCTGTCTGTATTGGATGTAAGATTAACTGAAATGGGAATTTTAAAGGAATCATTCTCGGAACTCACATAAAAAGTTGAAATTGAATCGATAGATGAAAACTTTGCATAAGTGTTTGTATCAGTAGGATCAACTGGCGTAACTTCCGTCTTTTTACAGGAAGTAAAAATCAACATTAACAAGATGACTGATATAGAGAAGATTCTGTTTAAACTTTTCATTAAAATTGGATTTTTCAAAATAAATACAATCAAAAATAATATTTTTTTTGAAAAAAAGAACTCTTAATTTTTTATTGGTGATGAAATCAAAGAAGGTTGATTTAATTGAAATTCACCTGCTGGCACATCAAAATAATCTACATATTTATAATTAATTATACACGGTCTCACTTGTGGCAAAGTACTACCTGCTTCCAAATAACTAACCGGCAAATAAACCATACCATCATATCTTCCGCCACCCAAAGAAACATCCGCAGTTAAACCCCAACGCCTTGCGTCATAAAAAGCTGTACCACGCATAAAAAGAGCTACTCTTCTTTCCCTTCTCAATTCTTCATTTGCCTGTGAAACATCTAATCCGGTATTAGAAATAGAGGGGATATCAGCCTGCTGATAATTTCTGATATGGTCTATGATTAACAGTCCCTCTTCGATACTGCCTATGTTAATCAATGCCTCTGCTTTCATTAATTCATTTTCTTCGTAAGTTGAAGAAATTGCAACAGCGCCCTGATTGTTATTGGTAGCAAAGCTTCCTCCATCTTCAATATTTTTAATTGTCCATCTGGTGCCAAATTGCAAACCTCTTCCCCTGATATTTGGAGGATATACTCCATTCATTGTAAAATTATTTTGAAGTCTTCGGTCGTTTTCATGAAACTCCTGCATTAATCTTTCGCTGACAAAAGTAAATTCCTGCATTGTTCCATTTAAAACAAATGGATGAAAATAACCGCCCGACGCATCATTAGTTCCATCTACAGTCATACCCTGCATAAATACATGATCATTCGCTGAAACACCATTTTCAGTATATGAAAGAATATTGTTCCAGTCGGATGCATTCATTTCTGAAATTTTTTTATTTACCAACAGATTTCTGGCTTTCAAGGTATTGATGATATGAATCCACATGTTCGGTTCAATTACATTTTCGGGTAAATTGTAGGAAGGGGTAATAGATTTGAATGTTTGAATGTACATTTCATCTGCAGATATACCGTCTAATGAAGATATAGCCAAATCAAAATTTGTGGTTGCTTCCAAAATAATTTTATCATGTGAAACATAGTCATTTGTTGTACTGCCCGCTTCATCTACTTTAAGACCTGCCAGATATATGGAACCTATTCTGCTGTAGGCAAAACCTTTCCACCAATAAGCCCAAGCTTTTAAAACTGCTTTTTTTGTATTTATTTCTGATAATGAACCTTGTAATGTAAGTGCAGGATTATTAATGGCTGTCAGCAATTGATTGGATTGGGTAATATAATTGTAAGCAAAATTCCATTCGTATAAAAAAACGTTTTGTTGTCCTGCTTCTCTGTTATTAAAACCCTGCAGAGATGTCAATTGACTGATTCCAAAAGGATTTATTACAGGAGCTGTTGACCCGGGGGGCTGAATGGAATAAACCTGATTAGCCCAACGAAATCCAAAATTTCCATAAGGCGAAAATAATTCGTCTCCCATAAGACTATGTTGAGTCAAAGCAACCACGAAAAGGTTAACTTTTCCAATATTTTCAACATTTCCAAATTGCTTATTGATGATACCAAGTGCAAAACTTTTTATCCCGTTTTCAGTAGTGAGAGAATAAGAAGTTGGTGCATTTGAATTGATAATATTCAAGCTGCTTTTTTTACAGCCAATCAACAAAAAAGTAAAAACAATAAACGCAAAAAATTTATTCATAAAAAATTTATTAACCCTAAATAGAATAATTAAAGCCCCAAACTAAGTGTTATGATAAAAGACTTGAGATTGGGAACACCAAAATAATCCACTCCATTAATAGCACCTACACCAAATGACTCATGACCCTGTGAATCTCTTATACCTGTTGATTCGGGATCAAGACCTTTGTACTTTGTAATGGTAAATAGGTTTCTACCCGCAAGTATGATATTGGCTGATTTTAAAATTTTACGATAATACTTCTCATTAATTTTAAAAGAAAAAGAAATGTCTCTTAACCTCAACATAGAACCACTTTCAACAAAACAATCAACAGGACTGACGCTGTTGTACATGCTATTGTAATAATTAACATAGGCCCCGGTATTGCCTCCTATAGTAATTGCTTTATCATAATCTGCACTCAATCTATCTCTGTAAAGCCATTGACGAGTAAGGTTATATATCTTGTTTCCATACTTCCAGTCAAATTGTAGATCTATATTAATGTTGTTATTCAATTTGATATGATTGATAAAACTCGCATTGAATTTAGGGAAAGCAGAACCTGTAACCGAGCGGTCATTAGAAGAGGTCAGCATTATTTTTTTAGAAATTTTATTTACCACCATACCATTAACTAATTCATAATTTGCTATGTCAGATAGAGGTATATAACGAGTGCCATCAGTTTTTAACTGATTGATATCGGTCAAAGCAGCTTGGGAATAGAATGTCCCCAACTGCTGCCCTTGCTTCAAGGCAAAATTTCCTGAAACGATGTCAACTCCGTTTGCTATTTTATCGGCAACCACATTGAATTTTCCCAATCTGATTCCTGACGACCATAAAAAATTTCTCCGATTGTAAACATCCGCATCAAGCGTAAGGTCAATGCCTTCACTGGAGAGATCCGTTAAATTATTGATCGCTTGTGAAAAGCCGGTAGAGGGGCTATTGTCACCAAATTGATAAGCATCAAACACTTTTCTTTTCCAATAAGTGATAGTAACATTTGTTTTACCTGTGTTACTTTTACTGCTTGTTTTTAATGAAAAATCCATGCCAATTTCAAGTTCATTACTGGTAGATAACTTCAACAAAGGATTTCTGCTTTGAGAAGGTGACGATATTCCCACTCCACCAACGCCAATTGCAGATACATCATACACAAGTTGTCTTGCATAAGGCATAAAGGTGTAGGGTTGAATACCCGCCTGGCCAAATGCGGCTCTAATTTTCCAGTCTTTTAAAATATGGTTTTGAAATAATTCCGTGGGTCTAATAAAGAAATTTGCGTGATAAAATTGTTGTGCATTTTTAGCATCGCCAAACTCTGAAGAAAGATCTTTTCTGTATCCAAAACCTACACCGGCAATATTGAAATAATCAAAACTCTGATTAACCAACATGCCGTAAGTAATAAACTGATCGTTATAATCGCCGCTTGTTTTTTGTAAAGCAGTATTGATATTATAGGGTGGAAAATCCTGAAAAATACTGCCTTGTGAAAAATAATTCCTATTGGAAAGATTACGCCAATCATAACAAAATTGAGTATAGGATTGAATAGGCAACCGAAGATGAAAATCTTTTGAAAAGTCAAGTTTTACATTTGCAGACAATAAAGAATGTTGAAAAATAGATGAAGTAAAAGATTTCGTAACCGATCCTTTTACATTAGTTCCCCAATAAGCACTACTGCTTTGCGGAGCAGATGATTGATTTTTATAAAAATTATTAAAGTCTGTGTTGGTATATTCCAAACCATATTTATAATCAAACTCAGTATGAACGTTCGGCTGATAATTAATATCGAAATTCTGTATAATTCTAACTTGCTTAGAATCTCTTGATCTCCAGTCTTTTTCTGAAAGAGGATTCAAAGTGTTTTCGTTTAATTTAGGTTTAACAACGGTGTAACCTTTTGAATCCTTTGCAAAAAAATCGATATACCTCCAGGAATTGGTAATATTAAACCTGTCTCCACCGGCCAAAAGATTTTCATCTGTGAAAATAATCTGATTATTGGATCTGATTCTAACAAATTTTGATGGATTAAATCCGATATTACTTCCAATATTGGAGCGCTTAAATCCATTGTACAAAACATTTTGCTGATTTAATAATCCCAGGGAAAAACTATAATCCGCTTTGTTCCCTCCACCCATGATATTCAAATTGTTATTGGAGCTAATTGCAGTTCTATAAGTTTGGTCAACATGATCAAATGTTTTTTCTTTATAGATTTTGTTATTAACAACATCATCTCCCTCCATAAAAACAGGGTCCGGCCATGCATTGTTTATATCTGGTTGGATTCTTATACCTACAGAATTTACAATATACCCTTCCTGATCAGTCTCATAAGAATGTTTCTTAGCAATAAGATTCTTTCCATTTAGAATGTTATCTATTGTGATTTTAGATTGAAAAGAAATGGTTGGACTTTTATCTCTGTCTCCTTTTTTGGTAAACACCTGAATAACTCCATTTGCACCTTGTGCCCCATATAATGTGCCTCCGGCTGCGCCTTTAACAACTTCTACCTTTTCTATTGAATGTAAATCCAATCCATTCAATCCGCCGTGTATTTCTACTCCGTCAATCATTATTAGAGGTCCCGTTCCAGTAAGATCATTCAATCCTCTTAAAAAAATCTGGGAAGATGTACCCGGCAGTCCGCTAGTAAACTGAATATTTACACCTGATAATCTTCCCTGCAATGCTTGCTCAATACTTGCAAAAGCACTTTTGGGTGCTTCTTTCATATTAATGGAAGCAACATCAACTCCTAGCTTCTTTCTTGAAGTAGCTTTTCCAACACCTGTAACCACAACTTCTGTCATATTTGAAGTATCCAATGACAACTCTATAGAAAGGAATGATTCTCCCTTGTATTTGATTTGTTTTGATAAATGATAAATATCAGAAACCATTATCATTCCTCCCGCATCAACCGATATTTGAAATTTACCATCTGGTGATGTAATGGTATTGTACTTTAGCCCCTTAACAAAAATCATAGCTCCCGAAATAGGAAGTTTGGTTTTTGCATCGTACACAATCCCATTTACTTTCGATTGCCCATGAGTTATACAAGCAAATAAAAAAAGAAATCCAACAATCGCTATGCTCTTATTCATATTATTATTTATAATACTACTAGGTATATAAAGTGATAACGTATTTTACTGATTTTTATTATGTTTTAATGGTTTCTTTTTTTGAGTTATTAAAAATCAATAATAAAACAGGCAAAAATATCAGATTGGTTATTGTTGCTGTAAACAAAGTAACAGATGTCAACCAGCCTAAAGCAAAAGTTCCACCAAACGTGCTTGCACAGAAAATAACGAATCCCGCAGTCAACACGAGAGAGGTATAAATTATACTCAATCCCGTCTGCTGAACAGTGCTTTTAACTGTTTTTTCAATGTCACCATCATTTTGTGGAAGCAGTTGTTTGTAATTAACCAAAAAGCGTATTGTAATATCAATTGCGATACCCAATGCAACGCTAAAAACTAGAACGGTAGAGGGTTTCAATGGCACTCCTGCCCACCCCATTACTCCGGCTGTAACAAGTAAAGGAATGATATTGGGCAGCAAAGAACAAATCAATATACGAATAGATTTAAAAAGATAAAGCATACACAGAGCAATAAGTAAAAATGCCCACAAAATACTTTCTTTGAGTCCGTTGATGATAAACCTGCTGCCTTCCAAAAAAGTAATACTGGTACCTGTTAAAGAAACTTTATAATTTGATGTATCAAATAACCGATTCGATTCGTTTTGAATATCATTGAGGACGGAGGGCAATTTTTCTGTTCCTACATCCGCCATACTGACACTGATTCGAGTATATCTTTTGCCAGTATCCATGAATGAGTTCAACATTTTTGAAAAATTGTTTCCATTTTTCTCCTTCTTAGATGGTTTTAAATACTCCCCCACAAATGCACCATCAAAAGAATTGGGCATCAGGTATTGAGAACTATCATTCTCATAAAATGCCTGCTTGGCAAACTTTAATCCCTCTGCTATAGAAAGTGGACGATTCATTTCGGGCTTAGCAGAAATATAAGATGACATAGAATCTACTTTTTCGAAAACTGACAATGATTTCATTCCTGATAATCCGTAACGCTTTTTGCTATCAACAACAATTTCCAATGGCATAATGCCCTTGAAATTTTTTTCGAAAAATTTTAAATCTGTATAAATTTTATCCGATTTTGGAAGATCATCAACTATATAGGCTACAGATTTTAATTTAAACATACCAATTCCAGAAAATAAAACCACTACGCCAGTAATAGCAATAATTGATTTTCGATGTCCAAAGACCCAAATTTCAACCTTACTCAATAAGAGTCCAATCCATTTATTATCTAAATATTTTAACTGGGTTTTATTGGGGGATGGTAAATAACTCAAAACAGCAGGAAGCATGATGAAAGAAATAATAAATATCAACATGATACTGATCCCAGAAATAACACCAAACTCCTTCAAAATGGGACTTTTTGTAAGGGCAAATACTGCAAACCCAATTGCGGCAGTGATATTGCAAAATAATGTGACAACTCCCATTTTGCTAACCATGTCCAATAGCGCATTTGACTTTCTGTTTTTTTCAATTGGTTCATTAATATAGGAGCTATAACTGGTGTGGTATTTGTTTATAAAATATATACAATTAGGAATCCCAATAACCACGACTAAAGAAGGAATTAAAGCTGTCAGTAAAGTGATTTTATAACCGAATAAATAAATAAGGGCTACAGTCCAAATCACTCCTATCAATACAACACCCATGGAAATCAAAGTAGTACTGAGAGATCGGAAAAACAAAAATAATATCAATACACTCAAAGCAAGTGATGCAATAAGAAAAATACGCATCTCTTTCTGAATTCTTTCAGCAACAATTGTTCTTATTAGTGGAAGCCCACTCAGATGAACTTCATTTCCAGTAGATTTTTCATATAATCTTGCCGCTTCTATAATTCCATTAACAATTTCAACTCTTACAGGAGCACTTAATGAGTCCTTATTAATTCTGACAGCCATTAAATAGCTATTGGAGTCTGAATTGTACAACATTGATTTATAAAACGGAAGACTTTTGAAAACTTCAGAAGCATTATCAAGATCGGATTGATTGTTGTAATGATTTGCAAATATTTTATTTGTTTTCAGTTTTTCAGAAGCGCTATCTTTAGTTAAGATCAAAGAACTTGATACATCCAACACATCTTCAACACATTTTACTTTTTTGATTTGATTGGCCATGCTTTGATAAGCGCTGAATTTTTTTAAATTAAAAAAGTCTTTTGACTGAAGGCCAATCACAAGCATATTTCCGTCATCTCCAAACAGTTTTTTAAATTCCAGGTATTCTTTGTATTTAGGATTGTCAATTGGAATGGCTTTGGAAAATTCATAACTGAGTTTAACCTTTGAAGCAAAATAACCCATTACAATTGTAGTTACAAACAATAAGGCTAGTAATACTAACCTGTTTTTAAGAACAAATTTTGCCAATTGTTTCCACATAAATTTCAAATAAATAGTGAGAAGTACATATAATTATTGTGCAAAGAAAGTTTATTTGCAAAATACAGCAATAACTAAATTGCAGTTTCGATAAAAATAAATGATACACAAAACAACCGGTATAGTCATTAAAACAGTCAAATATGGAGAAACCAGTTTGATTGCGACCATATTTACGGAGCTTTTTGGTATGCAAACATACATGATAAATGGCGCTAGAAAGCAACATGCTAAAAATGCAAAGTATATCATGCTCCAACCTGGAGCAATTCTTGATTTAGAAGTGTATCACAATGAATTAAAAAATATTCAGCGAATCAAGGAGTGTAACTGGAAGATAATTTATGATGAAGTGATGACTGATGTTGTAAAAAATAGTATTGCAATTTACATGGTAGAATTGTTGCATAAGCTTTTACGTCAACCAGGACCTAATATGGACCTTTATTATTTTTGTGAAGATGCATTCATTCATTTAGATAAATGCAACAAAAAAATAGCAGCCAACTTTGCATTATTTTTTTCATTGCAACTACCTACTTTTTTAGGATTTAAAATTCAAGATTTTCAATTGCAAAACAATTCCATTGAAATGCTTTACTTTGATTTGAAAGAGGGTTCTTTTACAAATGACAAACCTCTTCATAGAAATTTTATTGAGGGAGAGCTTTCGATTTTGACATTTGAATTATTAAAAGTAATGCATCCCGACGAGCTGGATCAAATAAAACTGAACAAAGAAATCAGAAGAAATTTATTAAATGCCTATCAATTGTTTTACTCTCTGCATTTGGATGAATCAATTCAATTGAGAAGTTTGAAGATATTGCAGGAAGTGCTTGAATGAAGCATAAATTTTTACTACCACTAAAATAATTGCATCAAATCAAACGATCAATTTTTTCTTCATTGATCAATATCATTCCGGGCTTTTTACCTTTTTCCAAACTACCATAAAGATGGTCAATTTTCAATGCCCTTGCTCCATTGATAGTAGCCCATTGCAGCATTTCCGTCACAGCAATATTGGGAAAATTTTTTTGTAATGTATTCATTTCAGCCAGAATAGACAATTCATTATTGGAGGCAAGACTATCTGTTCCCAACACAATATTGCAGTCATTTTTAAGGAGCATTTGCAAATCTGGTAGTTGGTTGGAAATATATTTATTTGCATTGGGACAAATACAAAAAAATAAGTTGGAATCATGTTCCTTGAAATGATTTTTGGCAAACAACAAATCCTCTTCAGACGTATCTACATTGTGTACTAAAATAAGCGGCTGATTAGAACTGAAAAAGGGCATAAAATACCTTATGCTACTTTTTTCATTTGGCTGAAAAAAATCAATGTTGATTTTCAGCTTTTCATACAGATGTAAAAAGGCGCCTTTTTTAAATCTGAAAAAATCATTCTCGTCCGGTGTTTCCTGGTTGTGAATGGTCATTACATTGTTGCTCTGAAAATTTGCAATCAACTGAAGCAAGTCCTTTGAAACAGAATAAGGAGCATGCGGAACAATAGAATTACTTTTTGAATAAGCAGTAAATTCATAAAAAATTATTTCTGCTTGTTCAAATCGCTTTTTCGCATGTTCCCCCAAAAATCCACTCACTTCAATAAAATTATGATAGTGTAGATTTGTTTTTGATTTTTGAGGAATCGTGTAATTGGTATTACAGATATCACCAACCGCTACGATTCCGTTTTCAATCATTTGCTTTTCTGCGGCATTAATGGCAGAATAAACTGAATCATCATCGGCATCTCTTTTTTGTAATATTTGCGTAACAAAGTCAACTAAACCAGTTTTGGTAGGAATTACAGCCTTCATGTGAGAAAGCTCTAGATGACAATGGCAATTCACAAAACCGGGAGAAATCATACCATTAAATTGTTGAATATCTTCCCCGGCCTGATTTTTAGGCACTACGTCTATTATTTCCCCACATTCATCTGATATAATTACCGTATCAGAAGGCAATAGCTCATACCCGTTAAAAATCTTGTCTGATGTAAACTTTCTATACAATTTGATTGGTTGATATGATGTAAATTTGCACGCTCTTGAAATAGAATACATTTCCTGGACGATGCAAAAATGTTCAAATCGAAGGATATTCATAATTGATTCATCCTCGCAACAATAAAAATACAGCATGTTAGACAAACTCGATGCGATAAAGGCAAAATTTGATAATCTCGGTATAGCACTTACCAATCCGGAAATTGTAAGTGATAATAAAAAATTCAGTGCTCTAAGCAAAGAATATCGAAGTTTAGGTAAAATAGCGGATGTGCGAAATGCCTATGTTAAACTATTAGATGATATAGAGTTTAATAAAGAAGTGTTATATGCAGATGATGAGGAAATGAGAGAATTAGCCAAAACGGAGTTGCCGGCATTGGAAGAAAAAAAGGAACAAATTGAAAAAGAAATCAGAAATCTTTTAATTCCAAAAGACCCATACGATGAAAAGAATGCTATTTTGGAAATCAGGGCCGGTACCGGAGGAGATGAGGCCTCTCTTTTTGCAGGAAATTTACTTAGAATGTATTTGAAATATTGTGAAAAAAAGGGGTGGAAAACTGCCATACTGAGTGAAAGTGAAGGAACAGTGGGTGGATATAAAGAAGTTCAGGTAGAAGTAATGGGTGATGATGTTTACGGCGTTTTGAAATTTGAAAGTGGAGTGCATCGGGTTCAGCGTGTACCCGACACCGAAAGTAGCGGTCGTGTTCATACAAGTGCCGCTACGGTTGCTGTAATGCCTGAAGCTGATGAAGTAGATTTTGAATTGAAAGAAAGTGATGTAAAGATGGAAACTGCACGAAGCGGCGGTGCGGGTGGACAAAACGTAAACAAAGTAGAAACAAAAGTGTTTCTTACTCACAAGCCCACAGGAATCGTTGTGGTTTGTCAAACTGAAAGAAGTCAGTTGGCCAACCGTGAAAAAGCCATGGATATGTTACGCACCAAATTATACGATGAAGAAGTGCGTAAAGCAGAAGAAGCTATTTCAAAACAACGGAAAAGCCTTGTAAGTACCGGAGACAGAAGTGCTAAAATCAGAACTTACAATTATCCTCAGGGTCGTGTAACCGACCATCGAATTGGCCTTACTGTTTACAATTTGGATTCTGTAATTAACGGAGAAATACAGGAGTTTATTGATGCTTTACAATTTGCTGAAAATGCAGAAAAACTGACAACCCAACAATAAATATAAAACACATTGGCTTCAGAAAAGAAATTTACGTTCAACAGAAAAGACAGCAATAAAAAGGCTGAGATGAGTTTTGTTGACCACCTGGAAGCCCTTAGATGGCATATTGTAAGATCAGGTTTGGTTTGGCTTGCAGTTGCTATCGTTTTTTTCGTTAAAATTGACTGGATTTTTGATCATGTCATTTTTGCTCCGGCTCAATCAGATTTCATAACATACAGCGGATTGTGCAGGCTGGGTCATTTCTTTCATTTGGGTGATGCCTTGTGTATGCCCCCTATCAATATACAATTACAGGGAAATACCATCAGCGGACCCTTTATGGCTGCTATTTCCATTGCTATGGTTGGCGGATTGATTGTAGCCTTCCCTTATCTTTTTTGGGAATTGTGGCTTTTTATAAAACCCGCACTTTCTCCTAAAGAACTAAAGTATTCAAGAGGAAGTATTTTCTGGGTAACCCTATGTTTCTTTTTAGGAGCCTTATTTGGATATTTTTTGCTGGCACCATTTACATTTAATTTTCTAGCTAATTTTAGCTTGGGTACTACAAATGCATACAAGTATATGCCAACGCTAGATGACTACATTGATACTTTAAACGAAATCGTTCTTGGATGCGGATTGTCTTTTGAATTACCTATTGTTGCCTATGTACTTGCAAAAATTGGACTGGTTTCAGCGGACTTCCTTAGAAAATATAGAAAGTATGCTTTTGTAATTATTCTAATCCTTGCCGCAATTATTACTCCCTCACCCGATTGGACTAGTCAAATAATTGTTGCCGTTCCGCTTTTGTTATTATACGAAATCAGTGTTTTTATTGCAGCAAGAGTAGACAAAGCAAATAAAGAAAAGGATCGTGAATGGAGCTGATAAAATCATTCAATTCTTTATATTAGTTTAAACATCACTTAAGAGGAATTACATTGTTGTCGGTTTTTTTTCTTTATAATTTTGTTTTTAAATTTCACAACTATGATTTCAAATTTCGTTTTCGATATTAATAAACCAATAGCAATTGGAGCAGATCATGCAGGTTTTGAATACAAGGAACAATTGAAACAATTCCTGTTAAATCTTCAATTCAATTTGCAAGATTTCGGCACTTACAGCCTTGATTCTGTTGATTATCCCGATTTCGCACACCCTGTTGCATTGGCAGTTGAAGAGAAAGTTGCCGCATTCGGAATTCTCATTTGCGGTAGCGCCAATGGTGTTGCTATTACAGCAAACAAACATGCTACTATTCGTGCGGCCATTTGTTGGATCAATGAAATTGCTGTATTGGCTCGTAAACACAATGATGCTAATATCATTTGCATTCCTGCAAGATTTGTTGAAACTGCAGAAGCTGAAAAAATGATTACTTCGTTTATGAGCACAGCATTTGAGGGCGGAAGACACTTGAACAGAGTAAATAAAATTCCTTTTGGTAAATAGATTTACAATAAAGAATATGTATATTAATCCATATCATTTAAACTTCCTTCAAAAAACAAAGAAAAATGAAAAAAATCCTACTATTATTAACTGTCCTTTTTTGCAATATATTGGTATTTGGTCAAATTGAAATTGCTAAAAAATATGCCTCTGTAATAAATGTATCTGGACTGAAAAAACACTTAAATGTCATTGCAAGTGATGCAATGGAGGGAAGAGAAACAGGGACAGAAGGACAAAGAAAAGCAGCTGATTACATACAATCTCAATTTCAAGAAATAGGATTAATGTATCCTGAAGCACTGAAAGGTTATCAACAATTTTTTCCAATTGAGCAAGATTCTGTTTCAGAAACCAATCTCTCAATTGGGAAAGAGAAGCTGATATTCGGCAGTGATTTTATAGCCCCTGTTACAATGAACGAAAACAGCTCATTCAGCGGTACTCAAGTAGTTTTTGTAGGCTATGGCATTGAAGATGAGAAATACTCTGACTATGCTAACATAGATGTGAAAGATAAAGTCGTTGTTTTTCTAAACGGAGAACCAAGGGAAAATAATCTATATATCATATCCGGAAAAGAAAAAGCTTCCAACTGGTCACGCTATGGACTTATAAAAAAACTGGAAACTGCCTATATGAAAGGGGCTGCAGGAGCTTTATATATCAACACTTCCCAAGAAACTTTCACACCGCAAATAATTGTAAATAGTCAAAAAGCAAGTACGTTTGAAAGAAAAACCACTGAAGGAAAACACAAAATCAATGTAGCAACCATCAATCATTACATTGCAAAAAAAATATTCGGTGCTGCTTTTGATGATATTATTATAAAAGGAAAATCAGAAATTAGGTTAAGCGATTATCATATTGAAAAAACAATTTCAGTCAATTTTAATTTAACGAAAATCTCCACAGCAAAAACTTCTTCCAATGTCATAGGAGTTATTGAAGGCAGTGATAAAAAAGACGAATTTGTATTTTTAACTGCCCATTATGATCATTTGGGAAATCAAGCGGGGATAATTTACAATGGTGCAGATGATGACGGAAGCGGCACTGTTACAGTTATTCAAATGGCTGAGGCATTTGCAAAAGCAAAAAAAGAAGGGCACGGACCTAGGAGAACAGTCGTATTTATGACAGTTAGTGGCGAAGAAAAAGGCCTTTGGGGATCGGAGTATTATTCCGACAATCCCATTTATCCTTTGGAAAAAACTTCTGTTGATTTGAATACAGATATGATTGGCAGAATTGATACTGAAAGAAAAAAATCCGATACCGCAAAATATATGTATGTTGTTGGTCGTAATAAAATCAGTTCTGAATTACCTGCTATCCTGGACAATGTCAACAACAATAGTACTCAACTTGTTTTAGATAAAAAATTTGACAATCCCGATGACCCCAATAGAATTTATTATAGAAGTGATCATTATAATTTTGCCAGAAAAGGAGTTCCGATTTTGTTTTTCTACGATGGAATGTTGAAGGCTGATTATCATAAACCTACTGATGATTTTGATAAAATTGAATGGCCTTTATTCGAAAAAAGGGCTCAATTGATTTTTTACACAGCTTGGGAAATTGCAAACAAAAATGAAATGCTGAAACGAGACATACCTTTGGATAACAATTAATTGCCTTCATTATTCAGTACCTTTGCAAACAAATAAATTTAATATTAAAAGTAGTCTTTTGATTCCATGATTCACAATTTCAATGCAGGCCCTTCCATTCTTCCTAAAGAAGTTTTTGAACAAGCGGCTGAAGCTATACTAAATTTTGATAATACCGGCTTGTCGATTTTGGAGTTTGGTCATCGTACTTCTGAATTTACGGCCGTCATGGAAGAAGCGAGATTGCTGGCAAAGGAGTTAATGCATTTGGATGATGACCATCAGGTACTTTTTTTACATGGAGGGGCATCTACCCAATTTATGCAAGTACCCATGAACTTATTAGACCCCAAAGATTGTGCAGCATACGCAGATACTGGGGTATGGAGCAGTAAAGCAATCAAAGAAGCGAAACTTTTTGGTAAAGTGGATGTAGTGTGTTCTTCAAAAGAAAAAAATTATAGTTTTATTCCGAAGAACTTTGCGGTGCCAAACGATGCAAAATATTTTCACATTACCACCAATAATACTATTTATGGAAGTCAGTGGAAACAAATACCAAATACAAGCAACATCATGGTTGCTGATATGAGCAGTGATATTTTGAGTCGGCAATTGGATTTCAATTCTTTCGGATTAATATATGCAGGCGCTCAAAAGAACATGGGACCTGCTGGTGTTTGCATGGTTGTTGTCAATGAAAATATACTGGGGAAAACCAAAAGAGCAATTCCGACAATAATGGATTATCGGAACCATATTTCAGAGGGAAGTATGCTAAATACTCCCCCCGTATTTGCTGTATATGTTTGTTTGCTAACACTAAGGTGGTTAAAATCAATTGGTGGTTTAGCTGCCATAGAAAAAAAGAACATTGAAAAAGCGAATTTGCTATATAAAGAAATCGACGACAATAAATTATTCTACTCTCAAATAGATAAAGAGGACAGAAGTAATATGAATGTGTGTTTTAGAATGAAAGATGAGTCACTTGAAAAAGTATTTTTGGAATACGCCATTAAACAAGGTATTTCAGGCATTAAGGGTCATCGGTTGTCAGGTGGTTTCAGAGCTTCTTTATACAATGCAATGCCATTAAGCAGTGTTCAAACCCTGACTGATATCATGCATCAATTTGCTTTGACTTACGGATAACAATATGATGTGAATCTATAATAGAATTGCTAATTTTACCAACCGATAATATTTACTAAAAATGATAACCATTTCTCCCTTTAAAGCTTTGCGACCCGATGCCCAATTCGCAAAACAAGTTGCTTCAAGACCATATGATGTCCTAAACAGCAAAGAAGCAAAAATTGAAGCGCAGGGAAATCCTTCTTCATTTTTGCACATTACCAAAAGTGAGATTGATTTACCCGATTCAATAGATATTCATTCTCAGGAAGTATATGAAAAGGCAAAAGAAAATCTACATGCATTTATAAGCAGAAATATTTTATTTCTGGAAAGTAAGCCCTGCTATTATATATACAGACTTATCATGAATGGGAAAAGTCAAATCGGTTTAGTTTGTGGAAGTTCAGTAGATGACTATGAAAAAGATTTAATAAAAAAACATGAATTTACCCGACCAGAAAAAGAACTGGACAGAATCAATCATATTACAACAACCGGAGCTCAAACCGGCAATGTTTTTTTAGCGTACAAAAATGTAGATGAGATTGATCAAGTTATACACTCTTGGATCAACGAAAAAAATCCCCAATACGATTTTTTAGCCGACGATCAAATTCAACACAGTATTTGGATTGTAAATACAGATGCTATCATTGAAAAAATAACTGAACTTTTTAAAACAAAAGTCCCCTGCACCTATATTGCTGATGGACATCACAGAGCAGCCTCTGCCGCTAAAGTTCGTGCTTCCCTTGGCGATTCGGCTACAAAAGAATCCGACTATTTTCTAACTACCCTGTTTCCATCCAATCAATTGTATATAATGGATTATAACAGAGTAGTAAAAGATCTTGGAGGTTTAAGCGAAAAGGATTTTTTGGAAAAGCTCAACACCCATTTCTTTATAGAAAAAAGCCACACAGCATATAGACCCGAAAAACTTCATTATTTTGGACTATACCTTAATCACCAATGGTATAAGTTAATTGCTAAAGAAAATACTTACACGAATGATCCTATAGGAGTATTGGATGTAACGATTTTACAGAACAACATACTGGATCCATTATTGAATATCAAAGATCAGCGAACAGACAAAAGAATAGATTTTGTAGGTGGAATAAGAGGGCTGGAAGAATTGGAGAAAAGAGTTGATAGTGGTGATATGGTTTTAGCAATCAGTCTTTTTCCGGTGAGCATCCAACAATTGTTCGATATTGCTGATACCGGCAATGTGATGCCTCCAAAAAGCACTTGGTTTGAACCAAAATTAAGAGATGGCCTGCTGACTCATTTAATCTCGTAAACCTCATAACCATTATTTCGCCTCAAGAAATAAATATAATGACAAGATTACTGGTTTTATTTTTGCTGACCTCATCCTTGACGATTACAGTAAATGGACAGGATAGTCATTCCTATGACAGCCTTATAAGGAAATATATTTCTCTGCAAGATTATGAAAATGGAATCATACTTGCCAAAAGAGGACTTGCTGTTGAACCAGACAACAAAGAATTAAATAAAGACCTTGTTCTGTGTTATTATTTTCAAAACAATTTCGATAAAGCAATTGACTTATTGGTCAAATTGATTAATAAAAATATTGCTGACGACCAGTGTTTTCAAGTAGCAGGAGAAATATACAAACTTCAAAATCTCCCTAAAGATGCAGAAATTATATTTCAAAAAGGAATTCTACGATACCCCAACAATGGACCGATGTACAACGAAATAGCTAATTTGCTTTGGGAACAAAAAAATGAAAATGCCATCTCTTATTGGGAAAAAGGAATTGAAATGGATCCTAATTATTCAAAAAACTATTTTAACGCTGCGGGTTATTATTCATTCAAAAAAAACTGGCTAAGGACTATCCTGTACGCTGAAATATTTGTAAACCTTGAGTCTTTCAGTGATAAAACAAATGAAGTAAAAGAACTTTTACTCAATGCCTATAAATATATGCTGATTAAAAGAGAATCCGATTTGATTGGTGAATACAAAAGTAAATTTTCGGAATTTTTCATAAAGAACCTTTTTACACAAAAAGAAATCAATGATACAATAATCAACACTGATGAATTAATAAAAATCAGAACCCGATTTATACTGAATTGGTTTGATAAAAATACATCCCCATTTCCTTATAAATTATTTGATTATCACCTTGAATTACTTCAAAATGGACTTTTTGAAGCATACAATCAATGGTTGTTTGGCGCCTCGGATAATCTAGCCGTTTTCCATCTTTGGAAACAGCGTCACAGCGTTGAATATGATGAATTTATTCATTTACAAAAATCAAGGCTATTCAAAATTCCTACAAACCAATATTATCAATAACTTAGGATTTTATTAACCAGATTTCACCACATGGAAAAACATATAAATAAGCCCACACGCTTATTCGACTTTCTTTATTATCAACAGCAATTTTTCCAAAAAGAAGATATGTTAGCCATGAAGGAAAATGGCCAATGGAGAAAATACAGCACCCAGGAAATTATTGATAATGCCAACAGATTAAGTGCCGGCTTGCTAAAATTGGGATTGGGTAAAAAAGAAATGACTCCGGAAATGCAGGATAAAATTGCCGTCATTTCAAAAAACAGACCTGAATGGTTGATACTTGACCTGGCTTGTCAACAAATAGGCGTACTGCTTTGTCCTATATATCCAACAACTAACCAAAGTGAAATTGAATTCATATTGAATGATGCTTCAGTGAAATCGTTATTTATAAGTGGGGGAGAAATGATTGAAAAGTTATCAGGAATGATAAATAATGTTTCCTCATTGGAAAATATTTTCAGCTTTGAATATTTGAAGGAATATCAAAATTGGAATACTATAACTGAAAATATTACTGAGACGGATTTACAAGAAGTGAATTTAATTAAAAATAGTATTCTACCCGAACATTGTGCTACTATCATTTACACATCAGGAACAACCGGATTTCCAAAAGGAGTGATGCTTTCTCATAAAAATATTGTCAGTAATGTATTGAATGCTGTTAATAGTTTTCCATTCCCGAAAATGACCACAGCAAGAGCTTTGAGTTTTCTGCCACTTAACCACATCTTCGAAAGAGTGGCCTCCTATATTTACATTTATTCAGGCATTTCCATTTATTATGCGGAAAGTATGGAAACCATTGGAGAAAATTTAAAAGAAGTTAAACCCACATTATTTACAACTGTACCGAGACTGCTTGAAAAAACCTTTGAAAAAATACTTCAAAAAGGAGCAGAATTAAAAGGTATTAAAAGGAAATTATTTTTCTGGTCTTTATCAGTTGCTGAAAAATATGACAATTTGCAAAATGGAGGTTGGTTTTATAATGCACAGTTGGCACTTGCAAACAAAATTATTTTTAATAAATGGAGAGATGCTTTAGGGGGAAATATTCAATTTATCATTACAGGTGGTGCTGCTTGTCAATTAAAATTGCTCAGAATATTCAATGCTGCTAAAATACCTGTATATGAGGGTTACGGGCCTACAGAAAACAGTCCAGTTATCAGTGTTAACTGTCAAAAAAATGGGGGAACAAAATATGGAACTGTTGGCTTGGTCATCGATGGACAAGATGTAAAACTGGAAGAAGATGGAGAAATATGTGTTAAAGGACCAAGTGTCATGATGGGTTACTATAAAAGGGAAGATTTAACCAATGAAGTCATCAAGAATGGTTGGTTACATACAGGAGATATTGGTGTTTTTGAAGACGGGAAATATTTAAAAATTACAGACAGAAAAAAAGAGCTTTTTAAAACAAGTGGCGGAAAATATGTAGCACCTCAGGCAATAGAAAACAAATTGAAGGAATCTCCTTTCATTGAACAAATAATGGTAGTTGGAGCGGATAAAAAATTTGTGTCTGCATTGATAGTACCTAGTTTCACACAATTAAAAAAATGGATGGAAAATAACAATATCCCATTTTTATCAAAGCAAGAGATCATTCTGCATCCTACAATTGTTTTACATTTTGAAGAAATAATTACCAGTTTCAATCCAAATTTTAATCAAGTAGAGCAAATTAAAAAAATTGCTTTGCTTTCCGATGAATGGAGTGTGGAAACTGAAGAATTAACGCCTAAATTAAGTATGAAAAGAAAAGTGATAATGGAAAAATACCATCTGCACATTCAAAAGCTTTATGAATAAATTTCTGCAGTTACAAATTATTTGAAAATCAATTTGTTTTCCAAGGAATATAAAACCATTTCTGCATTTGTTTTAAAATTCATTTTCGCAAGAATTCTGGAACGGTAAGTACTCACAGTTGTGTTACTCAAAGACATGTTATGAGCAATTTCGGAAATTGAACTACCTGCTGCAAGCATTTTCATTACTTCAAACTCTCTATCTGACAAGTAATCATGAGCAGGTTTTAAAATCTCCATTGAATTCCTGATTCTTAAGTTTTTTTCTGTTTCAGGGGAAATATACTTTTTGCCTTTCAATACAATTTTAACAGCATTTACTAGTTCTTCCGGTGCAAGATCCTTACTAATATATCCAGAAGCTCCAGCTTTTAGTACCCTGATTGCATATTGACTTTCCGGATGAATGCTGAGGATTAATATTGGAATGCCTGAATTTATTTCTTTTATTTGTGTAATTACATCTAACCCTGATTTGCCAGGCATAGACAAATCACTTAAAACAACATCGTATTTCTTTTGCTGAATTTTTTTGATTATGGAATCGGCATCAACTGCTTCTTCAATATTCGCTTCAGGAAAACCTTCTTTTAATATCTGGTGAAGACCCCTTCTAACAACTGAATGATCATCTGCTATCAGTATTTCTATCATGATACAATTTATTAAATAGAATAAGGAATTTTAATAACAATAGTTGTTCCTTCTTCTTTATCACCATTAATACCAAATGTCCCATTCAGCAATAAAGTTCTTTCTTTTATTCCTAATAATCCGAATGATTTTTTATTTTCAATTTTACTTTCATCAAAACCAATGCCATTATCAGTAACAGACAAAGAAATTTGGCCAGATTCAAAAATCAAAGTGGCAATTACTTTACTCGCCTTTGAATGCTTTAATATGTTTGTCAAACTTTCCTGATATATCCTGAAAATAGTAGTTGCAATATCCGTAGATATCTGTATGTTTCTTAAGTCTGAAATAAAAACTGACTGAATATTGAAGCGTTTTTCGAATTCTTCACTTTGCCATTCCATAGCAGAAACCAAACCCAAATCATCCAAAATACTTGGCCTAAGTTTTGTGGAAATACTATGCAAAGATTTTATTGCATTTTTTAGGGTATCAACTACTAATTCTAATTTAGATGTAACTTGTGAAGGAGGATTAAGCAAATTTTTTCTTAACCATGAGATGTCCATATTTAAAGCTGTTAATTGTTGCCCCAACTCATCGTGAATTTCCCTGGAAATACTTGTTCTTTCTTCTTCTCTGATATTTTGAATATGTAACGCTAGATCTCTCAATTGATTCTGATAATTTGTTTTTTCCGAAATATCAATGCCCACTCCCATCAAACAATCCTCATTGTTATATTTTATATAGGAACCCGTAAAATAATAAGGTATTTTTTCATTATTTTTTGTAATTAATTCAATTTCAATATTATCAGATCCATTTAAGAACACATTTTTAATTATACTTTCAACGAAATCTTTTTGATTTTCCGAAAAAAATTGCAATGGATGAATAACTTCCATATCTTTTTCAGTGAATCCGGTAATTTTTAAAAAATTATAATTCCATTTTAAATATTTCCCCTCTTTATTAAACATGTAAAAAATGCCCGGAAGACTATTAATAATACCCTCCGTAACTTGCATTTCGCTAATGATCTTTTGCTCTATTTCTTTTTGAATTGTAATATTCTGTAAAGCTCCCAATACCCTAATTAATGATCCCTCATTATTGTATATATAAAGAGATTTATTTAGAAAATGTTGCCAAACTCCATTGGGCATCATAAACCTAAATTCTGCAATGGAAGATGTTTTTTTATCTTGAATAACTTTATTAAAGTTACTATTTAAAAGTTGCCTGTCGTCTTCGTGTATTTTGGAGATAAAATAATTATAGTTTATAAAATCACTGTCTTTTTGATCAAGCAAATTCAAATACGATTCATTACCCCAAATGCGATCAGTTCCTATTTTCCAATCCCAAATTGCATCATTGGTTGCTTTAGAAATCAAAAGAAGTCTTTCATTGATTATTGTCAAGTCTTCCAACTTTCTTTGTAATTCTATTTCTAGCGATTTTGAATGTTGCTCTAAAGTACTTTCGTTGAACTTGTTATCAGTAATATCACGAATCACAGATACATTTCCAATAGTCTGATTATTTTCATCTGTTAAAATAGAAGCCGAAACTTCTACAAATATTTCTCTTCCGTTTTTATCATGATTGATCAACTCACCTTTCCATTTTTTGTTTTTTTGAAACTCAGCGACAATCTCATCAAGTTGATTGTTTTCATCCTTGATGTTTAAAGTTGAAAATAAATTTTTACCCAACACTTCTGATTCCTTGTATAAAAAAATCTTTTCCGCAAGTAAATTCCATTTTTTGATATTAAAGTTGATATCACAGGAGATTATTGCATCATAAATATTGCTGACCAAAGCTTGATTATACTTTAAGTCTTTTTCTTTTTTTAGTTGAAGAGAGAAATAATTTTTTAAAAGAAAATAAAAAATGATGAAGATAAATGAAAACAAAAGGGCAATAGCTATGAAATTATTTCTTCGGTCGAAAAAATGTTGTTCATTTCGAATAGTTTGAATATTGAAGTTCGATAAAAAATAATCCTGAGCGGCAATCATTTTATTATCAATCTGACTCATTAAATAAATTCCCTTTCCCGTAGCAATAAATTCCTGCGCAGAATCAATACCAAATTGATTTTTAATGTCAACTGCATCTTTACAAAATGTTATTTTTTGATCTATTAAAAAAAGAATTGAATCGTATTTTGTTTGTTTTATTTCCTCTTCATTAAACAGATATAAACACAACTCCCTGTCATTTTTCAATTCATTAAATCCTTTATTATAATTTGAAAGAAAAATTGTATCTCCTGAAATTAAATAACCCCGTTGTCCGGATTCTATATTTTTAACGTCTATATAAAGATTTTGAAGAAAAGAAAATTTTTGAACAGATTGCTGCAGTAAGCTGTTTTGTTTTTTTGAAAGTTGCTCTAATTGAAAAACATGATAAAGGAAGAATATTATCAACAATAACCCCAGAAACAAAAAAAGATATATTTTCTTTCTAGATTTTTTTAATTGCATAATAAGAAAATTAAATCAGGATATAAATATACCTTCTGTAATTTCAATAAATTCAACCTCCCCTACCAACCCAAAACCCACGCAAAAATTAAAGGAGCTACAATGGTAGCATCACTTTCTACTATAAATTTAGGTGTATTAATATCCAATTTCCCCCAGGTAATTTTTTCATTTGGCACTGCACCAGAATAAGAACCATAAGAAGTGGTAGAGTCACTTATTTGACAGAAATAACTCCAAAATGGTACATCGTGCCATTCAAGATCCTGGTACATCATGGGTACAACACAAATTGGAAAATCTCCTGCAATTCCTCCTCCTATTTGAAAGAATCCTACGCCTTTTCCGGAAGAATTTTTTCTATACCAATCAGCCAACCAAACCATATACTCTATACCACTTTTCATGGTGGTTGATTTCATTTCATTTTTAATAACATACGAAGCAAAGATATTTCCCATTGTACTGTCTTCCCAACCCGGAACAACAATGGGAATATTTTTTTCTGCTGCAGCCAACATCCAGCTGTTCTTTGGGTCAATTTCATAATATTGCTCCAGCACACCGCTTAATAACATCTTATACATAAACTCGTGCGGAAAATATCTTTCTCCCTTGTCATCTGCTTCTTTCCACAGTTGGTGTATGTGTTTTTGCAATCTTCTGAATGCTTCTTCTTCAGGTATACATGTATCCGTTACGCGGTTGTAATGGTTTTCCAACAAGTCCCATTCATCCTGAGGACTAAGGTCTCTGTAATTAGGCACTCTTTTATAATGAGAATGTGCGACCAGATTCATAATATCTTCTTCGAGATTAGCTCCAGTACAACTAATAATGGCAACCTTATCCTGACGAATCATTTCGGCAAAACTTAACCCTAATTCAGCAGTGCTCATAGCCCCTGCAAGAGTAACCATCATTTTACCACCCTCCATCAAATGAAGTTCATATCCCTTTGCTGCATCCATTAAGGCTGCTGCATTAAAATGACGATAATGATGTTGAATATATTGTGATACAGGTCCTTTATGCATATTTCTTTTTTTTGCAAAAATAAGAGATTTAAAGCATGTAAATGATTAGCTAATCAGACGAGTTACTAATTTAAATATAATAGCAAAAAATACATGGTTTTCAATAAAATATGAATAGTGGGGGATTTAAAGTAAGGAATCTAATTCTTCTTGCTTCTTTAATATTAAATAGCAATGAACCTTCTGTGGAAAATTAGCTTTTCAAGAAATTATTTTCATAACATTTGATCCATTCATCTGCAGTCATTTTTGACATCAATTGTCCAATTAAATCAAACGGTATTTTTTCAATTTTTTTAAATCGAATACAGCTTTTACCCATATCAATTTTTCCCTGAACAGTTAAAGCATATTCTTTTACAAACCAATCCAGTAAAGCCGGATTGGCGTAAATACCCATGTGATAAAGTGCGATAAAATTTTTCTGAGACGCAATAGAAACAAAAGGCAGCGGTAAACTTGGGTCGCATTTATACCCCTTAGGATAAATGCTGTGAGGTACAAAATAAGAAATCATACCATAGTTAATTCCCTCCTCAAATCCTTTAGGTAGGTTTTTTACTATAACTTTTCTAAGTTGTTGCATGACTTCTTTTCTTTCCTCACTTAACTGATTTATCAATTCCTCCGCTTCGTTTTTTCTCATTAATCATTGGTTTATTTTTAATTCAGACTGAATAAAATGTTCACAATATTTTTTTATTTGATTTCTTACATTTCTGAAAATTTCAATTTTCTGATGCATCGTGTCAACCACTTTCGAAGGGTCAGGAAAGTTATTATGTAGCAATTTTCCATTACCATAAAATACAGGGCAATTTTCCTTAGCATTGTCACAAACAGTTATTATATAATCAAATTGTATATCTCGATATTCTTCAACATGATTTGATGTGTTTTTTGAAATATCTATTCCATCTTCCTTCATAATTAGAACTGCATCGCTATTCAATCCATGCGCTTCTATACCAGCACTATATATTTCGGCTTTATGTATCAACATTGATTCAAGATAGCCATGAGCCATTTGACTTCTGCAACTATTACCCGTACAAAGAATCAATATTTTTATTAAATCAATAGCCATAAAAGATTCATAATTGTAAATCTGGCATCAAATCCAAAAATCACATTGAGTACTATGATTGCCAATAATATTATAATTGGCTTCTTTCTTTTAAGTAAAAAGTTTTTCAAACTCATATATGTTGGATGTTTTTGAAAGATACAAATTATTTACATTATTTTTCTTTGCAGTGAATACCAACCTCCCCCATTGTAAACATGTTCATAGCCAAGGGATTTTAACATTGATTTTGCTGAAGCACTTCTCATACCAGAAGCACAACAAGTTATAATTGTTTGTTGTTTATCTTTCAATCGACTAGTATTGCTTCTTAACTGATCAAGCGGAATATTGACAGCATCCTTGATATGCCCTGATGTAAATTCCCCTCTGCTTCTGACATCAATGATAACAGCTCCGTTTTGTATGAGTTGTCTGAAATCTGTTTTATTTCCGATGCCCAATAGTTTCAATAATGATTTTAGCATATTATTTTAATTAATGACTTGAAATTTTTAATGATTAAGATTTATATTGCACCCTCAAAATTAAAGTATGGAATATAATAAATTAGTAGCTGTAACCGGGCTTAGCGGTTTATTTGAATTAGTATCTTCCAAAGCTGATGGAGGAATTGTTCGCTCTCTGGAAGACAAAAGTACCAAATTTGTAAGTAATAGAATACACAGTTTTTCCCATTTGGAGAGTATTGAAATCTTTACCACAGGTGAAAATGTAAACCTCACCGATGTGCTTCTTGCAATGAAAAATAGTGTCGAAAACCTTCCTGATGTAAATCAAGCAAGTGAAATAAAATCCTATTTCCAAAAAGTATATCCAAATATGGATTTTGAAAGAGTTTATGGAAGCGATATGAAGAAAATGGTAAAATGGTTCGACATAATAAATAAAAACAATATTGAAATAAAACTATCCGAATCCAATACTGAAGATGTTACAAACGAAACAATTGGAGAAAAGAAAACCGCAGCTGCAGCCAAACCGGCTGTAACCAAGGCAGCTTCAGTTAAAAATGCTCCTGCAAAAAAAATTAACACGCCAAGAAAAATGGCTTAATATTTGTTAGATATGATATTATACAATAAAAATCCGCCAATGGCGGATTTTTATTGTGAAGTGGTTTTAGTATTTTAATTGATAATACAGAAAACGAAAAAACATGACCTACTCTGCTGATATAAAAAAATTAAACAGAACTTTTCTTCCCGAAAACTTTACTGTTACTGATTGGAAAAGTTTGGAACCTTATTTTAAAGCGTTGGTTGACAGAGATATTTCAACAACAGAAAAACTCGAACAATGGCTGAAGGATCAAAGTGAAATGGAAGCTGCTGTTAGTGAAGATGCGTGCTGGCGGCAAATTAAAATGACCTGTGATACACAAAACAAAGAACTGGAAGAATCATTCAACTTTTTTTGTTTGCATATTCAACCCAATATTCAGCCTTATGCCGATACACTGAACAAAAAGCTGATTTCTTCTCCTTTACTGAATGATTTGAATAAGGATACTTACTTCACTTACATAAGAAACGTAAAAAAAAGTATTGAACTTTTTAAAGATGAAAATATTCCTTTACAGGCTGAGTGCGCTGTATTACAGCAGCAATATGGACAAATCACCGGTGCTATGACAGTGGAAGTTAGCGGTGAACAATATACGCTGCAACAAGCCGCTAAGTTTTTAGAAAACAGTGACAGGAAAATAAGAGAATCTGTTTATCATAAAATTCAACAAAGAAGATTACAAGACAAAGAATCATTAAATAATCTGTTTGACAAATTAATTGGAATCAGGAACACAGAATCCAATAATGCAGGCTTTAAAAATTACAGAGATTATCGTTTTAAGGAATTAGGTCGTTTTGATTACACGCATGAAGACTGCATGCAATTTCACGAAGCCGTGAAACTACATATACTGCCTTTGGTGAATGAAATCTATAAAAGAAAGAAAGAAAAATTGGGCCTTGAAACCCTTAAACCATGGGATCTGGAAGCTGAGCCAGCAGGCATCAAGCCTTTACATCCTTTTAAGTCTGGTGATGAATTGCTGGAAAAATCCATTGATTGCTTTAACAAGTTGAATCCTTTTTTTGGAGATTGTCTTTCCAAAATGCGTGAACTAAAGCACCTGGATTTAGAAAGCAGAAAAGGAAAAGCCCCTGGTGGATACAATTGTCCGTTAGCAGAAAGCGGTGCACCATTTATTTTTATGAATGCTGCCGGACAAATGCACGATGTCACTACCATGGTTCATGAAGGCGGGCATGCAGTTCATTCTTTTCTCGCACATCATTTAAAACTAAGCGGCTTCAAAGAATATCCTATGGAAATTGCAGAAGTAGCCAGCATGTCAATGGAATTGTTCAGCATGGACTATTGGGATAGTTTTTTTGAAAATGAAACAGATCTTCAACGAGCAAAAGAACATCAACTGGAAAGAGTTATAACCATATTCCCATGGATAGCAGTGATTGATAAATTTCAACATTGGTTGTATTTGAATCCAAATCATACCCATGAAGAAAGACAACAAAACTGGTTGAATATTCTTGAAGAGTTTAAAGACAATGTGATTGATTACAGTGGGTTGGAAAACTACAGAGAGAATGCATGGCAGCGACAATTGCATTTATTTGAAGTTCCATTTTACTATATTGAATACGGTATTGCACAATTAGGTGCTATTGGCATGTGGATGCAATTCAAAAAAGACAAAACAACAGCGCTTGAAAATTATTGCAAGGCACTCAGTCTTGGCGGAACAAAAACATTACCTGAATTGTATAATACGGCAGGTTTGTCTTTTGATTTCTCTCCCACTACTATAAAAAAACTGATGGACTTTGTAAAAAATGAAATGGAAAAAATTTCATAAAAAAAGAAAGACTAATTTCTTTGAATCAATTCTTTATGCAGTCGCTGCAAATTCCTTTTACAACCATCGCAGATTGCAAAGGATGAAAGCCTTCTGGAAATTTTACAGAAGGAACAATAACATCATCCAGACAAATAGTTTTTTCGCAATCATTGCAAATGAAGTGAACGTGTTCATCATGATGATGACCAGAACCACACTTGTCTTTGCATAAAGCATATAATATGGTGTTGTCGGTAGTGGGTATTTGATGAATGATACCATTCTCCACAAAAGTTTGCAAGGTACGATACACTGTAACCCTATCAAATGAAATTTTAGTATTGCTTTCTATATCAGCGTGAGCAAGCGCTCCTTCCGATTGAATAAACAAATTCAATATTTCCCTGCGCCCTTCTGTAACGCTTAATCCACTTCTCTTTAGTATATCGAGTGTTTGATTCATTGAAATAATTTTAATTGGGGCTATTGCTGAAACCATTTAAAAACCTGGTATGATCAATCTTTTCTTTCAATAATTCAGGAATATCATTCATCAATTGCTGCACCTCCTCTTCTTTTAATCCATCGTATATCCCTCTTACCCTTCCGTATCTATCAACCAATGCAAAAAATTGTGTGTGTATAAATTGATTTTCAATTTTCTGTAAACTATCTGGTTTCCCATTATCAATGACATAACCCTGACGGGCAAGTTTGTATAATTCTGATTTGGAACCTGTAAGAAAATTCCAGTTTTTATTTGTTATAGAGTAGATGGTATCATCTGGTTGGTTAACCAACTTATAAGAACCATCCTCATTTTTTTGAATTACACCTGATAACATTTTATACTCATACGCTTTCAGTAATGAAATACTATCCACTTCCGGCATACAGGTATGGGAAAGTATCAGAAAATCCGATTCATCCTTATACAGGTCATATATGCGCCTCATACTTACATTCATCTTTGGACAAATACCCTTGCATGTAGTAAAAAAATATTCCGCAACATATACTTTTCCTTCGGTGTTTTTTTGTGTAATCGTTTTTCCATCCTGATTTACAAAACTAAATTCCGGAATTGCGGCATTGATGACTTTCAACTTCGATTCATGAAAAGGACGCTCATCATAAATTGCCAAAAAAAAACCTGCTAGTAACAAGACAAAAAATGCAATGTAAACCCACCAATTATTTTTTTTCATACACTATTGAATAAGTTGCAAAGTTAGGTTTGAGTTGGTCTTTAATTTAATTAAATGAAATTATATATCAACCTTAACTTGAACAATGTTTCTGTCATTAAAACTATTTGCAACAATATTGCAAATATACTAACTTCGCAGGCTGATGAATATAAAAATCAATTGGGATAGTCTAGGAATATTTACATCCATACTTTGCGCCATTCATTGTGGGGTGCTCCCATTATTGTTACCCGCCCTTCCTTTATTTGGAGTTAATATCATTCACAATTCGATTTTTGAATGGGGAATGATATTGATAGCTTTTTTTGTGGGGATTTATTCATTATATCATGGATATATTAAACATCATCATACATATTCTCCCTTCATTTTTTTTCTGAGTGGAATTTTATTGTTGATTGCAAAACAATTTTTTGTTGAACAAGAAATCTTGCTACTTTGTTTGGCTGTAATATTGATCATCTCCGCTCATTTTATGAATTTTACTTTTTCCAGAAAAAGCAAATGCAATTCTCCTCATCACAAACATTAATCTGAGCATTGATTATGATTCACTACTTGAAAAATATTTTTCTTTTCATAGCTTTTATTTTATTTGTTGCTTTTTCATACTCTCAAAAAAAAGCAACAAAGCATATTTTGAAATCATTATCCATTCAAACTGAATCCTGGAACAAAGGAGATATTGAAGGATTTATGAAAACCTATTGGAACAATGACTCTCTCATGTTTATCGGAAAATCAGGTGTGACTTATGGTTGGAAGAACACCCTTAACAATTACAAAAAGGGATATCCGGATAAATCTGCGATGGGGAAACTCGATTTTACTATAATCAGTGTAAAAAAAATATCAGCTAAATATTATTCCGTAGTGGGAAAATGGCATTTGACAAGAAACATTGGCGATTTACAAGGACATTTCACTTTGCTTTTCAAAAGAAATCATCGTAAATGGTTGATTATACAAGATCATAGCAGTTGATCAACTACAATTTCCATTTTTTTTTCAAATACAGTACAAGAAGAATAAAAGTTCCAATAAGAAATAAATAATAGAGTATATTTTTCCAAGCCGGAGCGTTTTCAAAAAAACCGTATCCCATATAAATTCCCGTAAACACATTTATCATCATCCACAATAACACCATTGAAATGGTGTTTACAATTAAAATTAAAAATTCTCTTGTTTCTTCTTCCATTGCTTTTATTATATTTTTAATACTCTCTTGGAGACATGAGCAGCACCTGAAATTACTTTTACAAAATACAACCCTTTTGGCCAATTTATACAATTAAATTGAACCCATTCGGCACCATTTATAAGGGCGACAGTC
Source organism: Chitinophaga pinensis (assembly GCA_945872815.1). GTDB lineage: Bacteria > Bacteroidota > Bacteroidia > Chitinophagales > Chitinophagaceae > Ferruginibacter > Ferruginibacter pinensis_C. The sequence goes on from CAMCAY010000006.1 coordinate 37,778, forward strand.
TTCTCTTCCATCAATTGTCCTATAGAATTGAATACCCTCAATGTTGCTGTCGGACTTACAAATCCATTCAAATAAACAATAAAATTATATTCTGTCGGATTGGGATTGATTTCAACTATTGGATCTCGATCATCAGAAAAAATGATTTTTTCTGCACTATTATTTTTGCTGATGATACGATATTCAGGATCAATTATAATAGTATCAGGAGCAAAATCAATATCTTCAATAAATATTTCTTGATTGAGAGTATTATTCAAAAAAATGACTTTTTCCTGAGTTGAGTTCATGCACTTAATCGGAATCAACATTTCAAAAAAATCAACCGATGGGTCAGAAGTCTGTTGATTTATTTTAATTTTCACATGTCGATTACCAAGCATAGACCACTGCAAGTGATAAGTCGGAAAGCCTTCTCCCTTGAACCATTGATCAAAAAAATGGTTTAACGATATTCCGGATACAGCCTCTAAATTCCGCTGCAAATCTTTTGTAGAAGCGTATTTGTATTTCAGCAAAGTATCCGCCTGGTAATTTTTTAACCCCTTAAAAAACAAACTGTCTCCCAATTTCAATCTGAGCATTTCGAGTAAAAAAGAACCCTTCTTATAAGAAAGCCTCGAATCAAATACTCTATCAACATTCGATGTATCTGCAACCCATACAGATCCACCGGGCTCGACTACAATATCTTCTAACACTTGCCTTCTGGCATTGATTGCATTATCCGGGTATTTTTTCTCCATATAAAATCTGGAAAAAAAAGTTGCAAACCCTTCATTCAGCCATATATCATGCCATGATGAGCAAGTTATTTGATCGCCAAACCATTGATGAGCCAACTCGTGTGCAATCAACACTTCATCCGTGTTTACCAAAAATGTGGATGTTTGATGTTCCATTCCCCCTCCCCAACCAAACTGGACATGACCATATTTTTCTTTTATAAACGGATAAGGACAAATTGCACTGCTGAAGAGTCGCATGGCATCCTGTGTATTTTGAATTCCGTCAGCAAAGCTCGTCTGACTTTCAGGGTAACAATATGTTAGCATTGAAAGTAGATTGCCGTCAATATCGATTGTATCACTTAAAGAAAGGTAATTGGTAACGGCCATGCATACCAGATAAGATGCAATTGGATAAAGATGCTTCCAGTGAGTAATGGTTTTTAATCCGCTTTCCACAAGCATTTCAGTTTGCAAAAGTCCATTGGATGCTGCTTTGTATTCTGAAGGATGAATAATATAAACATCTATCGAATCAGCTTTATCATCCAATCCGTTTTTACAAGGCCACCAATCCCTCGATCCATAGGGTTCGCTTAAAGTCCACATCACAGACACATTCGCATGTGTAGAAAGAATAAATGAACCGAAACCTGAATTGGCCGGAATGCCCTGATAATAAACAGTTAACGAATCCAATGAGCCTTTATCAACAATGGAATTCAGAGTGATAGACAATTCATTGTTTACATGTGAAAATTGCAATAAACTGCTACCTTGTTTTACACTGTCAGTAGTCAAATCATTCATTAAATCAACGGAAATAGACTGACCATTTTGAAGCATCTTGAAATAAATGGTAACACTGCCTTTTATATATCTGATGGCAGGGTCCACTTCCCATACACAATGGTAATAGGTTACATCAAAGTTGTTCGAGTTTGCATTGGAAATATTTCTATCAGACAATCGGGAATTATTTCTTTTTTCAAAAAAAGAAATATTATCCGTATCGAAATTTCCCTGAACAGATTGTGCTTTCGCGAATGAGGTTAAAAATAACAATATGTAAATAAGTCGAATCATTTATGTGCTGTGTAAAGTTGAGTAATTCTTTATTATTAAGCGTAAAATAAAGTGAATTTAAAGCAATATAGAAACTGCCACCCAATTCTATGATTCAAATCAATATGAACAAAGAAAATGTTACTAATTTTGCCATCATGCCCAAATTCAATAAAAATGATACTTTCAACCTGATCAGCAAGATGAGTTTCAAACGACTGTGGAATGGACTGAAGGTATTGACCAGCTTTTATATTAGCAGAATTTCAAACAAACCAGTACAATGGGGACTTCCGATTTCAATATCTTTTGAACCAACAACCAGCTGTAATTTACGTTGTCCCGAATGTCCAAGCGGTCTGCGTTCATTTTCAAGACCAACCGGCATGTTGCAAAAAAATTTCTTCAAAGAAACTATTGATGATATTTATCAGCAATTGGTTTATCTCATTTTTTATTTTCAAGGTGAGCCCTATTTAAATACTGATTTTCTTGAAATGGTCAGTTATGCCTCTTCTAAAAAAATATATACCGCCACTTCCACCAATGGTCATTATTTGACTGATGAAAATGCAAGAAAGACAGTTGAAAGCGGATTGGATCGTTTGATTATATCCATTGATGGCACCACCCAAGATGTTTATAAAAAATATCGTGTTGGTGGTAATATTGATAAAGTATTGGAAGGAGCAAAAAATATCGTAAAGTGGAAAAAAGAATTAAACAGTAAAACGCCCTTTGTTTTTTTCCAATTTTTGGTGGTAAAACACAACGAACATCAAATTGAAGAAATCAAACAATTAGCAAAAGAAATTGGCGTTGATGAAGTACGTTTCAAAACAGCTCAAGTATATGATTATGAAAATGACCCCAATCAACTGATTCCAACGATCGAAAAATATAGTCGTTATAAAAAAAATAAATCAGGGACATTTATCCCTAAAAACAAACTTGCCAACAGATGTTGGAAACTATGGCATGCCAATGTAATTACTTGGGATGGCTTAGTAGTACCTTGTTGTTTTGATAAAGATGCAACTCACCAACTGGGGAATCTTTCCAATGAATCTTTTAAAAAAATCTGGCAAAACATTCGATACAAAGAATTCAGATCCTCCATCATTAAAAGCAGAAAGAATATTGATATCTGTGCCAATTGCAGCGAAGGAGTATCTGTTTGGCAATAGTATTTACAACAGCTAATACAATTACAAATGTCATCATTAAATTTCAATGAAAAATTCCAACAAGTGTTCTTGTTTTTGCTCATCATTGTCATTGCCGTTTTATTAATCTCCCAGTTATCTGTATTTATTCCCGGAATATTAGGCGGACTGACATTGTACATATTAACTAGGTCATTTTATTTCAAATTGATTGAAGTAAAAAAATGGAGAAAGGGCCTAGTAGCATTGGCCATTATCACTATTTACCTTATTGTCATTTCAATACCTGTTTACATAAGTATCGCACTAATCTCTCCTAAAATAAGTCAATTAGCAGCACAACAAGATAAAATAGTACATGGCATACAAATTATTGCCGATAAAATAAAATCTTCAACTGGTATATCTATTTTGACTTCCGACAATGCTAAAGCGATATCTGAAAAAATTTCGGTTGTTATACCAATGATCCTAAACAGCACTGCATTAATATTAACCAACATTTTGATGATGTTTTTTCTTTTTTATTATCTGCTGATAAATGGTCGCGATTCAGAAAATTATCTAAATAAAAGAATTCCCTTACAACCTGAAAATATCCACTTGCTGGCAAACGAAACTAAAACGATGGTAAAAGCAAATGCTTTGGGAATACCACTCATTTGCGTCATTCAAGGCGTATTTGCGGCTGCAGGATATTGGTTCTTTGGAGTTAAAGACTGGGCTCTTTGGGGTTTCTTTACTGGTGTATTTGCATTTTTTCCCTTGGTAGGAACGATGATAATTTGGGTTCCGCTTGTATTGTTTTTATTTGCAACAGGCGTTGTTTGGCCTGCATTTTGGCTAACTTTGTACAGCTTTTTTATAACAGGAAATGTAGATTATGTTGCCAGAATGACTTTGATGAAAAAACTTGGAAATGTCCATCCTTTAATTACAGTACTGGGTGTAATTGTAGGTTTGAATTTGTTTGGTTTTATGGGATTAATTTTTGGTCCATTGCTTGTGAGTTATTTTATTGTTTTGATAAAAATATATTTAAACGAATTTGCTGTCAACAAATAACCAGACCAGCGGAAAACAATCATGGGATTAGAAAACGAAATACTACAATCTAAATTTAGAAATAACTTTCAAAAAGCTGCTGTAAATATTATTTATACTTATCACTGGCTGAATGAACAAATGAAAATAGTCTTTTCAAAACAAGACATCACATCCCAACAATTCAATATCCTTAGAATATTACGGGGAGCAAACAAACCGCTGTCTACTTTACAAATCAGGCAAAGAATGCTTGACAAAATGAGTGATACCAGCAGAATAGTAGATAGAATGGTAATAAAAGGTTTGGTAATGAAAAATATCAGCCCTGCAGATAAAAGAATGGTGGATATTACAATTTCAAATAAAGGACAACAAGTACTACAAGAAATTGACAAATATGAATCACAAATGGATGATATAATGAAAAATATGACGGAAAATGAAGCTGAAACTTTAAATCTGTTACTGGACAAATTAAGAAATGCATGATAAATATTAGCGTAATTTCTTTTTAATAAGCATCTCCTTCGCTTAATTTTACAGACAGAACTGATTTTGAAATAGAATACCAATGGCTCTTTACCAGACACTACAACAAAAACAACTACAGAAGTTATCTCCACAGCAAATTCAATTAATGAAATTGTTGCAGATTCCAACTGCCCAGTTGGAAGAGCGTATTAAAGAAGAACTGGAGGAGAACCCTGCCTTGGAACAAGGGGAAGATTCATTAAATGATGAGTTTGATTTAAAAGATGAGTTTTCTGATAGTAATGAAGAAGACCTGGAACCCGATGGAAGTGAAGATGAATATGAGAATATTGATATCAGCGAATATGTCCATGAGAGTGATGATGATGTAGGTGATTATAAACTAAGAGATGAAAATTATCCTGAGCTGGATGACAGCAGAGTAATGCCCCATAAAGTTGAAACAAGTTTTAATGAATTAATGATTCAACAGTTAGGTTTATTGAAATTGGATGAAACAGAACAAAAAATTGCAGAACAGGTAGTAGGCAGTTTGGATGATGATGGATATCTGAGAAGAGAAATCAATTCCATCATTGATGACCTGGCATTCAGACAAAACATAGAGGCTGATGAAAAAAAAGTCAACAGCATCATATCAATGATTCAGCAATTCGAACCCGCAGGGGTTTGTGCCAGAAATTTGCAGGAATGCCTGCTGATTCAATTAGACAGAAAAATTGACTCAGGAGAAAATGTACTGATGGCAAAAAAAGTAATTGAAAAATATTTTGACGAGTTCACTAAAAAACATTACGATAAAATTGAAAAGGGATTGAACATCAGTGAAGAGGAACTTCGCGAAATCATTTATCAAATTGTAAAACTAAATCCAAAACCCGGTGAAGTCATCAGTGATTCCCGCAGCAGTGAAAATTATATAACCCCAGACTTTTTTATTGCCAACAATAATGGAACGCTTGAATTAACACTCAATAATAGAAATGCTCCGGATCTTCGTGTAAGTGAGGGTTACAGAGATATGCTGAAAGAATATGAGAAAGGGAGCAAAAAAGACAAACGTCAAAAAGAAGCCGTTCTTTTTATCAAACAAAAGCTGGATACCGCAAAATGGTTCATAGACGCCATTAAGCAGAGACAGGAAACATTGCTAAATACAATGGAAGCCATCATGAAATACCAATACGGATTTTTTCTTACAGGAGATGAAACAGAGCTCAAACCTATGATTCTGAAAGATATAGCCGAAAAAACATCTTTAGATATTTCAACTGTAAGCAGAGTTGCGAACAGCAAATTCGTTCAAACAGAATTTGGAACATACAAACTTAAATTCTTTTTTAGCGAAAGCCTTCAAACTGAAACAGGAGAAGAAGTAAGTACCAGAGAAGTGAAAAAAATATTGTCCGACATCATAGAAACAGAAAATAAAAAAAATCCTTTGAGTGATGAAAGACTCACAGAAATATTGCAGGAAAAAGGATATTTTATTGCCAGGCGAACTGTAGCAAAATACAGAGAGCAACTGAATATTCCGGTTGCAAGACTAAGAAAAAATTTATAACCCATGAGCGGATTTTATTCCAACCCCATTAACAGATTTGATTCCGAAATAAAAGAAGAAGAAGCTCTTAAAATTCCAATTGTTACAAAAGTCATTACAACCTTTCTGTCTTATATTTTTCATCCTGTTTTTATTCCTGTTTATGTAACATTGTTTTTGTTATACATACACCCGTCAGCTTTTACCGGATTTTCAACTTCTAATAAACAAAGAACGCTTGTTATTGTATGTCTTAATTTGGTATTTTTTCCAATATTAAGTGTTGTTTTATTGAAAGCTGTAGGATTTATTGATTCGCTGTTTTTAAAAACGCGCAAGGACAGAATCATTCCATACATCGCATGCGGTATTTTTTTCTTTTGGACTTATACAGTTTTTAAGCAACAACCTGCTTATCCATTGTTGTTAGTCAGTTATGTACTAGGACTTTTTTTATCATCCTCTGCTGCATTGCTTGCGAATATCTATTACAAAGTAAGCATGCATGCCATTGGATTAGGCGGCTGCCTTGGACTATTTTTAATTGTGATGCAAACCGAAAGTATGTTGATGACGTTGCCTATTAGTGTTGCCGTTCTGATAACAGGATTAGTAAGTAGTTCAAGATTGGTTCTGAATAGTCACAAGCCATTTGAAATATATACCGGTTTAATCATTGGTATAATTACCCAATTCATAGCTGCGTATGTTGTTTTGTAACAGTTGCTACTAAGGCCTCATGATGATAATTCCGCTGATAGCGGGATGTTCTATACAATGATACCGAAAAGTACCAATAGTATTTATTTTGAAAGTATAGGTACTTGCTGGTAATATGGCAGGTGTGTTAATTGATACAGCATCATCAGAAATTAACGTATGGGAAACACCGGTAACATTCACAAAACGAATGGAAGCGCCTAATGCCACACTATCGATTCCTGGAAAAAACTGGTCATCCCTTATTTGAATATCATCAGCTGGCACCACACCATTGGTTGTATCATATACCCCGTTTGTTTTAGTACAGCTTACAAAAATTCCACCGGCAAAGCACAATAACAGAAAATAGAAAAATTTCATCTTAGTTTATTTTTACTTTTTGTCACCCAATAAGTTATGCGAACAATCGTCGCAGCAATAGCTTATTAATGAACAAAATTCTTTGGACTTTGAAATCGTTGCTGATTTCGCTGACAAAATACAAAAAATCCCGATAAAATTGATAAACAAATGAAAGATATGCCAACAGTAGCCGAAAAAAAGTGAAATATTCATTATTGGGAAATATTTCTTCACAGTTCTTTAATGCATTTGCCGTATTCGTACATTTGCCTCATGCCTAATTATATAGATGAATTGAATGAACAGCAGCGTCAAGCAGTGTTACATATAGACGGACCTTTGATGATTATTGCTGGAGCCGGCAGCGGAAAAACAAAAGTAATTACCACCAGAATTGCCCATTTGATGGCTACAGGTGTAGATCCATTCAACATACTTGCACTTACTTTCACCAACAAGGCAGCAGCGGAAATGAAAGAACGGATTGATAAAATATTGGGAGGATCTGAAGCAAGGAATTTATATATTGGCACTTTTCACAGTGTATTTGCAAGAATACTGAGAGCAGAAGCTCCAAAACTTGGTTATCCCTCCAACTTTACCATTTATGATGCAGACGATGCAAAGTCTGTATTAAAGTCTGTTATAAAAGAACTCAACCTCGATGACAAACATTATAAGCCCAATACTGTTTTGAGTCGTATTTCTATGGCTAAAAATGCATTGGTAGGTCCTGATGAATATGCCAATGACTGGCTTTTGCAGCAAGAGGATTCCAAATCTAACAGACCACAAATTGGTGCTATTTATAAAGCCTACAGCAATCGTTGTTTTAAGAACGGAGCTATGGACTTTGATGATCTTTTGTATAAAATGTACTTACTGCTGAGCAATTTTCCCGAAGCATTAAGCAAGTATCAGCATAAATTCAGGTACATCATGATTGATGAGTATCAAGACACCAACACCTCGCAATATGAAATCGTAAAGCTCCTTGGTGCCATGAATGAAAATGTTTGTGTTGTGGGTGATGATGCACAAAGTATTTATAGTTTCAGGGGAGCTACCATAGAAAATATTTTACAATTTCAGAAAGATTACGATGAGATAAAAATTGTAAAGCTGGAACAAAACTACAGAAGCACTAAAACAATTCTTCATGTTGCCAATGAAGTTATCAGTAAAAACAAAGGACAAATTGAAAAAAAATTATTTACAGATAATTCAGAAGGAGAAAAAATAAAACTGATCCGAACCATGACCGATAATGATGAAGGGAAAATGGTGGCGGATGCTATACAAGAACTTAAACTTCGGAATCATTATTTCAATAAAGATTTCGCAATACTTTACAGAACAAATGCTCAAAGCAGAAGCTTTGAAGAATCCCTTCGAAGAATGGGAATCGTATATCGTATCTATGGAGGCATGAGTTTTTACCAAAGAAAAGAAGTGAAGGACTTTATTGCTTATCTCCGACTGGTTGTAAATCCAAAAGATGAAGAAGCATTAAAGCGCGTAATCAATTATCCTGTGAGAGGTATTGGGAAAACCTCTATGGACAAGCTTGTGTTACTTGCCAATAACTCCAATCAAAGCGTTTGGGATATATTAACCAATGCCGCACTTCATGGTTTTAAAGGAGGCACACTTGAAGCAATGGACAACTTTGTAACCATGATAAAAATGTTTCAAAGTGAAATGCCTAAGAAAAATGCTTACGATCTTTCAATTATAATCGGTAAAAGCACAAGTATTGTCAAAGAACTATTCAATGATAAGTCCACAGAGGGCTTGGCCAGATATGAAAACGTTCAGGAATTACTCAATTCAATTAAGGAGTTTATCGAAACTCCCATGAATATGGAAGATGGAGAAGTTGGAGATAAAGGATTGGGAACTTACTTGCAACAAATCGCATTGTTAACCGACACAGATGATGATAAAGAAAACAACGATGCTGTTAAACTGATGACGATTCATGCCGCTAAAGGACTTGAGTTTCCAGTAGTTTTTCTGGGTGGATTAGAAGAAACATTGTTTCCAAGTGCGATGAGCATCAATACAAGAGAAGAGCTGGAAGAAGAAAGAAGGTTATTTTATGTAGCCATCACCAGAGCCAAACAAAAACTTTATCTGAGTTATGCGAATGCTCGTTATAGATTCGGGCAGTTACAGCAAAATGAACCCAGCAGATTTATAGACGAAATCAATGAAGACAATATCGACAAATCCTATGCAGGCGGTGGCGTAAGAAATAGCAATGCCCAAGGATTTGGACAAAAAAGTGCTTATGACAGAATGAGGAGAGGTTTTGGGGGTAATGTACAAGAAAGCTCATCAAAACCCAGTACAAACAAAACCATCAATATACCAGCAGCAAGACCTCAAACAAAAGAACATACTCCCTCAGAGAATTTTATCCCAAGTGAAACGGCCAATTTGAAAGAAGGATTAAAAGTTGAGCACCAAAAATTTGGTTACGGTACCATTTCAAAAATGGAAGGAGCAGCACACAATCCCATTGCTACCATTCAGTTTGAACAAAATGGAGAAAAAAAGATTATGCTCAACTACGCCAAACTAAGAATTGTAACAGATTAGGGTTTTACAGAAACAATAGCATTTGCGAAATAAGAAAATCTTATTGTAAAAACAGTTAAAGCAATGGTTATTTGCAGTGTAATGAGGTTTATGATTTAATTTTGCATACAAGATTAAAAAATAAGTTATGATAAAAACAGGCAATCCAGTTATCAGTATTTATACAGAAATGACTCCCAATCCCGAGACAATGAAATTTGTAGCGAACAAATTATTATATCCCGGTAAATCAATAGACTTCCCAGACGAAACCAGCGCCAAACCTTCCCCCTTGGCACAAGAACTTTTTGCCTTCCCCTTTATAAAGGCAGTTTTCATTGCAAGTAATTTTGTAACCTTAACCAAAACTTCAGAAACAGATGACTGGCAGGACATGATTCCAACAGTAAAACAGTTTTTAAAAGAATATCTTGAAGAAGGGAAAGCGGTAGTGAATGATGATGAAGTGATTAAAATAAAATCAGAAAGCAGCAACACAATTAATGCAGATGATGATGATGTAGTAAAGCGTATCAAGGAATTGTTGGAAAACTATGTAAAGCCCGCTGTTGAAATGGATGGTGGTGCTATACAGTTTAAAAGTTTTGAAGATGGTAAAGTTAACTTGATGTTGCAGGGAAGCTGCAGTGGCTGTCCTTCTTCCATGATTACTCTTAAAGCTGGTATCGAAGGCATGATGAAAAGAATGATTCCTGAAGTAAAGGAAGTGGTTGCTGAAGCTGAATAATATTGTATATAAATGTATTCTGGTAATCTGGGCACTTCTCTTGAAGTGCTTTTTTATTTAGAAAAATGTACAAAGATGACAATGATGGAACTATGGAAAGAATTTTATGAAAATGTGATTCAAACCAAATGGCAGGAATGGACGAGTACCATTATGCAAATTGCAAGTGTATGGTATGCAAAAAAAAACAACGTATTGGTTTATCCAACCGGCATTATTGGAGTACTGCTTGCCTCTTATATTTATTATTTCATTGCCGAACCTCCCCTTTATGCAGATTCCATATTGAATGTTTATTATTTTGTCATGAGTCTTTATGGCTGGTACAACTGGATGCAGAAAAAAAATGCAGAAGATCTTTACCCTATAAGCTGGTGTAACAAATCTGAACTTACCAATGGCATCATACTTTTTTTGACTTCCTGGATAATCATTTATTATATGCTGGCAACGTTAACCGACAGCAACACCCTTTTACTTGACTCTTTGGTTTCATCTTCTGCCGTAACATCCATGTGGTGGATGACAAAAAGAAAAATGGAAAACTGGATTGCCTGGATCTTTTCTAACATAATTGCCATTCCGCTCAATTTCTACAAAGGATTCATGTTGTTTACATTGATGTATGTATTGTTTCTTTTACTGGCAGTTTCCGGGTTATTGGAATGGAAAACAAAATTGGCAACACAAAGTAAAAACGCATGACCCCTACTATAAAAAAAATAGTGCTGATTGGACCTGAATCAACAGGAAAGTCTAGCCTTTGCGAAAAGCTAGCCAACCATTTCAATACAGAATGGGTCAAAGAACATGCGAGGTCCTATTTAAATACTAACGGAAAAGTATACACGCTATCAGATTTAGATAAAATAGCTTTAGAACAAATTCAACGTGAAGAAGAAGTAATCGGTTTAATGAAACAAAACAAATCAATCGGTTCGAACAATATGCCTGTTGTATTTATTGATACAGATTTATACGTTTTGAAAGTTTGGAGTGAAATTGTTTTCAATGAATGCAGCAATAAAATATTACATGAAATAGCCTTGAGGAATTATGACCTTTATTTGCTCTGCGAGCCGGATATACCATGGGTTAAAGACGAATTGAGAGAACATCCGAACGAAACAATGAGAATCAAAATATTTCATCATTTTAAAGATGCAATGATAAACCAGCATACCCCATGGGAAAATATCAACGGCAATTTTGAAGAAAGACTAACAAAGGCAATCAATGCAGTTAATCAACTATTTTTTTAACAATGCTTCTATATCAGAATCGCCTTCCAGATTGTTCATTTGATTCACGATTTTGGACGCCCTGAAATTAACATAACTGCAAGCAGGTTTTACAGGGAATTTTTTGGGATTGGGAAGACAGGCTGCAATCATAGCTGCTTCTCTTCTGCTGAGATTTTTCGCATCTTTATTAAAATAAGCCTTGGAAGCTGCCTGAATCCCAAATATTCCTTTTCCCATTTCAGCCACATTAAGATAGGTTTCTAAAATTCTTTCTTTACCCCATACTAATTCAATCATAAATGTAAAGTAGACTTCCAATCCTTTTCTTAAAAAACCGCCGTGTTGCCATAGAAAAACGTTTTTAGCAGTTTGTTGACTGATTGTACTGGCTCCGCGGGTTTTATGAGGATGCTTCTCGTTGTATTTGATGGCTTTTTTAATAGACTTGATATCAAAACCATCATGATCGGGAAACAACTGATCTTCCGATGCCATAACGGCAAGTTTACAATTCCTTCCCATTTCATCATAGTTGATGTAATCTCGCTGTAATCCATAACCCGATACAAGATTAACTATTTGCGTAATGGTAAAAGGAGGATCAATCCATCGACAGACAATGATATATGCCAACTGAAAAACAAATAAATAAATGAATATTTTTTTTATAAGTCTAAACATAATAATGTTCTTCTCTTAATTTTTTCTGTTTATTTAATGTCTGGTTAATACATTAACCAACAACGCTAAACCAAAAATGATAAATAATATTCCAGAAATTTTGTTGATTAATCTGATGTTTTTATCGGTCAACTTAGATCTGAGTTTTCCTGCAAGATTAATTTTAAAAACATCCGCACTCATGTTTAATAAAAGACAAACAGAAAATGTAGCGAGCCTCTCATCGTAGGTGTTGGAAAGAGACTTTGTAACAGCCGCAAACCACAATGCAATGACAGCAGGATTCAGTGTATTAATTAAAAAACCTGTAATGAATAACTTTACATAAGTAGTACTGGCTATTTTTATTCCATTATCCACTTCGTCCTTGCTATGAAATTTTTTAAAAAACAAATAGAATAAACCTAAGCCAATCAAAAAAACACCTCCTGCTATTCCGATAGGTTTTTTAAAAGCGAAAACTTCATTCAGTAACCCTCCGAAAAAGTTAGCCGTAATTACCCATAACAAATCACTGATCCATACGCCTGAGATAAAATAAAATGCACTGGCTAATCCATAGTTAACCCTTAATTTGAGAATGGTAAATATGACCGGCCCTAAAGAGAAAACCAACGCCAACCCAAGCACTAATCCGGATAAGATGGCCTCTGTCATGTACCTGTAATATTAATGTTTAACAATGCTGTTTTTTTCTGTTGTTTGTTGAAGAAATTGATGCCACTCCTCCAAAATTTTTCCTTTCAACACTCTGGGGAATTTATGCTGTCCGCCTATCTTACCTTTCATTTTCATAAAATCCATAAATACCTGTTCGCCTAATACAACCACTTCCACTGACTTTAATGCATGTTTCCTTTCCACTTCATAATCATCGTTGAGGGATTTCAATGTATTATCAATAAAGTCTGCTAATTTTTCTTCTGCAATATTTTCATTCGTAGCTACATACCATCTATGTGCAAAAAAATTTCCGTCAGGAACACCTGTTACCGTAAACTCAGGAATAGAAACATTCATTTCTTCTGACAACAGCTCAATGGCTTTATTCATATTGTCAACACTTAAATGCTCACCCACAAGACTTAAAAAATGTTTTGTTCTTCCGGTAATGATGATTTCATTTTTGCTTTTATCTGTAAATCGGATAGTATCTCCTATAGCATATCTCCAAGTACCGGCATTGGTACTAATCAATACAGCATAATCCTTATTCTCTTCCACTTCATGTATCATATAGATCTCCGGATTGTCAACAAGATTTCCCTCGCTGTCGAAATTATTATCATCAAATGGAACGAACTCGAAAAATATGTTGTTATTCAATGCCAATTGCATTCCTCTGGTATCCTGTCTACTTTGGTATGCCAAAAAACCTTCGCTGGCTAAATAAGTTTCGATATAGGTGATTGGCTTGGCTAATAATCTTTCAAACCCTTTTTTATAGGGCTCCATTGCAACACCACCATGAACATAAAATGCGAGATTGGGCCATATATCATGAATGGTTTTCACCTGATATCTTTCAATTATTTTTTCAATGCATAATTGCAACCACGCAGGAACTCCTACAATAAAACCGATGTCCCATGAAGGTGCATTATCAATGATCTCTTCAATTTTTTTTGACCAGTCTTTTTCGCGGGCAATTTTTTTACCCGGCTTATAAAGCCCCAATCCCTGAAACCAAAATGGAATATTTTTTTGTTGAATACCGCTTAAATCTCCGGCAAAATAGGTAGGCCCTTTCTGGAGTTGTGTACTTCCGCCCAACATCAACCAGCCCTTACCAATAGCACTTTTAGGAACATTTTCATACTTGGCAAGACTCAATAGCTGCTTAATACTTGTAATGGTATTGCTTTTAATTAAATCCCGTGTAATCGGTATATATTTACTGGCAGCACCACTAGTACCACTGCTTAAAGCAAAGTATTTTATTACCCCCGGCCAACACACATCAGGAGATCCATCCAATGTTTTATGCCACCATTCATTATAAATTTTATCATAATCAAACAATGGTACCAGTTGTTGAAATTTTTTACCGGGATGTTTACTCAACAATATATCGTCAAATTGATACCGTTGACCAAACTCAGTATAACGGGCTTTTCTGAGCAACTTTTTTAACACCCTTATTTGCTGCCTCCTTGCATCACTGACAGGGAGACGCAATGCCTTGGCAATTGAAATGGGAAGTTTTATGTCAAATAAAGCCATTTAATAATACGTTTGTAAGAACGCAAAGATAAATTATTGACGACCGAAAAGACAAATATTAAAATAAATGAAATATTATTAATCTTTTTAAATAGCTACTTTATTTTCAAAGGCATTGGAGATTATTGTAAAAAAGACAAATTCTTGAAAAATGATTAGCTTTGTGCCTCCTTAACCCCAAAAATTTAATATTTTCTAATATCAAACTTCAAACAAAATGAAAAAACTGATTCTTTCTTTATTTCTTCTGGCCAGTTTGTTCTCGGCAAGAGCCGATGAAGGCATGTGGCTTCCAATGCTTCTTGGTAAACAAGTTTACAATGACATGGTAAAAAGAGGTTTAAAACTTTCCAAGGAACAATTGTATTCCATCAACAAAGCTTCCATTAAAGATGCGATTGTAATTTTCGGCAGAGGTTGTACCGGAGAAATAGTAAGCAATCAGGGACTTATTTTCACCAACCATCATTGCGGTTACGAAGCAATTGCTGCTGCGAGCAGTGTAAAAAATAATTATTTACGCGATGGGTTTTATGCATACAACAAAGACCAAGAAATCAAATCTGAATTAACTGTCCAGTTTTTGGAGCAAATAGTGGATGTAACGAAACAAGTTGAGGATAGTTTAAAAGGTTTGAAATGGGATGACAGAGTAAAAAAATTACAAAAGGTTTATAAAAGCATAACCGATAAAGTGGAAGATAAAGAAAACGGAATTGCAGGAAGAATCTATAGTATGTTTAAAGACAACCAATACATCATGTTTGTTTACAAAACTTACAAAGACATTCGCTTAGTAGGTACACCTCCCGAAAGTATTGGAAAGTTCGGTGGAGATACCGATAACTGGGAGTGGCCAAGACATACGGGAGATTTCTCCATCTTCAGGGTATATGCATCCAAAGACGGAAAACCAACAGAATACAGCAATGAAAATGTTCCCTTAACACCAAAACATTTTCTTCCTGTAAGCATCAAAGGAATCAAAGATGGTGACTATGCTATGATCTATGGGTATCCTGGCGGAACAAACCGTTATGAAACCAGTTATGGTATCAAATTGAAAAACGAAGTAGAAAACCCTGCTTTGGTAGCATTGAGAGATATGCGTTTGAAATACATGCACGAACAAATGATTAAAGATCCTGCAGTTAAATTGAAATTAGCTTCTGATTATGCAGGTATTGCCAATTATTGGAAATTCTTTGACGGAGAAACAAAGCAGCTTATCAAATACAATGTTTACGATCAGAAAAAACAATATGAAACCGAATTTGCAACATGGGCAAAATCAAGAATTGGTTTTAAAGACATTTTCACTGAATATGAAAAGAATTATGCCAACTGGACACCCTATAGCAAACATCGCCAATACTTGCGCGAAGGTATCCTAGGATCTCCCTTATCCGCTTTTGCTTCTTCATTGATTGCTTTAGAAACAGCGCTAACGAAACCGGGAGCAACTGCTGAGGATATTAAAAAAGCAGCCGATGCAGCCAATAATGCTCACAAAAATTTCATGAACGCAGAAGATCTACCTAGCGATAAAAATATTCTTGCTGCTGTAGCAAAAGCATTTTACAATGATATTGATAAAAGCCAGCATCCTGTAGGGGTTTACGAAAAGCTTTCTGCAGCTTACGGAGATTTGAATGATGAGAATACTTTCAAAAAATGGGCATTGGATGTATTTTCCAAAACCATGATTTTAAGTGATGACAAATGGAATGCATTCATCGCAAACCCTGATTCAGCATCACTGCAATCGGATGCCATGTTTAATTTCACTGCTGCGTTTGTAAAAAATTACAACAACAAGTACATGCCTTTGTATACTGCGTTTGTTAACAAAAACAATGAGCTGGGTAGATTGTATTTAAAAGGTATCATTGAAAGACGTCCGGATGGTGCGGCTAAAATGTATCCTGATGCTAACTTCAGTATGAGGGTTAGTTTTGGAAATGTAAAAAGCTATAAACCAAAAGATGCAGTAAACTACGATTTCGTTACTACTGCCTCTGGCATACTGGAAAAATATGTACCCGGCGATTACGAATTTGATTTGCCCTCAAAAGAAGTTGAACTCATTAAAAACAAAGACTTTGGAGATTACATAGATAAAAACAAAAATGATTTAGTAGTTGCTTTCATCACAACAAATGATATTACCGGAGGAAACAGCGGAAGTCCGGTGATGGATGCAAACGGCAATCTGATTGGTTTGGCATTTGATGGTAATTACGAAGCACTAAGTCATAAAATTGCTTTTGATGCTGAATTGAATAGAACGATTTGTGTAGATGTAAGATATGTTTTGTGGTGTATCGATAAATTGGGAGGAGCTACAAATCTTATTGATGAAATCAAACCAATTAAATAAAATTCTTTTCATTAATGAAAAATCGCTTAGCAAAAACTAAGCGATTTTTTTTGGTAATTATTTTGGACAATGTAGTCAAAAATAGTTGGTAAAACCTCATAGGATATAGATTAACAAAGGGTTTCAATCAATTAAATTGAAACCCTTTTCAATTTCTATATTATGAGTAAAAAAAATCATGCTGGGGATGTGGCAGTAAATCATCAATTAAATGGTATCTACATTTTTTGAACAACTCGAATTGAGTTTTTGAAGCTATTGAGTAATCCGATAAAAAAAGGA
Organism: Chitinophaga pinensis; assembly: GCA_945872815.1. GTDB lineage: Bacteria > Bacteroidota > Bacteroidia > Chitinophagales > Chitinophagaceae > Ferruginibacter > Ferruginibacter pinensis_C. Next base: position 55,025 of record CAMCAY010000006.1, read on the forward strand.
GCTGATTTTGTCAACTCCTTTCTATCGTATTTACTTCAATCTTTATGCTGGTAGGTTGCTCTCCAGCAGAGCCTACTTCCTCATGGATTGATAATGCAAAATTCAACAGTTGAAAAAATAAAATCACCAACTATTTTTGACTACATTACCTTATTTTGAGAAGGTCTTAAAACAGCTCATTTAATCTTTTTCAAACAATTCCTTTTTATCAACCTTCATTACTTCTGCACTGTCTTTTAAAGTTTTGCTGACAACATCATAAGGACCAGTAATAACTTCCTGACCGAGTTGAAGTCCAGATTTTATTTCAATGTAATTGATGTCCTGAATACCTGTTGTTACCTTTTGTTTTTTAACCTTCCCATTTTTATCTAAGATAAATACCACCACATCCAAATCATCAATAGAAGGAGCTGGTGCATTTATATCTTCTTCGTCATTTTTGGATTCCAATTTTACCAAACCATTTTTTTCTCTTGTGGTGACTGCATTAATAGGAACACTCATCACATTGTACTGTGTATTGGTTTGTATATCTGCATTGGCACTCATTCCCGGCCTGAAAGGAAAACCCTTCTTACCCAACAAATCCTTATAACTTGAGAGCAGTAATCTGATGTAAACCTTGTATTGCGTAACATCATTTCCGGAAGAAGCTAAACTGTTCATTGAAGAAGCGCCATTGTTACTGCTAGCAATTTGTGTAACGATGCCTTTGAATTTTCTGTCGCTATACGCATCAATGCTGATGATAGCACTGTCACCCAACTTCACTTTAGGAATATCATTTTCTCCCACATCCACCCTTACTTCAATCTTATCCATATTGGCGATGCGTAAAATTTCGGTACCAACATTAAAACTATTACCTGCCACTTTTTCTCCTTTTTTAACATTCAGCAAACTCACTACCCCATCCATCGGCGCAACAATAGAAGTGCGACCAAGGTCTTTATTTGCCCTGTTTAAACTTGCAACCGCACTCTGAACACCCGCTGACGCACCATTGATCCCCTGAACGCCTGCATTGTAGTTAGCTTTAGCCGTTTTTAAATTAGCATCTGCAAGATTGAATTCACTTCTGCTGATAACTTTGTCTTCAAATAATTTTTGCTGCATGTCAAAATTTCTCTGTGCCTGATCCAATTGTGCCTTTAATGCATCCAATCCTGCTCTAGAATTTTCAGCCTGCGCCTTTGTTTGATTGACACCAAAACTTGCCTGATCCCTTTGAATGCTGTAAATATCTGCGTATATGCGTGCCAGTAACTGTCCTTTTTTAACGGTATCTCCTTCCTGAACAGTTAGTTCAGTTATCTCACCGCTGATATCAGGACTTACTTTTACCTCGACCTCCGGAAACACTTTTCCACTGGCATTCACCACTTCAATGATGGTTCTGTTTTGTACTTTTTCAGCAGTCACTTTTACTCCTTCCTTTTTACCAAACATGCCCAATTTTGACATAGCAAAGAGAACTGCCAACAAAACAATGACACCAATTAATACCCATTTAGTTTTTTTACTCATAAAATTATTTCTCTTAATTATAGTTTTAATCCTGCTCCTTTATAAAATTCAAGCACTTTCATTTTAAATACATAATCAAAATGACTGATGATGTTTTCAAGCTTAGCACGCAATAAATTATTTTGTGAGGTTATCAAATCAAACATACTAAGCGAGCCAATGCTATATCGCTTGCTGGCAAAATCATACGATTTTTCATTCGCCTCTACTGACTTTTTACTGGCATTATATTTCTGAAGAGATACAACGGCTGCGTTGTATGCCTGATAGATATCTTGATTCAATTTGCTGTTATCTCTTTCTTTCTGCAATTCTGCCATTCTGATATTCAGTTTACTGCGTTCTAAATTGGTTTTTGCAGATAAACCATTAAACAAAGGAACACTCACACTGATTCCTAAAGATTTTCTTAAGTTGTCTCCGAGTTGAGTGCCAAATGAATTTGGATTTATATAGCCTAACACTTCTCCGTTTGTATATACCGGACTTTGTACGTCATAATAAACACCACTACCTGCATCAGCCAATAAGCCGGTGGATTGATAGCCGGTCACAATTTTTGAATAATAAGGTCTTTTAGAAAAAGACAAATAGTTTGAGCTAAGATTACCAAATGCAGTGACCGAGGGATACATATTTGCTTTAGACGCCTCCTTGGATTTTTGTGCCGCTTTTAATTTAAACTCATTGTACAATTGCTGAGGTTGATTTAACAAAGCTTGTTGGTATACATAATCAGGTTGCAAATCAGCAATTGTTTCTACAGGAATTGATTCAACGGGTGGCGTTTCAATATCAAATGGCTGTGAAGCATCAATATTCATCAAAGATTTCAATGATAAAACAAGTTGCTCCGAATTACCTTTAGCAGAAATATAATTACCGCTATCTACAGCCAATTGAGCTTCCAACTGAACCAAATTAATTTCAGGTAATGCGCCTGCGTTGACTAATTTCTTTGTATTACTCAATTGAAATTGCGTTTGCTCTATTTGAACAGATGCAATATGTTCCTGTTCTTTAGCGAGCAAAACTTGTAGGTATGCGTTAGCAGTTGACAATGCAACATCACTCTTCAACTTATTTACATTTGCCTGCGCTGCCAAAAGCTCCCAATAGTTTGAAGCAATAGTGGCACGCTTGCTAAAGAAATTAAAAATATCCGCACTTGACTGTAACTGCATTCCTGCAGACACATAGTTTTCTGTCACTTTGCTGAATGTGGTTGGATCCTGGTTGTTACCGGAATTGAAAGCAGAATTTAAACCAAGATTCGCAGAAGGAAATACAGAATACTTGCTTTGCTGGTAAGTCAATGCAGCCATTTGGTTTTGAACATCACTTTGTTTTACCGAAACATTGTTCATCATAGCATACTCAACACAGGTCTTAAGATTCCATTTTTCCTGCGCTATACAATCAATAAAGGAAAATGAAAAACACAGTAAAAAGAAAATAATACGCATAATGCAAAATTATGCCATTCAGCAATCAAAAAAAGCATTAGAAAGTATGTTTGTTATTAGCTTTCGGAGATTTTTTGATTTAGCTATATCTACAAACATCAACAAGTTGGATTTGAATAACAGATTAATCCAATTTTTATAAAAAAGTAGATAAAACATAAAAAAAACCTAAGTTTGTTATTCAGAATACATACTTATTAAACAAAACTATAAATTAATTAAGATGAAAAAAATCAGTTTATTATTCATTGCTTTGGTTACTATGATGAGTGCAGGTTTTGCACAAACGAAAAAAACAGCTGCAACACAAACACCTGCTGCCCCAGTTTGGGCTGAAATGAAAGCGTTTCACGCAATTATGTCGACAACTTTTCACCCGGCGGAAGAAGGTAACTTCGCTCCATTGAAAGAAAAAGCTCCTGAGTTATATACTGCTGCAAAAGTATGGTATGCATCTCCTGTTCCAGCAGAGTTTAAACCTGCAGAAACGACAGAAGCATTGGAAAAGTTAATGATCAAGTGCAGTGACGTTTGGGCTGCTGTAGAAGCTAAGTCTGATGATGCCAAATTAAAATCATTGATTACGGAAGCACACGATATTTTCCATAAAATTTCCGGGACATGCAAAAGATCTGAAAAATAATTTTCAATTCATTACATCTTTAAGAAAGCCACTTTTAATCAGTGGCTTTCTTGTTATTAACACTTAGGGTATAACTTTTCAGTGCACTATTATTTCAATCTCTTACTTTTGAAATTGTAATGGTTTCCGTTATTCGGAATTAATAGGGAAGCCCGGTGCAAATCCGGCACTATCCCCGTAGCTGTAAGCTCAGTAATTTGTTCATTCTTCAAGCCACTGTTTTTATAATGGGAAGGCGATGAACATAGAGTAAGTCAGAAGACCTGCCAATACAAAATTATTCATCCATTAGCTTTCGGGAGAAAGGCTTGAGATGTAAAGTGTAATCACATTTTATATTTCCATCCGTTGATGTGTTCATTCACATTGATTTTCCGCTAGCAACAAACTTTTTTATTATGAAAAGAAAAATTTTTGCTGCTGTTGTATTATTGATCAGCATTGCAAGTCAGGCTCAAGACACTTCAAAAACTTTGAATGAAGTAATTGTTACAGCTAACAAGTATCCGAATAAAACATCCTTGACAGGCAAAGTAGTAACTGTCATCACAAAAGAGCAGTTGGAAAAAAGCGGTGGAAAAGATTTATCTCAAATATTGACAGAACAATGCGGCCTATCCATCAATGGTGCAAACAGCAATCCCGGAAAAGATAAAAGTGTTTATTTGAGAGGAGCTAAAGTAGATCATACCTTGATCATGGTAGATGGTGTTCCTTTATACGACCCTTCAGGCATAGGAAGCAACTTTGACATCAGGCTTCTATCAGTTGATAATATTGAAAGAATAGAAATCCTTAAAGGAAGTCAGTCGTCTTTATATGGATCAGACGCCATGGCCGGTGTAATTAATATTATCACTAAGAAAAGTAACAAACAGGCAAATGCAATAAACGGAGTGCTGAGCTATGGAAGTTTTAATACACTACGTTCAAATGTATCTTTAACAGGTAAACATAATAAAACAGATTACCAATTCAATTGCGGTTATCTTAAAACAAAAGGGATCAATGAAACCATTGACACCATTCATTCTCCTCACCAAACCGATAAAGATGGCTATAATCAATTAAACATAAACGGTGCAATTACTTACAGAGTAACAGAAAAAGTACAAATTAGGCCTTATATACGTTATGCTAAATTCAATCAGGAATATGATCAGGATGCTTATTTGGATGAATTGGACCTAACTAGCAGCAATAGCAATCTTCAATATGGTTTTAAAGGAGATTTAAGTGTTGGTAAATCTACACTAACGGCATTGTATAACCGAAATTACAATGAAAGAGTTTATACAGACGATTCTGTATTAAGTCGAAATGGATTTAGCAAATACAGCAAGGGAACATACTCAGGTACCGAGCATTTTGCAGATTTATTTTATGTTCTTCCAATAAATAAAGAAATGAAATTATCAGCAGGTGCGGATTTTAGAAGCTCCAATACAAATCAATCTTACTTGTCTATCAGTGATTTTGGTGATTATGAAAGCAACTTAGGTAAAGACAGCTTGCTTCAAAAACAAGTCGGAATATACGGATCGTTATCTGTGAATACCAAATCTGGAATCAACATTGAATTAGGTGGAAGATGGAATCACCACTCCGCTTATGGAAACAATTTGGTCTATAGTTTTAATCCTTCTTACTTTTTTAAGAATCGATACAAACTTTTTGTAAATATTTCATCTGCATACAAAACACCAACGCTTTATCAATTATATTCTGAATACGGAAATAAAAAACTGTTACCGGAAATAGCTTCTTCATCAGAAGCAGGTGTTCAGGCATTCACTAAAAATAAAAAGAACAACGTTCGCATCACTTATTTCAATCGTGATGTAAAGGATGTCATTTTGTTTTTCACAGACCCCATAACTTTCAATTCAAAATATATCAATCAAGACAAACAAAAAGACCATGGTCTAGAAATAGAAACCAATGTAACCATAAACAAAAAAAGTTCACTGAAAATATTTTACAATTATGTAGATGGAAAAATAATCACACTGAATAATGGAAACGACACTTCCTACTTCAATCTAATCAGAAGACCTAAAAACACTATTGGCATTACTGCTGACTATAGACCTTTTAAAAATCTATATATAAATACAGCCATTCAATCAATTGGAAACAGAACTGATTTAACTTATGATGCCAACTATAATCAAGTAGCAGTTTCGCTGAAAAGCTATATCATCTGTAATTTATATTCCGAATATCAATTTCCAAAAAACAAGCTGAAATTGTTTGCCAACATCAACAATCTTACCAATACAAAATTCACTGAAGTGTACGGATTTGCTACGATGGGTATCAATGCTTCATTTGGGGTACGTTTTAATTATTAATAAGCACATTACAAACACAAAATGAATTTGGTTTACTGACAAAGCAATTATCTTTGTGTAAATATTCATTATGTTTGATTTTGGTAAAATACTGGGAAAAGAAATTCTTACCATCAGCTTTACTTTATTTGCCGTAATTGATATGCTGGGTTCTATTCCCATATTAATTACCCTGCGCGAAAAGATGGGCGGTCATATCAGAAGCACACAGGCCACCATCGCTTCCGGTGCATTGATGATTGTATTTCTTTTTTTGGGGAAAGAATTTTTAGATGTACTGGGATTAGATGTAAAATCCTTTGCAGTTGCCGGTAGTATTGTCATCTTTATCATTGGATTGGAAATGGTATTGGGGTTGGAGTTTTTTAAATCAGACAGCAACCCTAAAAGCGGCAGCGTAGTGCCCATTGCATTTCCCTTGATAGCAGGTTCAGGTACACTTACAACCATTATGTCTTTAAAGGCAAATTACTACGATATCAATATTCTGATTGGAATACTGATCAACCTGGTAGTTATTTACATAGTTTTAAAATCATTGAAATGGTTTGGACGTGTATTAGGACCAAGTGGATTGATTGTAGTTAGAAAATTTTTTGGTGTAATATTATTGGCAATAGCGGTAAAAATATTTGGAACTAATATTCAAAATTTCGGCAAATAATTTTTATTTAGCCAACATCATGGTCTCGTAGTACAATGGATAGTATAAGAGTTTCCGAAGCTCCAGATCCTAGTTCGATTCTAGGCGGGACCACCCAGCGAGAATTTTGGTCAATCTGTGTAGGTTGACCATTTTTATTTTCTGCTGAAATGTAGGATAGATAAGAGATTGCTGCGAATAGACTATTGACTCTTGGAGTTCGAACTGTGTTATTTTCCTTATTATACAAAATCCCATCGGGGTATATCAAATATTGCAAACGTTGCTTATCACTATAATCGCTTGAAACCCACAACTGACTTGCTTTTTTAGAAATTATAATTCCTTTTTTTATAGCGATTTCCAAGTTCGAACTCGAAAGTTGACTTTTGCTTAATTCCTGCTCTATGGCTTTAATTTCCAACTCATATTTGCTCTTGTATTTGATGTATAATTCCTTTTCAATTTCATTTTCTACATAGCGCTCCTCTAATGATTTTATTTTACCTTTCAACAACGAAATATTTTTTTTCGATTCTTCTTGTACCACTAATCTATCTGCTAACTTTTCTTTTACAAAAGTTAGCACCATCTGCTCCAGTTTCTTTTCATCTTTTATTACTGGTTGGATATTATTCAACTCTTTTAAAAAAGCTTCGTGAACAATTTTTGCATTCTGATTTACATTCGTTCCCTTGTCTCTTGTTTTATAATACCATTGACCTTTTTGAGTATAGCCAGTAAAAGGCGACAACGATATTTCATCTCTTACAAAACTCTTGAGTGGAAGTTCTTCTATTTTAAATTTTTTGGCAATTCCTTTATGTGGATTGTCCTCTATAATATTATTTGCTTTCTGAAATAACTCAACAGAAACCAGCGCAGGATGATGACCTTGAATACATTGTCCGGGTATTAAAGAATGGGTAACAAAACCGCAGTAAAAAGGATTGCTAATCATACGAACAAAACTCTTGTAGTTGATAGCAGAACCCATTTTTATCATTTTCTCTACAATCTCCAGATTATTCAATTTCCCTTCGGCTTTCCATTTGAAACCGAGTTTCAATATTTTACCTTCATCATTAATTACATACTCGTGGTACTTTGCTTTTTCTTTTCGCTTAAGATTGGTATATCCAAAAGGACAGGCACTCACCCAATATCCATTGATTAGGTTTTCTATCATTCCTCTTGATGATTTTTCTTTTCGTAGTTCATTATCGTAATTTCCAAAAGCATAGAAAATATTCTGTTGTAAACGACCAGCAGCTGAAGTAACATCTACCTCCTGAATCACACTAATTACTTTTACACCAATTTTTGCCAACTCTCTCGTTAAATCCATGGCATGTTCACTTCGCGAAAATCGCTCGTAAGAAAACACAAGGATTGCAGAAATACTCTTATCTTTTTTTACAAAATCCAGCATGCGTTTAAATTGTTTCCGCTCATCCGTTTTAGCCGACTCGACTCCTCCACCAAAATACTCCTTGATGATAAACCCTTTTTTAGCAGCATAAGCAGCAGCATCTTTTTTCTGCGTATCTAAACTGGTATTGTCAAATTGTGAGGAATCAGACACCCTTGTGTAGGCAACAATGATATTACCAGTTCTCCATTTGAGTGCTTTGCTTTTTTTCCCCATTTGCTGTTGTAAATCAGCGGAGAGTTCTTTGTCATTCTTCATTGTTCTTCAGTATTTCATTAACAATATAGTTGGCGATTATATCAGCATAGATAAATAACTGTTCATCTTCTAATAAATTTAAACCCTGTTCTGTTTTTTTGTTTTCTACTTCTTTTTTTAAATCATTGTTATTCTTTTTTTTGTTTGACATTATTAATCAGTTCAGCATATCGTCATCTCAAATGAAGGATATGTGGGTAATGATTAGCGCCGTCTCAAACGGAAGCATTATAATTTAAGCCATCTAATTTTTTCTTGTATGTGAAAATGATAGGGAGTTTCCATCCCGTGTTTTTAATTCGATTGATGAATAATTTTTTAGCCCTAAACTCATCATAATTTTTTTTGCGTCATTTCCATTTATTACTCCCGTCTCAGTACATTCAATTTTAATTGGGGCATTATTTTCATTGAATGAAATGGTGATTTTATTAATATTCTTATTCCTCATATGATTTATGACCTTCAACTCTTCTTCATTTAAAATTCCTGCTGGAACTAAAAATTTTTCTTTATCCTCGGTAGCAATAAATTCTTTTATATAAGACGAAATGGGAATCATAATATGCGGCAATGACATGTCTAAAGACTGCTGCTCTTCGATTTGAAAATAAGTTTTTTCGTAGAGTGAAAAGGTTTGATTTTCATAAATAAGAATACCAACTTCGTTATTATTAGAAAAACACTTTACAACCAATTGATAGAAATAATTGATTGACCGGTCGGGAAAACTCATATAGATTTTGTTCGCAAGTGTTGTTTTACATGCAGTCAAAAAATCTTCCTGATTTTTTGTAAGTGGACTTATTTTAGAAAGCGCGGTCAAATACTCAACATTTGCTTTTAAAGTCTTTTCGCCCAAATTCTCTTCATACGCACGGATGAATAATTCATTATGAATTGCTTTCATCAATTTTACACTACACCCTAATCTTCTCATTGACTCGAGTGTTCTTAACCATAGGTAATCAACAAAAGAAAACTTAGCCCATTTTCCGTCTTCAACTGTATCTACTAAGTCAGCCATTCTCCAAGTGTGGTAAATTTTCGAGTCTATATTTATATCCTTAACCCTAAATACTGGTACTAATAACTTACCATAATTTTCCGCAGTCACTAAAGACGTTGGATCCTGAAATTTAGATAGTTCTATTTTGTTTTCCATATTTCAAAAATACAATAATATTTTGTATTTACAAATATTTCTACTAACTTTATAGTAGTTTATAATTTTAAACAAAAAATGAGTATGTTTTTGCCACAGAAATATCTATATATCACTTTACTGTATACCGCAGTTTATGATTCAATGTAAATTATGATTTTCTGGTATAAACAACGATATATCGGCATAAACTCACGACAACTTATGTAAACAAATAAATATCAACACCATGGAAACTACAAAAGTAATTTCGTTAAGGATTTCGTACGATAGGTACGCAAAGATGATTTTGGAATGCGAAGCTAGAGGCATTAATATTTCGGAATTTATTGAGAGAAAAATTGCAGCGTCTGATGCTTTAAAAAAGTTTAAAGAAGAGATTGTACAAAAAATTGAGTCTGCGTATGAGACAATTGACTCATCACCTACTATTGCGAAAAACAAATTGAGGAGAGCTTTGAAGTTTATTGAGGGTTAATACAAAATGCTCTGTCATTGTCAATATTTTTCGAAAAACGTTTTTCGATGTTTCGGTGTGAGTTTTTGCAAAAGGATTTTGTATTATTTTCTTTTAGCGCTAATATGTCTGCGGAGCACTGAACCGCTAATTTTGCCAAACCAGTGTTTATGAGGTCGTTTTTCTCTATGCTCCATCATACTTTTCTTTATATCTGTTTGGGCTAAAAGTCCATATTAATTGAAACACAAAAGCACCAATCAGTGTCCAAAGAATATCATTCCAGTCAAAATGTCCTCTTGTTGTTAGAGTTTGCAAAAACTCCCAGGATAGAAGTCCTGCTAGTGAAATTAGATTTGCCGTAATGTGTTTCTTTTTGTTTAACCATTTATTCGTCCATTTCATTTGTGGAATTATTACAATGAACAAAGCAGGTATCCCAATACTTGGGAAAAAATTAGGTGCAATTCCCAATAAATATTTTATTGTCAAGTTTCCACCTGTGTAATTTGGTCTAATATTGTCTTGCACTTGTTGAAATAATATAAACTCTTTGATGTCTTCATTTTTTTGTAAGTGTATCGCTAAAATGTTTTTGTTCGTCTTTTCATTTTAACATAAATTTCTTCAATAACCTTTTTGCTTTCAACTAATTTAGCTCCTGATATACTCGCTTTTTTTACATTCCATAACTTGGGAATTGACAACTTTCCTTGTGAAAGAGAATACATTCAAATTAAGTCTATAAAGTTTATAAATAGATTTAGTCTATAAAATAAGGATGGATTCACAATCTCAAACCCCATTTTACTTAATGTTCTATCATTGAAGAAGTATGATGTCCCAACTATATTCACTGTCTCTGGTATGCTTTTATTCTCGATTTGCTGAATTATTTTTATTAACCCTTCTATGTGATAAATCAAAAGATTGGTTCTTATTTCAATTCCTGCTCTATATTTTCTCATTACAAATAAGTAGTCAAAACTTCCGCCACTATGTAAATCAATTTGTTTTTCATTTGCCATATAACCAAGTAACATTGGAGAGTAGTACTTGTAAACACCGATGAGCTTGAAAATGGGAGTAAATGCAAATTGTCCAACAGGAACATAAATTATAAATAGCAAGTAATAGATTGGGTTAGAATAACCGTTCTCTATAATTGCAACTGCTGGTAAAAAACCAAATAATAGCAATAAAACGGCTTCAATCCATTGTAATATTTTTGGTTGTTTATAGAAGCCATTCATATTCGTGATGTCGTTTTAAAATGCTGTATAACGTTTTGCAGCTAAAAGATGTTGGCGATTTCGTAGACGAAAACTGTCTGCCACCACTGAACTTGATGCGAAGCACAAAGCTATATTTAACAACTGAACCGCCAATTTCTTGTAGGTGCTTTTATATGCCGTTTTTCTTTCAACCGTCATCTTAAAAGTGAAATCTTACCATAAACATTTTTTGTTTGTTGTGATTGGAATTTGTAGGTGATTTGATAGACATATATACCCGTTGGACAATCAGCACCTTTAAATTTCCCATTCCATTTATTAAATTGATTGGATGTTTTGAAAACCAGCTGACCCCATCTGTTAAAAACCAAACATTCATAATATTCAAAGTTGCAATTTGTTAATGGATAAAATTTGTCGTTTAAACCGTCAGCGTTTGGGGTAAATGTGTTTGGAATAAAAACCTGACAATCTCCCACAATGCTTGAGCAATTTACAACTGAAATGGTTTTGTAAATAGTATCTGCACCACAAGAAAAATTCACGATTGAACTTATGTTATATGTTCCTGTTGTCGAAAATAAATGAGCGGGTGACACAAGTGTTGAGGTATTGTTTGCTCCACTTGAAAGATCATCAAAATTCCATAAAACACTAGATATTGTTTGTCCAGTTATGATTGAAAATGGAATACGATTTTGAAGGCAAGTGTCGTTTGAAGCAATTGTAGCACCGGATGGAGTATCGTTTAAAACTGTTACTTGTATTGATGATGAGGCACACCCATTCTGGTCGGTGGCAGTAACTAAGTAGTTGCCTGATGCAAGGCCTGTTACAAAGTTACCTGTGGCACCATTAGACCAACTGTAGCTGTAATTACCGCCACCTCCGCTGGCAGTGGCGGTGGCAGTGCCGTTTGGCAATCCGCAGGATGCTGAAACGGAAGTTGCTGATACCGTGGGCAAGACAGTAATGTTAAGATTAATTTGAATAATGCTGTCGCAACCATTGCTGTTGGTTATTGTGTCTAAATAATTTCCCGTTTGATTGTAATAAGTACCCGAAGGTGAAGTATAATTAGAGCAAGCGTTTGTCACAATTGTTGCTGTGGTTGGCAAACAAGCAGCACTTGCGTAACAAATCTGAATAAGCCCGTTGCCGCCATTGCCGCCAAGATTTCCATTAGCAGTGCCCGGATAAACCGTCAACAATGGATCGCTAGGATTTGCTGGTGTTCCATCAAACTGATTGGCTCCAACGAGCGAACCGCTTAAATTGGGGCAGTTGGTGCACAACAAAAATCCACTTCCGCCTCCTCCAGCACTACCCACGCCAAATCCATTCCCATCATAGGCGCTTCCTCCTCCACCACCGTAATATCCGCTTCCGCCACCACCACCACCTTTGCGCAAGTTATCGGGATTTAAATCTGTAGCACCATCGCCACCCTGAAAGGCCGAACCGGCAGATCCCAAAACTGAATTAGTCGAAATGGTATTTTGAGCCGGGGCACCACCAGCAGTCTGGGTGCCACCAAAGCCAAACTGGTTAAAGATATTCGTTAGCGCAGTGAATTGCCCTTCAAGTCCACCACCCCCACCACCGTTACGACCAAATGCACTTCCGCCGCCAGAACCGGCAACAGCGATTAGTGTATTGTTTGTAAGACGTTTAAAAATTGTTGCACCGCCGCCGCCGCCTCCGCCGCCTACTGCCACAGGTACACCCAATGGAACTTCAAACAGATTACCACTTCCTCCATTTCCTCCTCCTGACCAGCCGCCGGCTCCGCCAATGCCACCCAATGCTGCCTTACCACCTTGACCCACCGAAATCTCAAACAATTCGCCGGGAGTAACTGCGAGTTCAAATTCGGTATATCCACCACCACCACCAACATCATCCGAATATGGACCACCACCACCTGCGGCTCCCCACATCTTCACTCGAATCGTATCAATCCCTGAAGGTACAGTCCATTGCTGCACAGCACCGGTATACTGAAAAACATCACACTGGTCATTTAGCGAATTACAATTTATTATTTGAAGATTATTGAAAAATAAGGTATCAGCGCCACAAGCATTGTTGAATATGGCGCGTACATTGTAGGAGCCAGTTTGCGAAAATGAATGATTCACATTGAATCCGTTTGCCGTATTGTTAGCTCCTGAGTTAGGGTCCCCAAATAGCCAATTTACACTTGTAATTCCTGCAATACTTTGCAATGAAAATTGAGTTGCATTTCCAAAACAAGAATCTGAATAAACAATGCTATTTGAATTTGCGATAGGTATATCATTGGCATAGTAAATCCATTTGGGTAAACCTAAACCACTACCTCCTATTTGGTTGGCTATTACATTGGTTTGAAAGCCGCAGGCAACACCCAAATTATTAGGGGAATTTATAGCACTTAAACTTCCGGAAATGGAATTGACATATATTTTTTCATCAATTCCTAATTGTAAAGAGCAGTTAGCATCTATGTTAGCACCGGTAGTAACTTGGTATAAGGAATTTTGGATAGCCAATGGGGTTGTTTGTGTAAGATCGTATTGAAGAATTGCGATAAGATCACCAATATACAACACATTACCATCAGGAGAAAACTCTATGCCATAAGCGAAGCCGCCTCCTAAATTTAAATTCCAGGCTATTGGATTAGACACAATTCCTGTTGCATTGTCAAAATCAAATACCACTATTCCTGTATAAGACCCACTAGCAATTTTATTAAACTGTCTGTTGATTTTCATATGCCCGGCAGGATAAGGAGTATTTTGAAGCACTGCACTTATTACGGGTGTAGCCTGAATGCCAGCATTATCAATTTTAAAAGAGACGAATTCGTCATTGATACTGCATGCAATGAGCCAAAAACTCAGTCCGTCGGATGCCGGAACCACTTCAAGTTTTTCCTTACCCGTTTGGCATAGAAAAATATTTTTCTGACCGGGAACAATGTCTCCTAATCCGCCATTCAGCGTCATATCAACAACACTATACCTCACTCCATTATCCGAGCCTATTTCGTCTACTGTTACGATGTAATAAAGATTGCAGCTTCCGGGTTTTGGAACTATAACAGCGGCAGTTGTAGATGATAATAATAATGCCGCTCCACCTAACAAACCTGTCCCATTAGGCATTACCTGATTATTTGCATTCCAAACCGTACCTCCGTTTGTATAAAACAATATTGCTCCTGTTATCCTATCGGCAACAGAAGCACTGCCTTCGATAGTTGAAATTGGGCAACCTGCAACAAAACTTGGCGGCAGGGTATTAAAATCAATTGCTCCTGCATTTCCAAACCGCCACTGGTTGTTTTGCTTTTGGGCAAAAGAATTGTTGCATACTATTAAGATGGTAAGTAATATCAGGTTTTTCAGAATTTTCATCATTTGTTTTAATTGCTGTTAAACATCTCTAATTTTTTTGAAACAGTGATGATTAACGTTTTGTTTTAAAATGGCATCTAACGTTTCGGGGCTTTGCGAAGGTGGCGATTTTCACCACAAATGTTGATGCTGAGAACCAAACTTTGATTTACCACAAATGTGTCTGCGGAGCACTGAACCGCCACTTTTGCCAAACCCGTTATGCGGTCGTTTTTCTTTATGCTCCATCATGCTTTTCTTTATATCTGATTGGGGTAATAGCCCAAACTAGTTGAAAAACAAAAGCACCAATCAGCGTCCATAGAATATCATTCCAGTCAAAATGTCCTCTTGTTATTAGAGTTTGTAAAAACTCCCAGGAAAGAAGTCCTGCTAGTGAAATTAGGTTTGCGGTAATGTGTTTCTTTTCGTTTAACCATTTATTCGTCCATTTCATTTGTGGAATTATTACAATGAACAATGCAGGTATTCCAATTGCTGGAAAAATATTTGGAGCAATTCCCAACAAATATATTATTATCAAGTTTCCACCTGTGTAAGCTGGTCGAATGTTGTCTTGCACCTGTTGATATGCAATAAAGCAAAGTGCAAATATCGTGAACCAATAAAATAAACTCTTTGATGTCTTCATTATTTTCACGCTGTTATGTGGTCATTTTCCTTTCACTGGACTGCCCATAAAAGTATGATATTTTGTTTTCTACATCGTCATAGGTTACTACTTCTTTATCCCTATGAAATTCAAAATAACAGAGCAGTGCAAAGTCACCCGAAGACATTGCGGTATGGCAGAGTAAAATACCTAAAATTGTCAATGACCAATTATAAGAAGCAATCGTAAGTAATAATAGAAATATCATTGAGATCGAAATAAAAGGGGCGAGTACGACTATTCCGAATTCATTCTTATTAGCAACAAATTTGTCAGCAAGTGCCAAAAAGTAAAACTTCTTTATGTTTGAGTCATAAGATGTATTCTTTGCTCCCTGGAATATTTGCGTCTATAAGGAGCGTTTTGCCTGCGGAGTTTGTCAGGTTTTTTACTAACTGAGGTAAGTTGTTTGCAGATGTATAACTATTCCCCAAAAAAAGCACGGAGAGTGTATCCTGTCCATAAGTGTTAAGGCTAAAAAGGAATACTAAGAATACAACAAAAATTCTTTTTATTTCTACGCTTTGATTTTTACTTTTAAAGTTTGGCAATGCTAACATTTTTATAATTTGAAAAATTAAAATACGCCTGTGTTGGTTATTTTGATTTTTAAATATTTTACAACTCCTCCAACTTTTTAACATTATCATCTGGAATTCGGTCAATTAAATAGTTGTATGGATCAATACCTACTTGATAGGGCTTTTCTTTTGTTCTAAATGTAAATGTATTCGCTTTTTTATTTATCCTTATGCGTTGATAAACTAAAACCTTACCCAAGTTCATTTTATTGGTTGGTTCTGCGAAAATGCCCACATCAACATAATCGTTCAAAACCCTATTTTTTTCATTACCCAAAGAATCAGCTCTAAACTTTTCGGATGAAGTGGTCATGGTAATTTCAAATTCTTTACCGACCATTTTATACTTTGCTTCCAATGTTCGATTAGAGAAAATAGTTATGTTTTCAAATAAATCATCAATTAAGCATTGTAAACTATCAGGAGTTACTTTTCTAAATGCACTAACTGCCGCTAATGATGTTGGGTAGGGAGGTTGCTTATAAGCAAAAGAGTCTATCAACGACTTTAATGCTTCATTTACCTTTTTCTCGCCAATCATTTCCTTTAAATAATACATTACTACACTTGCTTTTTGATAATGAATATACTGTTGAGCTTCTGTTTTGATTAAAGGTCTTTCAGCTTCGTACTCACTGCTTCTTCCTCTTAAATAGCCATCCATTTCATACTTCAAAAATTTATTCATTTTATCTTTTCCGTATTCTTTTTCCATTACCATCAATGCAGCGTATTGTGAAAATCCTTCACTCATCATTTCACTGCCTTGCATATTTGCACCACATAATTGATGCGCCCAATATTGATGAGCCATTTCATGTGCAACTACATAAAACACCTGGTCAATATCATCTTTGGTTACATTGCGTTCATCAATGATAAAACCAATTCCTTCGCTATAAGGCATTGTTCCAGGAAAGGCTTGCGCAAAGCTTGCATATCGAGGGAACTCAATTATTCTACATTGTTTGTGATAATATTTTCCAAAATTGCGCGTGTAATAATCAATCGACTTTTGCAAGCTATTGATCATGTTAGGTACATTATATTCATGTTCTTTGATGTAATAAACTTCTAAATCAAGTCCATTCCAACGTTTTCTTTTTACTTCATATTTTGCTGATATAAACGAATAGAAGTCTAATGACTTTTGATCAAGGTGATAATTGAAATACTTCTTGCCATTAGCTTCCCACGACTTAATTAGGCTACCTGGTGCAATTGCAATTTGATCTTTAGCAGTACTTATTGTGGTGTTCACTTCCACCCAGTCAGAACAGTTGCTGATATATGTATTTGCTCTTGCGCTTAAATCTTGTTCATTCAATTTAGGCATTCGCAAACGAGGAGGCAACTTTAATTTTATGCGCTTGTTTTTATCGCTGATTTCATAAGCGTTTTCATAACCAAAAGTGGGTAAAATATCTCTGTTGTTAAAGAATGTTCCATTTTGAGTAAGTTGCGTAAATGTTACTTCGTTCTCAAATCCTTTTGTGATACGACTCACATCGAATTTAATCATGATTGAATCGTTGGGCTGCAAAGGTTTTGCTAAAGTATATACGCGATAGCCTAATCGACTATCATTCAATTTTAATTTGCTGCCTTCGATTAATATTTTTACTGAATCAGGTATCTGAGGCATTGTAAAATGCAATTCATTTATCGGTTGATTAGAAATATTTCTTGCCCATGCTTCTATATTGGCGCTCATGCTGCGATCGTAAGGCATCAAATCGATATTGTAGTTGTATTTATAGAAACGAGGCTGAACTAATGTCTCATATTTTTTATACTTTTTTTCATAATCAACTTGATCGTTTTCTTGCTCTTGACCTGAAGTGTATTCGTTTAACACTTTAGTATTGTAATACATGAAACTACAACACAGAATAAATACAAAACCACATATTCCAATTGCGATTCTATTTTTATTTAGCAAATATTTTGAGTTTACAAATCGATGTCTGAAGCCAGTTTCTTTGCCTCGTATGTAAAATGAATAAATAATAAAACCAATCAACACACTGGCAATAATCCAATAAATATTGAACCATATACTTGAAGGAACAAACGGACCAAAACCGTTCATATCGGAATAAGTAACACTTGGAGTGCCTCCAAATTTGACAAGGTTAGAATTGATTTGTAATGCACCCCAAACAAATGCATTCAAAATAACAAAGGCCACAAAAGCAAAATAAGCAATGTATCGGTTGTTGATGAGGTAGTGGAAGAATAGAGATATGATTACCAGATAAGAGAAAGAAAGTAAGTCTTTCACCAATAAAGATTTCACATAAACATCAATTTCATAACGATGATAACCGAAACTTGCTTGGGCAATTATACCGATCAATATTGTACAAGACAAAATCAAAGCAATTGAAAATATCATTGCTACTAATTTCGAAACAAACAGCAAGGAAGTTTGAACAGGAGTGGCATCTTGTATCTCATTTATCTTAGCATCACGTTCCTTCCATACCAATACACCTGTATAGAAGGTGATGATAGCAATCAGGAATAGATAAAATGCTCCACTAATGATATCAATTACATTATAGGTAACAGGATATTGTTGTACACCATAACCACCAGAAAAGCTGGTTAACGATGCCACCAAATTCATTAAGCCAATAATAACAATGATGATGAAAGTTGAGTTCTTTATAATTGCTTTTGTTTCAAACTTGATTAAAAACCACAATGCAGAAAGTGAAAATTGATTAGCAGTGTTTGCAGTAAAAGTAGTTGTAGTAGAATTTAACGTTTCAGTTTTTGTATCCTTCTTTTTTTCTTTTTTAGCTGATTCATTTTTTGCGCTGAATGAAAATTTGAAATAAGCCCCAATTAAAATTAAAAAGCTTAACGATAGCCATGCTATTCTGTTAATTAGTAATGCTCCAACTAAAGGAACTCCATGAGCATTTTTTTCATCCACCGTCATGTACTTAGATATGATAGATTCAGGACGAAAGCCAAATGGATCTAAAATATTTGCTAACCATTCTTTTTCAATATCTCTTGTAAAGCCTGCTGATACTGCATACAGTACCAATATGAGCATAGCTCCAACAAATGAAACGATATTACTTCTGAAAATAATTGCCAACGCATACAAAAGTACTCCTGCAATAATTGTATTTGGAATTCCGAAGGTGATTATACCTTGTAAATGTCCACTCCAAATAATATCACCATATCGGTTTGGTTCTGCCCAAGGCATCAAAGGTCCAATTAACGCACCAATAGAAACACCTAATAGTGGTATTACAGCAATACTAGCAGCGCCAATGAATTTCCCGAAATAATAATCTCGTTTTTTAATGGGTGATGAAAAAACAAATTGATACATTCCACTTGAAAAATCTCTGTTAGCTGATGCATTCATAAATGCAGTTGTCATCAACAGGCAAATGAGCGACATTACTCCATAGTAAGTTTGAATTACAAACGGTGCATTTTTATGAACGCTGCCTACACCACCCCCAATATTTATATTATCAGATGATACAGCACCCATCACCAATAGTTTATTGATGAATAAAAATATCCATGTCATTGGTGAACTAAGCCAATATTTCCATTCGTGTTTTATAAAATTCCACATAAGACCTTTAATTGGGATTAAACTAATTCATTCAGTTTTGCAAAAAATACATCTTCTAAATTTTCTTCGGCTTTTGTAAATCCGTTGCCTAAATCATTTTCAGAAAACGCATGAATTAATGGTTTGCCACCTACTAGTTTGCTGGAAATAATTTTATAGTTAGATTGAAAATCGTGTAATTGATCTTTATCAACTTTTCGTTCCCATACTTTTCCTTTGATTTCATTCAAAGCATCATCTGTGTTACCACTAAACAATACTTTGCCTTTATCCATGATAGCCATTTGCGTGCACAGTTCACGCACATCTTGTACAATATGTGTAGATAAAATCACAATGATATTCTCTCCAATTTCACTTAAGATATTATAGAAACGATTACGTTCTCCTGGATCTAATCCTGCAGTGGGTTCATCTACTATTACCAATTTCGGATTACCAATTAAACACTGTGCAATCCCAAATCGTTGGCGCATTCCACCACTGTAACTACTCACCGCTTTTTTACGATGTTCAAATAGATTTACCTTATTGAGAAGTTGATTAACCATTTCCTTTCGCTCACTACCATTGCTAAAACCCTTTAGTATAGCTAAATGTTCAAGTAAGTCAACAGCAGATGTTCTTGGATATACACCAAACTCTTGTGGCAAATAGCCCAAGAGTTTCCTTACTGATTCTTGGTCGTTTAAAACATCAATATCACCTAGCATCACCGAACCACTATCTGCATTTTGAAGTGTTGCAAGAGTGCGCATCAATGATGATTTGCCAGCACCATTCGGGCCTAACAAACCAAACATGCCTTTGTTGATGGTGAGCGTCAAATTGTTCATGGCATGAACACCATTGCTGTATTGCTTGTTGAGATTTTTGATTACTAAATCCATATTTCAGTAGGTATATAAATGATATTTTTAGTATTGTAAATTGTAAGTGTGATTTTTTATGCTCTTGATTGAGCGAAACAAAATTAATAAAAATCAAAATTCACCTTTCATAACATCAACACCAATTGCATAACCATAAATTTTTCCATTTTCATCTTTATAAATCCTGATTTTATTGCAGGCCTTTCCTAGATTAACCTTCTCCCAGGTTTTACCGCCATCTTTTGTTTCGTAGCCAGAATTCACAGTGCCTACAAATCCGTGATTTTCATCAATGAATCCAACGCCAAATTCACGCGCACCGGCATCTTCAACCAAATTAATTTCATTCCAGGTTTCACCTCCATCAGTTGTTTTAGCAATGCGTTGTTGTTTTATACTTGGATCAGGATTGTAAGATTGTATGGTTACATAACCAACTTTATTCGATGGAAATGAAACCTTCCAAGTGGTTTCAAATGGGCGATTGGATTGATACACCTTTTTCCATGTTTTTCCTCCATCGTTGGTTTTTAAAATTAAGGCATTCGATTTTTCTATATCCTCATCAGAAGCAGCGCAAACAAAACCATTATTTTTATCAAACATCTTTATATCAAATAGCATTTTACAGTCATTGTTCATACTATTGGATGTCCAAGTTAAGCCACCATCGTGCGACACCATCATATTTGCGGGAGAGCCTACACGACCAACACCATAAATATGAAATTTGTAATCTATTTTTCCATGATTGATGTATTGTTCTTTTACAATATCAATGGCGCAAAGTCCTTTAACATAAGGCCCACTATATTGTACCGGATTCCAAGTTTTGCCACCATCTATCGTTCCATATAAAGGAATCGTATCTGTAACATCGGGAAAATAGTCGGTTCCTACTGTGCCAGCAAATCCTCGTAAACTATCAATAAATGCAATGCAGCGAAAAAATGTTCCTTTCTTTTCCAATTGTTTTTCCCATTTCTCTCCTCCATTTTGTGTATGATAAATACTTCCGTAACCATTTATATACCAGCCTTCTTTTTCATTGATGAAGGAAATGTCATCTTGTTTTCCGGGATAACGATCTGTGTTTAATTTTTTCCATCCTTTTTCGGATAGTTTTATTTCATCTTTTTTAGCAAGCACTTCGTTGCTCCATTTCACTGCTGAAAGTCCTATTTCATTATTATATTCATCAAACAATTGCTGTATCTGGCCATTTGAAAATTTATTATAAGCTTCCTGCATGGTTCCTGATTTCGCAAAAAAATGATCAGTAGAAGCATAAGTCATTAATGTTGCATTACCTGGATGGAAGAAATTAACGGTATTGACGATTTGCTGATGATCGGCTTTAGAAAATGCCTGGAAATCAGATTCTCCAAATTGTACCAATACTTTAGCGGTGGTATTTTTCCAGTTTTCTAAGTGAGGATAATCCTGAATCTGTCGCCAATATTCAGCATTTCTGGAATAAATTTTCCCTTTGCCATCATACTCCCAGCTGGTGCGTAAAATGCTGTCTGCTTTAGCGTCTTTAGCAATATCTTCTAGCTTCTCTTTTTTTACAAAATATCGGTAATTTAAATCGTATTGAGCAACTACAGATTGTTCTACTTCAATCGGGTTCATTCCAGCCAATGCATTTTGTATGCGGTACATTTCGATTTGATATTCAAACCAAGATTTAGCAGTTGTGCCATATACCACAACACCCGCAACATGATGTCTGGCACTGATTGCCGGCGCAACGATTCCGCCCATTGAATGGCCAACAATGATGATTTGATTGGTATCTACATATGGTAGTGACTTCAACTTTTTTAAACCTGCCTCAAAATTTTCAATTTCATCCATCAAATCACAAGACTCGCATGGTGGTGTATTTTGGCTATCGCCCAATCCGCTTTTCTCGATGCGTAATGTAACAAAACCTGCATCTACATAGGCATCCACAATTCGTTTGTAAGGATGATTGTTTGGCAAATCATCGATGCTGCTGCAAGTATAGCCCGGAATAAAAAGCATTGCAGGCATCTTGTTATCATTAAATGGTTTATTAATGATGATACACAATTGCCCGCCTTTATAATTAGCAGCATCATAAATTACAGTAGCATTATCATCTGTTTCAAATGGACGAGCAATCGCATTCGCTTTTAATACAAGATTCTTTTTGTCGCGCAGAATGGTCAGTTGCACTTCTTGATTCGGAGTATATTTTAAGAAATGATTTATGAATTCGTCTGTAGATGCAAACGTAGCATTACCGATTTTTAGGATCAAATCGTTTTCCTTTAATTTAAGCGCTAAACTTGTTCCTCTTGCAACTTGTTTTACTTTACAACCTGACTTTCCGTTCTCTGTAACATATTCCACTCGAGCACCAAATTGAACTTTACGCTGAAGCTGAGCATTAGTATTAATGGATATAATGGCAAGTAAAAAAAGTAAAATAATTCCACGCATAAGCATTTTTTCTTTAAAGAAACAAAGTTTGCCTAAGCCTTCTTTGTCAAAAATTGCTTTTTCTTATTGAGCCAGGAGTTTTACCAAATTGCTGTTTAAAAGCTTTTGAAAATGAATGAACATCAGGAAAGCCAAATCGAATTGCCGTATAAGAAATATCATTGCCATTTATCAAATCAATTTTAGCCAAATCTAGTCGTTTGCGTTTTTGATATTGGTATGGTGAAATACCGAAGGTATTTTTGAAAACACGAATAAAGTGATATTTAGAAATACCAACTTGAAGTGAAATTTTATCTAGAGAAAGATTCTCCATAACATAGTTATCAATAAATGTTTTGGCAGACAGGATTGCTCTGAATACCTCTTCATTTGTGATGCCTTTTTTAAAACTCATTTTACTTAAATGGTCAAAAATAAATCGCTGATCGGTGATTATAGATTCTGCCAATGAATAAAAAAGTTCATCTCTTAAAATATCATTATGATAGTTCTGATATTTAATCTTGTTATTGAGCTCAATTAATGAATAACCTAAGCTTGTATTTTTCACATTATATCGATTCACAAAAAATTGATCAGAAAGTAAAAACTCTTTTAAATCGGACCCATTAATATCATAGTATAGGGCTACTTCAGAAATGATCTCGGTTGAAATATCAATACAAAGTCCTTGCAC
This sequence comes from Chitinophaga pinensis, assembly GCA_945872815.1. Lineage (GTDB taxonomy): Bacteria > Bacteroidota > Bacteroidia > Chitinophagales > Chitinophagaceae > Ferruginibacter > Ferruginibacter pinensis_C. Next base: position 78,481 of record CAMCAY010000006.1, read on the forward strand.
GGGTTGCTTTTGATTGATTTCAACAATCGATGAAGTAAAGTCATTACCGATGATGTATTCGCCTTCTTTAACAGTAAATTTTTTTTCATTTGCATAATATGTTTCTTCGCCCGATGCAACATACTTTATTCCCAGACCGGTAAAAGGCATTTCGCCATCAATTTTCGTGATTTTCGAAAACCGAATCGCATTTTTTTCTTCGTCCTTGTAAATTGTTTGATTCATTATTGTTTTATCAGGTTGTGGCTAAAAGTTTTCGAATACACGCAGGAATAGCATATTAGCACTGAACTTCAAATTTAAGAATTTCTGTCAAACGCTGTTGGTTCAATATATTGATTTGGCATTAATTAACTGGAGACAAATTTTACTATCAAACACTCATTGAAATTCGCTTCAGAAATATTGTATTTATCTCTTAAATAATCAACTATAAGTTTCGTAACATCAGTATAGAATTTGTTAGCAAATCTATAAAAAGATATTAGCTGTTTTTTAAGTGATTTTTTTTACTTATTTCCCGATGCAAAACTATAAAACCTTTACTAGTAAAATTTTCATAGCCTAGCTAAAATGAGATATAAGAATATAAAATAAATCTTAAGGCCTTTGCCAAAAAAATGACGAATCATTTGTTTTATAAAAAACTACATTATTAAGCTTAGATTTTGAACCTTCAATACTATTATTTTGATCATCTATTGATAAGAGCTGTACATATTTAACCACTTTACCATCATTCAAGGTTTCTGTATCATACTCACTCATCAATGGACATTCTAGTCGGTACAAATTCTTGGCCATATAAGTTTCTAAGTAAAATTGTTTTGTTTGCGTTTGCTGCCTGTTCCAATTGGCATCTGGATTGAGTAAAAGAGGCTTGCCATTAATCAATCTTTCGCGAACCTCTTCAATACCCAATAATTCGCCTTTTTCATTCATCACATATGCATCCATAGTTGGGTCAATCCAAATCCATTTATTTAAATCATTGCTGTAAACCATATTGATTACATGACAATCTGGATCCGTGGTATCTTTAGGCAAACAAGTTACAAACCGCGATTTTATTCCCATTGACAAATAACATTCATTCAACACCGTTGCGAGTCCGCGACAATTCAAACCCCTGCCCTCTTTTTTACATACCGAAATCATGTTCAAAGCATTCCTAACTTCAGGATTACCATGCATTCCATCATGGGGAATTAAATAATGAATCCAATGCAACAAGTTGATGATTTTCGAAACCTCACTCCCTGTGCCAGCTATTGAATCTAATTTTAAGTCCTGTCTAATTTTAACAAGACTTAGGTTGTCCATTGGCTGGTATTCAAATTTGGGAATACTGCTGCTGGTTGAATTATTATAACTTTTGGCCGTTTTTAAAATTGATAAATAAGAAGGCTTGAATTGCACTTGAGTGTATGCTGAATCTTTGCCGTTCAATAAAACAATGAAATCGTATTTCCAATTTTCATCCTGCTTCACTTTGATTTTTATAGAATCTATATCCGTATAAAAAACCACCTCTTTACTTGAAGTTGTAAAAACATCAGGCTTTGCTTCTGGAACAATTGTCCAAGAACTTTTTTGAAATTTCTTCCCGTCTTTAATATCAACCAGATTAGAAGTTGCTTTGATGATAGGTAAATTTTTTTGAGCAGAAACAGAATTAAGTGCTACAATAGATAAGACAAAGAATAGAATAGATTTTTTCATAAAAAATATTTTTTTTTCAATTGTTTTATTGTTTTTAATTATTGAATTTTCATTACCTAATAATCACATCCCCATAACCCGATTTTGCAGT
>CAMCAY010000007.1 GCA_945872815.1 Chitinophaga pinensis
CATTTTAAAAAGTTTTCAGTGGTTGGTTCAAAATAATTACTCTGCTTCTTGTCCCAACATGAATGTAAATTTAGCGGAGCCTTTTATTCCATTTGATTGACTGTATCTGTCAATTCCTATACCATAATCAAATCCAAGTAATCCAAACATTGGTAGAAAAAATCTCATTCCAACCCCAACAGATCTTCTGAGTTTGAAGGGATTGTAATCTTTAAATGAATACCAACCATTTGCTGCTTCATAGAATGTCAGTCCATAAATAGTACTGTTGGCGCTGGTACTGAACGGATAACGAAGCTCCAAAATGTATTTATTAAAAATAGTAAAATATTGGGAAGGAGTAATTCCATCCGGATTTATTTTGGGATTTGAGCTGCTATACACAGGATATCCTCTGTGAGCAATGATATCATACCCAAGCAATGCCTGTGTATTGCTCAATCCGGCATCTCCCACCTGAAAACGTTCGAAAGGAGAAATTTCAAGATTGGAATTGTATCTTCCTATGAAACCATATTTTGCAGCTGCCCTTAAAATAAACTGTTTGTTTTTGTCTACCCCTCTTGCTCTTCCAATTGGTGTATACCAATCTCCGGTAAATCGCCATTTGTGAAATTCGGGAAGTGAATATTTATTGAGGCTTGATGGTGAAATTCCTATCAATGAATAAGGCAATGTAAATTGACCGCTCATAGCAAAATTAGATCCTCCTGTAGGAAATATAGGATTAGGACCTGCCGAATTTCTTAACAGGGTTATTTTTAAACTGAAATTACTAGATGTGCCGTTATTGATACCGCTGAAAATCTGAGAATAGTTTTTTAGTTTGTACTGCTGAAAATTCAATGAATAAATCAAATTAAAATAATCATCCGGCCATTTCAATTGTTTACCCAATGAAATGCCCACACCCACTGTTTTTACATAAGATGTATCGCCGCAGCTTCTGCAATAAGTACCATAAGAACTATAGGTATTGGCATATTTTGTATTAAAATAACTTACAGAAAATGAATTTCTTTTTTTACCTCCCAACCATGGTTCAGTAAATGAAAAGCTATACGTCCTATATGCTCCACCGTTAGACTGTGCGCGCATACTTAATCTTTGACCATCGCCTGAAGGCAAGGGATCCCAAGTGGATTTGCTGGTAATATTATTGATAGAAAAATTATTGAAAGTAACGCCCAAGGTTCCGGTAAGACCGATACCACCTCCAAATCCGGCAGAAAGTTCTAGCTGATCATTGGACTTTTCTTCCACTTCCCAATTGATATCAACCGTTCCATTGTCGGGATTGGGTACAATATTCGGACTTATTTTTTCAGGATTAAAAAATCCAAGTTGAGACAATTCGCGCTGTGTTCTGATGATATCTGCCCTGCTGAACTTTTCTCCGGGAATGGTTCTCATTTCACGCAAAATAACATGATCTTTTGTCTTGTTGTTCCCTGAAACAGTTATTTTACCATAGGTTGCCTGTAACCCTTCGGTCATGCGAATTTCAAAATCAATTGTATCATTATAAACAGATGTTTCTACGGGGTCAACTCTAAAATACAAGTATCCGTCATCTTGATAAAGACTGCCGATATCGCCTCCTTCAGCAGACAACTGCTTACCGAGTCTTTTATTCAGAAGCTCAAGATTGTAAACATCCCCTTTGTTGATATTCAATAAAAAATTCAATACTGAATCTGAATATTTTGTGTTGCCCTTCCAGGTAATGTTGCCAAAATAATACTGACGACCCTCATTAAGTTTAATATCAATATTCAGGTTTCCTTTTTCATTGACTCTTTGTGTATCTGCCACCAAAACGGCATCTCTTAACCCTTTTGTATTGTAGTAATCCAGGATTTTATCTTTGTCCTCTGTGTATTTTTTTTCGTTGAATTTAGATGAACTGAATAGTTTCAATCTTAGATACTGATCAAGGTAATCTCTCGTTTTTGTGAAAGAAAGAAATCCACTTTCATTTATATAATTACCGAAAGATTTGCTTTTTTCTACTTCTCCGTAAGGGCTGATATTTTTTTCAGGATAAAGCGTGAGTCTTGCCATTTCCTTGGTTCCCTTCATTTGCTTTTTCAACTTGGAGTCTTCAATCTGATTATTGCCAGCGAAATTTATAGAATTGACTTTTACCTTATTTCCTTTGTTGATTTTAAATACAAGATTAACTCCATTTGCAGCACCTGAAATTACATCTTCGCTTACATCAACGTTTACATTTCTGAAACCTTTATCAAAATAATATTTTCTGATTGCTTCCACAGCACTCAATCTCATATTTTCGGTAAGCACTCTGTCTTTGTATAAACCGATTTTCTGTTCCAGGTCATCCTTTTCCCCTTTTCTGATACCTATTAATTCATAGTTCAACAATCTTGATCTTTCAACAATTTGAATTTCAATATAAATATCAGATTCTACTATGTTGGTGATATTGATTTGCACATTTGAAACCAGATTCTGTTTCCATAATTTTGAGATTACTTTGCTAAACATATCCGATCCTGGCAGTTGAATTTTATCGCCAATTGCCATACCCGAAATAGAAATGATTAGATTAGCATCATAAGATTTGGTTCCAACAACCCTTATATCAGCAATTCTGTATGTCTTTGGATATTTTGAATTCATGATACTCTGCAAGGCTGGATTAACAGAAACTGGCATAGTATCTTGTGCAAATGAATGAATAGTCGAGAAAAAGAACATTATTAATAAAGACTTAAAAATCCTATGCATCTATTCTTGTTTAAAGTGGGGCAAAATAAGCCCAATTAATTAAAACTATTTGTTAAATGAGCAGTTCAGCCATTTAACTACTCTGTTTGTCTGATTGATAATAATATTATTTTTCCTGTTCTTGTTTTATCTGCTTTCCGGTTTTACCAAATCTTCTTTCCCGCTTCTGATAATCTGCAATAGCCTCATATAAATTTTCTTTTCTGAAATCTGGCCACAATACATTTGTAAAATACAATTCAGCGTAAGCCAGTTGATACAATAAAAAATTGCTGATTCTAAACTCTCCGCTTGTTCTTATCATTAACTCCGGATCTGGAAAAGCATTTGTATTCAAGTATCGATGAAATAAATCTTCGTTTATACTCTCGGGTAATATCTTTCCTGCTTTTACATCCATTGCCAGACGTTTTGCACTATTTGCAATTTCCCATCTGCTTCCATAACTAAGCGCAATAATTAAGTTTAAGCCCGTATTGCTAGAAGTTTCATTGATAGATTCCTGTAGCTGTCTATTTGCATTTACCGGAAGCATATCCAAATCGCCTATAAAATGAAGCCTGATATTGTTTTTGTTCAATACGGGGATTTCTTTTTTTATTGTGTCGATAAACAATTCCATCAATCCATCCACTTCGTATTGAGGTCTGTCCCAATTTTCTTTGCTAAATGTGTAGAGTGTTAGGTATTTTATTCCGATTTCTGCTGCACCTTCCACTACATTTCTAACGCTTTCTACTCCATTTATATGACCCATTAAACGATCTTGACCTCTCTCTTCAGCCCAACGTCCATTGCCATCCATAATAATGGCAACATGCTGAGGCAAAATATTGCAATCTATCGCATCTTTAAAGCTCATTCAGTTGTGATTGAGTTGGTTTTTAAGCGGCAAAAGTAACGAAAAATGCCCAAATCCCTCCAAATGAATGAGGAAGAGGCGATTTAGTAAATGAGGTCAATAAAATATAGCAAAAATTAATTAGTAGGGCAACGATAAGAATCGATATTAATGGAAATTCCAATTTCTCCTATTACATATTGGTCTTTTTGTTTGCTCCATCCTCTTTGTCTGCCCGGAACGCTGCTTAATGGATTAAGTGGGTCGATTTCATAAGATCTGTCTTGAAGCAAATCTGCAATAGAAAATTGATTAGAGCTTGAGGGAAAATAATTAATAGATCCGCCATTTCTGCCATTTGGTGCATAGGTGGTGCTTACGTCATCCAAATAATCGGTAGTTGTAAATCTTTGAGTAATTTCAAATGCCAGACTGATTTTGTTGTTGATACTGTATTTTAACCCTACACCGAAAGGAATACAAACAGCCATAGTGCTGTAAGATGTTCTTCCCAAATAGCCCCCCGCCTGACCTTCGGTTCCCAAAGGTCTTAAAAAATACTTTGTGCCATTGTAATACGTGTAAGGATCATAATTAAACAGACCAACGCCCAATGTAACATAGGGTGTAAAACCATACACTTCATCTCCGGGAATGTACTTCAGAAAATTAAAATCTCCTTGCAGCGCCAACTCAAAAATATTAGAATTGAAACTTAAATTGCGCATGTGCTGGTATTCATTTTTACTAAAAACATCACTGTAGCCCAATTGAGCAAATCTGGCTCCCACGCGCATTCCAACATAATTGCCATATAACTTACGGTAAAAAACACCCAGTGAAGGTTTTGGCCTGTTCAATGCCGCTCTTGTATTCAAATCTCCAAAATAATGTGCAGCTCCTATACTTACCCCAAATTCTCCCTGATGATATTCTCCCTGAGCATTTACCTTTCCAACAAAAAGAGCACATGCGATAAATAAAATGATTAAACGATTCACTTTTAAATATTTTTAAAACTAAATTAATATGTGTGGTAAAGATAAGCCAAGGCTTTTTAATTTAACGTATTAAAAAATGAAAATATAATGATTCGCAGTCCTTATTTAACTGGGAACAGCATTATTCAACGAACGCACTTTTTTGAACAGAAAGCCCGACACTCATTACGTGCAACAAAGGATCATCGCGCATAATATTACTGATAGAGAAATAGTATTGGCCTGCTTGCTGAAAAGAAAATGGGGTTTTATTTAACTTTTTTTTGACATACCAAATATCATCCATTCCGGTTCCTTCCCATCCGTTTCTGTCATTGCCAAGTGTGAGATTTACTTGTTTGTATTCCATTTTTTCACCGGGATACTGCAATCCGATATTCAGCCAGATATTATTGTACTTGTATGCATCGGTATGCCTTAGCAGGACGTACATGTCATATTTTGAAACAGTATCTTTTACTGTAAAGCTGCCCTTCACATCAACATCACTCTTCCAGGCGTGTCCGGGGATGGTTTTGTTTATTTCAAAGATCTCTATAGCGTTACAGCAAAATAAAAATGTGCAACAAAAGAGCAATAAAAAATATTTAAGTGTCAATTTTTTGATAATAACCATTTTAAATTCAGTTACAACTATGCTGATTAATGTATTTATAAAACGTTTAGTACCTGTTCTTTGGCCTTTTCCAGTTCATCTTTCATTTTCACAACACATTTTTGAATATCTACATCATAGGCTTTACTTCCCGTGGTATTCACTTCGCGATTGATTTCCTGCAATAGGAACGACAGTTTTTTTCCTTTACTGATTTCCGCATCTTTAATCATTTCAATAAAGTAATCACAGTGCTGTCTCAATCTGATTTGTTCTTCATGAATGTCGATTTTTTCCATGTAATAAATCAGTTCCTGCTCCATTCTGTTGTTATCGATATTTTCCTTTCCCACATGCTCAAGCAGCAATTTATTAATTTCATCTTTTATTCTGATTTTTCTATTTGGCTCATATTTCAAAATCTCTTTTTCCTGTTGGTGAATATTTTCAATTCTGCTGATTAAATCTCTTTCAAGGGAGGCACCTTCTTCTGTCCTATGGTTATTCAGTTCCTGTAAAGCGCTCATCAATACATTTTTAAACAAAAGAAATTCTTCCTCCTTTAAAGTCTCGGTATTCTGACTGATTACTTCGGGTAATCGCAACAGGGAACTCAGAATTGCATTGTCCTGAATATTCAATTCATTGGAAAGCGCTGTGATTTGCTGATAATAGGCTTTTATTAATTCCGTATTAATCACCACAGGCTTGGTGGCACCATTTTGCTTGATGGTAATGTAGCAATCTACTGTTCCTCTAATAAGTTGTTCTTGAATAATATTGCGAATGTCAAATTCAAACGGCTTCAATAAAGAAGGCATTTTCAATTGTAGGTCAAATTGCTTTCCATTTAGTGCTTTTACTTCTACAAAAAAAACTTTGTCTCCCACCATTTGTTCTGCTCTTCCAAAACCGGTCATTGATCTTAACATGTTCGTTGTATTTTATGCAATGTAATTGTTTAAATGTAATAATGGAAAATCAAAAGTATGATTGTTGTTATAGATGATAAAAAATAATGCACTTTGATTTTCAAACAAAAAGCCCAACAAATTTTGTCGGGCTTTTTAATATATGGATGGGTTAGTAAGTACGGGAATTAAATTCCCTACACAATATTAAAAATAATTTTTGCTAACAAAAAAAATTTTTTTAATTATTTTATCAACATTTTAAAATTGCCTGTGGAAAATGAGGTGCATTCAAAACAAATAAATCGGTGTTGATTGAATGCAATTTCATTTTTTGTTTTTGTTTCATTAGAAAATATATCTTCTGTAATTATTGATAATACTGGTATTTCAGAGATTTTAATGTTGATGAATCTTCTAATAAAAACAAATTAATCACAATCATGAACGTTACTTTTTGTTTGAATTTTTCGAAAAAAATTGAGCCGAAATATTTTTAAATAATTTTTTGAGCAACCTGTAAAATACTGTCATTATCCTCTTAAACGATGTTAACTTCGTGCAAAACAATAACATGCAATTTTCTTCCCCCATCGAGATTCAAACAATAGCGAAATTAATTGGAGCGAAAATAATCGGCAATGATTCTGCACATGCAACAGGAATAAATGAGATACATAAAGTATCTTTTGGAGATCTTGTTTTTGTAGACCATCCGAAATATTACGACAAATGTATTAACAGTGCTGCTTCATTTATTATCATCAATAAAGAAATGAGTTGTCCTAATGGAAAGGCCCTGCTTGTTGTGGACAATCCATTTGAATCTTATTGTACTATCGTAAATACATACCGTCCGTTTGAACCAAGCAATAGTATGTTGAGCGATTCAGCGGTTGTGGATAAAAGTGCTGTTATTTTTCCGAATGTATTCATCGGAAATCATGTTTCCATTGGAAAAAATTGCATCATTTATCCGAATGTTACCATCATGGATCATTGTATTATTGGAGATCACGTTGTAATTCAATCGGGCACTGTTATAGGTAGCAATGCTTTTTACTACAACACAAAAAAAGACCGAGAAGTTTGGTATAAAAAAATGCCTGATTGCGGTAGAGTGATCTTAGAAGATTTTGTTGAAATTGGTGCTAATTGTACCATTGACAGAGGGGTAAGCCATGATACCATTATCGGAAGAGGTTCAAAGCTTGATAACATGGTTCATATCGGACACGATACAATTTTAGGAAAGAACTGTTTATTGGCTGCACAAGTTGCTATTGCCGGAGCAACTACACTTGAAGATGGCGTTACGCTCTGGGGTCAAGTGGGCGTAAATAAAACACTTACCATTGGTGAAAATGCAGTTGTATTTGGCCAAAGCGGCGTTACGAATGATATTGAGGGAGGAAAGGTTTATTGGGGAACGCCTGTGCAGGAAGCAAAAACCAAGCAAAGGGAATTGGTTTGGGTGAAAAGAATTCCGGAATTGTGGGAGAAAGTGATGGGGAGATAATTCAGTTGGCTGTGCTATTCCGTTGGAGTTAATACCAACGAAAAAAAGAGGCTGTCCTTTTTGGACAGCCTCTTCATCATCGTCCTCAATCAACGTTAATACTTCACCACCCTCACCGACTTCTCATCCTTCCCTTCTTTTAATTTTATCATATAGACACCAGGTGTTAACTCGTTTCCGAATAATATTGTTTCGTTGGCATCAAAAGACATTCTTTTAATCAACCTGCCCCGTACATCCATTACTCGAGCATCTATTTTCTCCTTGCTATCACTCGTTACTTTCAAATTGAAATTACTAGATGATGGATTAGGATATACTTTTACCTCCATTGCAGAAGATGCTGTTTTTTTAATATCCGTTTCTTTCTGTGTTGATTTAATAAAGGAAACAGGCACAGAACATAATTTTATTACATTGATCAACTTAATGCCCTTAAATGAACCACTTCCACATTCTGAAGTGTAACGAACTTTTACACTATCCGCCAAAGATGCAGCGGCATTACTTGTAAACCTTACTTTTACAACATTTGTTCCGTTGCCAGAATCAATCACTGCATTAGCACCCAGTGTTCCGGTAAATGACCAGTCATAACCTGTAGTCGACGGAGAGGTAGACGTAGCTGATATTAATGCAGATGCCGTGTAACGATACACTCTTGATCCGCAATTATCACTTACCAACACTGCCGTCAAAGTCGCTGGAGCAGCAGGTAAGTAGGATGTATTGGTTAGCTTAGATGCTTTTGCTGCGCTATTACCACAAGTAGAGGTATAGGAAAGTTTAACACTATCACCTGTATTGGCAGCAACATTCGTTTTAAATCTTACCAATATTGTTCTTGAATTGATTGAGCCGGAATCTACTACAGCTTTTGTGGTATCTGCAAATGGATTGCCAGAAAGACTTCCTGTAAATGACCACGCATATCCTGTAGCTGCTGTAGCAGTTGTTGTAGCAGCCGGTAATGCCGGTGCAGCATAACGATACACCCTTGAACCACATACATTTGGTGTAACAGCAGTGATGGTAATAGATGCAGGAATTGCAGGAGCTGTGGTGGCAGCAGTATTTACATTCGTAAGCTTTGCTGCTTTTTTCGGCCCTTCGCCACATACTGAAGTGTATACTACGCGTATACTATCTCCGGTAGATCCTGCTGTACTGGTTTTAAATCTCACCAAAATTACTCTTGAATTTACATTACCGGAATCAATCACTACTTTGGTAGTATCGCCTCCAAATGGATTGCCGGAGAGAGTGCCAACAAATGACCAAGTATATCCTGTTGTAGCTGGCGTAGTTGCTGTTGATGCAATTAAATCTGGTGCGCTGTAACGATATACCTTATGGCCACATGTTACAGCAACTACAGGTGTAATGGTAATAGCTGATGGAGCAGTAGTAACTGACAGCAATGTATTGGTTAGTTTGGTAGCTTTTACAATTCCTACACCACAGTCTGATGTATACCTTACTCGGATACTATCCCCTGATACAGCCGCAGCATTAGAAGTGTATTTCACAACAATTGTTTGCGAACTTACATCTCCGGAATCAATACTACCCGTTGAACCATTCGGCCCTTCCGGCAATGACCATAACCATCCTGTGGCTGCACCTGTTGTAGTAGTAGCTATTGTTTTTGCAGAAGCTGTATATCGATATTTTCTCGCTCCACATACGTTAGATACTACTGTAGCTACTGTTACGGTTGGAGCAACCGGAGGGGAAAGCAATGTGTTAGCCAGTTTCACTGACTTATTATTACTATTACCGCAACTTGATGAGTACAATAATCTGATGCTATCTCCTGTTACTGCAGCAGCGTTATTTCTATATAGTACTTCTATAATTCTTGATGTATCTGTGCCAAGTGTTATAGAATCAGTTGCAGATAACACTCCTGTAAATGACCATAAATAACCCGTTGCCGCTACATTGGTAGCACTTGCAGCTGGTAATGCAGGGGCCGTGTATCTATACAATTTAGCACCGCAAATATTTGTTACCAAACGCGTAATTGTTATCGATGCAGGAGCTACCGGAACTGTATACAAAGTGTTGATCAATTTTGCCGCTCTGTTTGCTGTATATCCACAAGTTGTAAATGCTTTTACCCTTACGCTATCCGTTGCAAAGGCAGCTAATTTTGATGCATATCTTACTTTTATAACCCTTGAATTACCTGCATCTCCTGAATCTACTACTACTCCCGGAATTCCGCCAGCAGAAATTGGCAGCGTCCATGCGTAACCGGTAGCATTAGTTGTAGTAGCCGCAGTATATCTATACACCCTCGCGCCACACACGTTGCTTACCAGTACTTGTGTTATGCTTGAAGGTGGTGCAGTCGGCGAAACTGTTGTTATCGTCAAATTCAAAATCTCTACTGAATCACAACCACCAGCATTTACACCTACCCATTGCAAAGTGGTAGATGTAGTAGAAAGTATACCGTGCCATGTATAAGAATTACAAGCTATCACATTAAATACCTGCTGTGTAGGTACACAATTTGTATTAAGGTTTAAGTTTAATGTTACCACTGAATCACAGCCTGCTGCGTTGGTACCTGTCCAGGTAGCGTTTTGATTAGACTCAGTAAATTCTGTACCATGCCATGTGTAAGAACTTCCTGTAGCAGATATTGTTTCTACAGAACTGCTTACTTGTTTTACTGTTAAGTTAAGCATCGCCGTTGAATCGCATCCATTTACATTATTGAAACTGGCCGAATAAGTTCCCGATTCTGTTAAATACAAACCATTCCATACAAATGGCAATTGATTTGAACAAACTGACAGGTAATTGTTGCTGTTGGATACTGGAAGTATTTTAATCTGAATCGACGCTATTGAATCACAACTCGCTGCATTAGTAAGTGTCTGTGTGTACGTTCCCGCCGTAGGGTAGGTTACACCATTCCATGTATAAGGCATATCATTTGCACATACAGATAATTTTATCAAACTACTAGAAGTAGATTTTACTGTTAATACCAATTTAGCCGTTGAATCACATCCAATCGCATTTACAAACTTTTTACTGTAAGTGCCTGTTGCAGAATAAGCAACTCCATTCCATGTATAAGGCGCTTGTGTTGCACAAATTGATACATTAGTGGTGCTGGTAGTAGAACGTTTGATAGTAAGATTCAAGATCTCTGTAGAATCACATCCTCTTGCATTTTGTGTTGTCCACTCTACTCCGGTCATCGAAGTGGTAAACCTTATTCCATGCCATGTATAGGAGTTGCAAGCTATAATATAGTACTCATTTACCACAGGGACGCAAATGGGAATAATGGTTAAGTTCAATGTTACTATTGAATCACATCCCGCCTCGTTGGTTCCTGTCCATGTGGCTGAAGTGGTAGAAGTATTATATACTGTGCCGTGCCACTCAAATGTATCTATAGCAGTAAATGTTTCCACTGCATAGCTATTTGACTTCACTGTTAAATGCAACCTTGCTATCGAATCACAGCCATTGGCATTGGATACCGTTTTACTATATACGCCCGATGTATTATAATTCACACCATTCCATGAATAGGGCAATTCAATCGGACAAACCGTTACAAATTCATTACTTGTTGGCGGCGCTGTTGCGGTTACAACATAAGGCATGCTAATGCTAGAGAATCCATTGTTGGTATAAACTTTTAACGAATAAGTCCCAGCCGCATTGATGCTGATTGTTTGGGTATTTGCACTTAAAGTTGTACCATTCAATTTCCAAACATATAAATAAACAGGAGACCCGTCTACAGCACTTGGACCTGACAATATTCCGGTTCCTCCTTGGCAAATCGTAGGAGCAGTACCTCTTTTAATCATTACTCCATAATCTTCCATCTCTCCATAATTGATATAATCACAAGCGTTTGGCGACGCAACGCCTTCTGCAACAATTATCCTCATTTTGGTTAATCCCAACGAAGCATTTGCAGGTATCACAATATTTCCGCTACGGGTATTCGGTGACATTGTAGTGCCATTGCTGGTATACACTTTTTCTTCGGCATCTTCAAAATCTCCATCTCTATTGTAATCTATAAATACAGACATACCACTTGCATAATAAGGAGCATTGTCGCACTCATCCGTTAATACTGAGAATGGAACCGATTGCCCTGTCATTACCACTGGAGCTGCCACTGTTTTACTGTAGTCTGTGTAATTGGCACTGCAGCTATCAGATTCTACATTATTCATCGTTCCAAAACTCACAGATTTAATTTGCTCATCATCAAACACCGTTAGTACCGGAGGCACATTGTGTATCATGATAGCATAATCTTCTACTTCTCCATAACCTAGTGTAACACATGGTCCAGGTATTTCAACACCGTCCTGCACCACAACTCTCATTTTGGTTAACCCTAATGCTGCATTCGTTGGAATATAAACATTTCCATACACTGTAGTTGGTGAAGTTCTGGTTCCCCAAGTACTGTATGCACGCTCGCTATAATCATCAAAATAACCATCTCTGTTGTAATCAATATAAACAGACACTCCACTTTGATTATAAGGAGCACCATCACACTCATCTATCAATACCGAGATTGGAACATATTGACCAGTGGTTACAATTGGTGCAGCCACACTTGTTGTGTAATCTGTATAGTTGGCACTGCAATCATCATCTGACTCTATATTATTCATTGTGCCAAAGCTTACTGCCTTAATTTGTTCGTCGTCTAGTACATTATTAGAAATAGAAGATCCATCGCCATTGATCATTATTGCATAATCCTCTACTTCTCCATAACTAAACCAGCTACATGCATTCGGTGCATAATTACCTTCTGTAACTACTACCCTCATTTTTGTGATTCCTGCTAAAGCATCGTAAGGAATTACAATATCACCTGATTGCGTATTTGGTGACATTGTCACATTGTTTGATGAATATGCTCGCTCATTATAATCATCAAAATCACCATCCCTGTTATAATCAATAAATACAGCCAACCCACCTTGGTAATATGGATATCCGTCGCACTCATCGGTAATTACAGAGAATGGAATGCTTTCGCCTAAGTTAACAACAGGAGCTGTTATGCTTGAGGAATAGTCTGTATAATTTGTAAAACAATTTTCAATTCCATACTGATCATTATTCATTGTTCCGAAACTCACGCCCAATATTTGCTCATCTCCCATACTATATGCTGATGAAAAACAATACCCTGTTGGAAGCACATTTGCACTATTGGCTCTAGTTAGATTAGGATCTACAGCAACTCCACAATATCCTACAGGCAATGTGGTAGGCACATTCCATACATAAGTCTTTGCACCTGCACTATCTATAACTGTTTGACAATAACCTGTTGGATATATTGTAGGCATGTCACCCATTGTAATTTCAGGCTTATTTAAATCATCGTTTTTAATCGTGTCGGTTATGGTTGAAACTGAATCTGCCCCTAAGGTATAATCACCACCCGATAACAATCTGATATTTACTGTTTCATTGGTCTCAATATCATCATCTGCAATGGGCTTAATGTTCAACACTGCCCATGTAGCATTTGCTGGTATATTGATGGTTCCTTCTACGCCATTAAATGAAGTGGTTAAATTCTGGCCAGTACTGAATGTATTTGTATAATCATTATCAAATTCGGCACTACCACTCACTATATAGTGTACCACTGTATTATAAGTAGATGCTGTTGGAATAGAGAACCTCACTTGCAATGAATCGCCTGAGTTTTCGTACACAGAACGCTTAGACGTAATTAGATTTGAAACCTTTACTTGTCTGGTTGTTGGTGTTGCTGTTGATGTACCGATAGTAAATACGAAAGTATCTAAAACAGCAGATGTATTTCCATACACATCAGCAATATTTTTCGTAATCACACGAATGGCTTCTCCTGATGCAAATGCATTGATATTAACCAATGGAACCATCATCACTTTATTTTGATAGCCACTAACTTGAACAGGTATATCAGCTCCATTTGACAGCCTGGTCATTTTCACTTTGTTCGTATTCAAATCAGATGTAGTGATGTTTTCTGTATAACTCATCGAAATCTCATCGCCATTAGCATATGTTCCACTTGTGGGCTTAGGAAGACCAAACAAAATTGGCGCTTCACGATCAATGATACCCGTTAGTCTTTGCGTATACCCAGAACCGAATGAGCAATTCAATTTCATTCTGATATCATACTCGCCATCAACAAGTCTGCGTGTATTCCAATTTAATACCGAAGTGGTTGGGTTGGTAATGAAATTCTGATATAGAATTGTATCTGTTGCCCAATCACCTCTGCCTGCATGCGCATACTCTAATGCTACCGATTGCAAATTGCTTAGATTATACCCCGTAAATGACACAGGCAATATATTGTTGTCGGATGATTTTACTACCCAATTATTTACTGGTGCATTTAAAATCAAATCACTACAAGGACTGATAAAGTATGCAGAGATTGTTTTTGATTCACTCACTCCTCCATCACATGCATCACTCATCGTAAACTGCAATCCTTCATAAGAGAATACGGGACTTGCATTACTCTTCTTAACTGAAACAGTTACTATTTGTGAACCCAAATATGGAATAGTGTATGAAATATTTGAAGTAACCGGACTACCGCCAATGGTTACCAGCGCACCGTTAGGATTGCTCGATTGATTGAATGTTAGATAACATGTTCTGGTTTCTCTGCTCTCACTTATATTTTGCAATTGCAATTGGAATAATGCTTCACCATTTGCAGGAATATTTCTGATCTCTGGAGTTGGTATAGTCAACTGTACATTATCTCTGCTTTGGGCAATTGGCTCTGCCGGACAACTCGCTGTACCTGCAACTAACACAAACACTGGCGTATTGTATACAGGATCTTTTTTGATGTCTACTGAATAGAAATCTCCCGCATCATCATCATCCAAAGTATACCCCATCGTGGTAGAAGTGGTAGCCGTATTGGTGGTACTGTTTCCTGTAGTCATTTTCATATCTATGGTAGCACCCCCACTTACCCCTATACCACCAATTTCTACACCTGCTTGGATTGCTACGTTTTTATCGATTTCCATTTCAAATGCAATGGTATTCGTATTAGTTGAAGTACTAGTGGTAGATTCCGTAATTGGACCTGCATTGCCATCGAATGAACGGTTTCTTACAAACTCTGCTCGATCTTTGTTAGCATTGTTGTTGGCTATTACCTGCTGCCAAATACTGATCTGATTTGTTAATTTTCTGGCCGTAGAATCAGGACTCATGCTTGCCTGTAATTCCAGTCTTGGAATAAGATTGTCTGTGATGAAAGATTCTGAATAGGTATAAGTAGTAGCAAATCCTTTAGGGGCGATTGCCAAACTGCTTTTTAATCCTAATACACAACCAACAGTAGTATCTGACCTAAACAATAATTCATTGCTGATGGCATAAGCTAAATTAATGGCTCCTCCTACATACACATCACCACCATTGGGCTCTGTAGCATAGGCGACTGAAGTGGAACTGCTGAGGATCGCTTCTCTTGCATTGGTTATGCGCTGACTATTGGTGATGCTTGTATTTACATTTGCCCAAATACTGGTTTCTACCGAAAATCCAATACCTGCCGTAAATGCTGTACCCACTTTTACATCTGCCCATTTATTGGTAGATTTATCCGAAAGTGATGAAAAACTCATCGCCGTTTCGGTAGTTTTATTTTGCTCCCAGAAACTGATACTTTGATCTCCCGGAGGTGCGTGTAAAATCAAAATAGGAATAGATGGACTTACTGTTGTAAACGTAGATGGATCTGATTTTAATCCCAATACCACTGCGTTGCGTTGCAAACGGGTAGCCCTTCTTCCATACATGTCTTCAAAATCTACAAATAACTGCTTCAAGTGATCACCTGCTATATTAGGCGCACCACCTGTTAATGCAACGTTTGACACCCCATTTACCGGCTTGGTGGACAATGTTTGGAGCGTACTGCTTACTTGTACATTCGTAACTACCTCAATCGATGATAGAGTATCATAACTGAGCAAAGCACGATGCGATGAATCTCCCTCATACACTTTAATCTTGAATGGCCTAGAAGCATCTTGCTTAAATACCACATAATTACCACAACTGGTGTCGGGTAGATTTTCGAGATACAATTTAGGTGCTCTATGATAAATTAAATCTACCGTTTTGTTGCTGCCATCGATACTAATTTTTTGCAAAGAATCTTTGATGGTAGTATTGAACCAAGTAATTAGATCATTTGTAGAAATATCATTCCCTGCTGCATTCGGGGTAAAACCAATAACTGTTATTTTATAGGTTCTTGCAGGTAATGATACGCTGTAAGTACCATCTGCATTGGTGGTAATTATCTTTTTAAAACGAGCAGGCACCATGGTATCTGCAAACTCCAATGTGGCAGTACCTATTACTTCATTTGCACCAGCCCTGAACAATCCTGAAATATTATATCTCGTGGTATTGGTAAAATCCATACCCGTTAAATCCGAATTTACAATATTCACGGTTCTTTCTACTGGTGTAAATGTGTTGGCAGTTTTGGTAGGCACAAATTTATAACTTCCTGGATCGGTAAAGGTTACCCCATATCTTCCATATCCGTCGGAACCTGTGGTACCAGATGGATATGACAATGTGCCTTTGGTAATATTTACCACTACGCCACTCAAACTATCAATTTGAAAACCAGGTTCGCAATCATTGCAATATTGCATCACTTTACCCCTTACACTGTAGGTAGACGTATCGGTGAAGTTTTTATCCACCTCGGTGTAATTAACATTAGACAACTCAGCCAATTGTGAGGCTGGTGTAAAGCCATGGTTGGCCAACGCAGGCCATACATTAAATACGGCTGATGCCGAATCTCCATTATTTAAATCGCCATAAAAAACATTACGGATGATATATGCCCCCGAAATATCGGTGGTGGTTTGATATATTTTCGATTGAGGACTTCCCAATAATGCACTGCGTTTTTGTGCATATACAGGCACGCCGTATACACCCACGCCATTAGTACTTTTTACAGAACCCGAGATGCTTCCGTTTAATCTGCTGTTGGCAGCACTGTACACCCTTATTTTTACAGGATTGGTATACACTGTAGTTAAACAACCGAGCACAGCGGCTCTTCTGATGTACACATCGTTGGTGTAAGTAGTAGGTAAAATATAATTAGTACGATTGATACTGGTATCTGTAATCACTCCCCAGCCCGAAGCATTGGATGTATCATTACTTTTTTGCCAGAAATAACCATTGATTGCACCTAGAACCGATGCTGTATTTTTTACTGAATCCAATACCAGCTCGGTTGGGTATGGTATGGAATAATCATGCGAAATACTACCCGGACTTGCTGCATCTCCAATGGTAATATTAATCCCATTATCCCAACCAATGGTTCTAGGAGAACTTGCATTTACACGTATACGATAACGGGTACCCGCAGTTACGCTCGTAGGTATGGTAAATGTGATTGAACCTTTTTGAGCTGTGCTGGTAAGCGAACCAATGGTTGTTGGATTATTAAAACTACCGTTCTCATCACTTAACTGAGCAGTAAAAATATTATCTGATGGAAAGTTAAGCGATCCACAAGCAACCATTTCACCTGCATTATATTTTAAAGTTAAGGTAGAACCCTTGCACAGATTGAGACTTTGAAGCCCATAAGTAGCTACCGATCTATTAGAGTACTGAGGGGTAAACTCATACAAATAGGGGTTTGGCGTATAATTGGCATTTCTGGATACCCCTCCAACAATATATCCTTTATTGCCAATAGAAAAACCTGTGGCGGCGTACATACCAGTCCATGCAGTACCACCTCCAACTCCAAAAGAGGTGATGGTACCACCCGTCCATTGTTCGGTAAGGCCATTAAATTCATAAAAGTTTTTATTATCCGAAGTACCCACTTGTAATACGCCCATTCCAACATAGGCATAATTGCCAATAGAAAAAGCACTTTGAGCATAATAATTTGCTAATGGATAGCCCCTATTGGTATTTGACCAACTATTGGCATCGGGATCGTATTTCCACAACTGATCCATTTTTAGAAAAAAACCTTTTCCGGCTGCAGAAAATGCCGTACCAATATAAGTAGCATTCGTTGCGCTATTGGGATAATCGGCGATGCTATAAAACTGATTATTGATTGGATCATATTTATACCATTTGGCAGTTGGAATGGCTGTTGCGGCTGAGAAGATATTATTACCGGCACTATTAACACGTCCTCCCCCTAAGTAACCAAAATCGTTGATGGTAAAAGTGGCATTTTGACAACTATAAAATAAATCTGTGTTGTTCAATGCCGATGATTTATTCGTCCAAGCCTTGGTAACCGGATCGTATTCCAAAAATAATCCTGCATAATTATTAAGACTTGAACCAATCCTTCCAACTAACACATACCCTTTACCGTTAGAAGAAAATGCAGAGCCCTCATAACTGGAAATTGGCATATCGGTCTCTTGTCTCCATCCATTTCTGGATCCTACTTCGTACGACCAAAAACGAGTAGAGCCATTACCTCCACCTATATAGGCGCGATTACCAATAACAAAAGAAAAGCCGAAAGAATTAGTAGTGAACGATGAACTATTGGCATTACCTATTTCAGCATTAGGAGCAACAGCCGTTAATATTCGAAAAGTATTGCTTGCAGCTGAACTGTTTGGCCCCATTATTATATAGTCAGTAAGTTTGTTGTTGGTTAGTAAGCATCCATCAATAACGGGTGTAACTTCCAACACTACTTTTGATAGCCCATCAACATTTGTTGCTAATCCAGTAGCGTTGCCTTGACCGGAGTTGTAAATAAGGGTATATGTTGAATTATTATAGGAATATTGTTTCCAATCAAAAAGAGAATTCGCCACATCCATACCAGTAGCATTAGCTGAAAATACCATATACGTGGGCGAACAAACTTGACTGGCATTGCCATCGGCTGTTAAACTAATGGCGGCATTACCTAATCCCTTAGGACGGCCGAAATATAAGTAGTTACTGGATTTTACACCTGTACTACCTCCTTCTGATGTAAAATAACAACCCCCAGATTGTGGAGTAACCTTGCAATAAACATTAATATTTACGCCAAGAGATGTTATGATTGCACTATTGATGCTAATCGTACGGCCATTGTTTGATATTATTGTATTAGCTGTATTCGTTAGTAGCGTATTTCCATAATAATACCAAGTAACTGTAGGGTTTGTGCCGGCATTGGTAATATTTGCATTGAAAGTATAAAATTGACCTGCACAATATGCTGTATCTATACCTGGAGTAGTACAAGTGATGGTAACAGTAGGCGTTAATGTGGGCGTAAAACTCACCGCTGTAGAAGTCGAAAATACTATATTGGTGGTATCCAGAGAAGGACATGTTTTATTATCGTTTTTTGCCGAAACCGAGTAATTGCCGCTGCTATTTGCTTCATACATATAATATAATGAAGTAGAACCTACCCATATTGCGCCATAATAGTATGCAGAATCAAACCTACTGATTGGAGTACCATTTTTATACCAAGTAAATTTGGGATTGTATCCACCAGTAACGGTACTTGATATTGCAGCTGCATTACCTGATAAACAAATATTAGAAGCACTTGTAGCAAAGCCATTTGCAGTATAAGTAGTTGGAGTGCTAAGTGATATTGGGCTGATATCGGCATTGGTTAACCCTCCTGAGGGTTTTATTAAAGTAATATTATCCGAAAAAGGATTTACTGTTAATAAATCGAGCCTACCATCCGAATCAAAATCGCCGGAAATAAATTTACTAGCCCAGCCACCAATACCTCTACCACCTGTATTTTGAATTGGAGTTGATCCTGGAAAACTTGGATAAAAAGTACCATTGCCATATAACACAATATATTTACTTTCAGTTGACGGACTTGTATAATACGCAATTGAAATATCATTATTACCATCCCCATTAAAATCTCCGGTTGCAATTTTTACACCCGAAGATAATGGGTGAATTTCAGCATAAATGGAGGGTAAATTGCTAAAATTCCCTAGCATTAATTGATAAGTGGGATTGTTGGTGCCGGTTGTAGCAAAGCTATAAAAATATAAGATATTTGTTCCTGCATTTGTATTTGGTTCCCCTACTGCTACTATATCGTTTCGTCCATCATTATTAACATCCGTTAATGCAAGCTGGTAATTATCATTGGAAGTAGGTTTCGTAGTGCTGATTTGAGAACTTATATTATATGCCGAACTGAAGCTTCCCGCACCGTTGCCATGATAAACTTTTAATGCATGGGTAGTAACACCCATATTGTTATTGTAGATTGTTTCTCCCATATGTGCAAAATCTATATTACCATCACGATTAAAATCGTCGAAAACGAAATTGGTGCCCCATTGATTGAGGGCAGTAACAAAATAATTATTGTTGCCAAACGGATTTGTTCGATGTTCAGAATTTAGCAATACAATAAGAGCCGGGCCTCCGTTATTGGCCTTATAAACAAGATCGTTATACCCATCTTTGTTTATATCTTTTATGCTTAAACAACTTGCAGATGCGGGAATAGAATAGAATTGTGCAGGAGCAAAACCACCTTCCCCATTACCCCTGTAAACTACTATATAATTTGGATCAGCCCCATTACCAAGTACCACAATATCATCATTGCCATCAGCATTAACGTCCCCAACCTCAACTTCCCCATAAACCATATTGTTTGCCCAAAGACCCTCTCCAATAATATTATCAGCACCAAAGCCGCCCAATCCATCACCCATTTTTACATTAATGCTGGCGTAAGATCTAAAATTGGTGGTGGTGCCATGTGTAGGAGATGATCCCTGATTGCTAATAACAATATCTTTTTTACCATCTTTATTAAAATCGCCTACTGCTGTAGATGTGGGGTAGGCGGAGCCATAGGTATATACATTACCACTTTTAAAAACCACGTCTTTTATTGACCACCCAGTGCCATTTACATCGTAATCACCTGTTAATCTGAAGCGTACCCTAAAAGTTGGAGAACCTATATAGGCCGTTAAATCAATGGTTTCATTTCTAAAATCTTGGGAGAGGTGCGGATCGGTGGAGATGTAATTATAACTAGAAGATTGAAAAGCTATTGTTCCGTTAACCGATGCAGCAGTAGCAAGTGCTCCCGAACCTCTATAAGCAGAGCTGGGAAATGCTGTCCATGATGAGCCCGAATTGGTGGAGTATTCAATCCTTCCAAAATCAAAACCATTTTCTGTTTTTATTATATGTGTAAAGGTAAATGTTGGATTAGCTTTTCCTACCAGAGAAATATCCTGATTCATTTGAAATGAACCATTGGCATTATTACCATAGACTCCATAAACTGACTCAGTATTTCTTGTCCAATTAATTCCGGTACCGGTAGCCGTAAAATTAGTAAGAGAAGGGTCAGTAAAAAAATTTTCAAGGCCACTTCCTGTAGCCACGGATTTAAATGACACCGGAGTTTGATACGCTTTTTTAGCACAAAAAGGGGGTGATACCGTAAGGTTAAAAGTTTTGGTTACGCCATTAGACGATTTCACCACAATTGGGTAGGTGCCAACGCCTGTGGGGTTTACTACTGTAATTACACCTGTGGTTGGGCTAACCGTTAAACTACCCGTAAAACCACCATTGTCGGAATAGGCGGAGAGCCTGGTAATTCCCGAAGGTGCCGCACTAGGGGTAATGTTGATTGAGGAACCCTCATTAACAGTTGTGTTGCTGTAATTGCCCAAAGATTGAGCGTTTAACAAATTTGCAAATGCGATGAAGACAATGGCAAGGAATAGAACTTTTTTCATGTGATGATTTTGTTTTGTTTTGGTGGTTCCCTTTGATGGTGTTATCATCAGGGGGGAGGAGGAACATTATTTTTTAAATGAATACGAACATTTTATTGTTTACGTAATGCATACGAACATTTTACTATTCATTTTGGAAATTAAATAGTAGTTTTATTTTTAATGGATTTTAAAACGGAACACATTAGAAAAAGTATTTTTTTATACTTTGCCTAATGTTGTAAATTTTAACAAAAAGGGGAAGATGGACTAATATTTAAGGGACAACTTCTTTCCATATTTAAATATGGAAAGAAGTTTTGGGGATATTGGGCAGCTTATACGAATTTGTTTGTATGTGTAGGGGTGTTTGGTGCCATCGTTGGTGTTCGCTGCCTCAGCTGGTGTTAACACCAGCGATGGCAGAGCGGGGATTTTTCTTTCTCCGCATGGTGGAAATTCTCTTTTCGTTCAAACGTCGGTATTTTAGTTTCACCTAAAAATGCAAGTATACCCGATACACTGGCCAGAATTTTATACAGCTACCATTCTCGATTGGAAATTTTTACTCCATGATGACAAATACAAAGACATCATCATTTCTAGCTTACAGTATCTTGTAAAAAATAACAAAATAAAATTATACGCTTTTGTAATCATGAGCAACCATATTCATTTAATATGGCAGATCTTACCGGGCAATAATCCGGACAAAATAAAACATAGCTTAAAAAATATACAGCACATCAAATGAAATTTGAATTGAAGAAAACCAATCAACGGTATTTAAAACAATTCAAGGTGGATAAAATTGACCGGACTTATCAATTTTGGAAAAGATATGCTTTGTCCATTGAACTTTTTACTGAAAAAGTGTTTCTACAAAAGATGAAGTACATTCATAATAATCATGTGAAAGCAGGTATATGTAAAAAGCCGGCAGATTATAAATATTCTTCGGCTAAGTTTTATGATGTAGGAGAAGATGAGTTTCAACTCATCTCTCGCTACTGATTGCGTTGGTGTTAACGCCATCTGTGATTGCACTATTTAGTGAGCACACCAACTAGGGCTACTAAGCGATCTTCTTCAAATACTCACTAGGGGTTTGGCCTGTATGCAGTTTAAATGCACGAATAAATGTGTTTTGTGCGGTAAAACCAGATTTAAGTGATATTGCTTCTAATGTAATACTGGAGGAATGACCTTGATTGAGTAACGTTATTGCATATTCTACACGCAATTTATTTTTCCAGTCAGAAAAAGATTGATTTAAAATAGCATTAAAATAGTACGTTAAATGATGTGCAGCCAAAGCAAACTTATCTGCAATATTTATTAATTTAAAGTCAGGCAGTAAATAATCTTCATTACTAATGACTTCAAGAATTGCCAATTCTATTTTCTCAATATAATCCGAAGAAAATAACAGCGGTGAATCTTTCTTATTATTCAATGTAACTTCTGCAGTTGAGTTCTCTTCGTTAGAATCATTTACTAAACTCTTATTCAATATATCATCGCTTTCGTCTAACTCTTTTGTAAAAAAAGAATCTTTAATATCTAACGGTAAGCCATACATGATATGAGGAAAAATCATGACAATCATGTTCATCCCAACATACACAATTGATGCAAAGAGCAGAGCCCCGCTTGCTTTTTCCAGAAAAATATATTTGTTATCATACAACCACATATTGGCCATTGCAACAGTAAAATTGATTGTGATGATGGTAATAATCAACGTAAAAATAAACAACCAATTTCTTATGAGTTTGAATTGAGGCACTTGATAAATTCTACTATTAGAATTTCGCTTATACTTGCTCAATAAAATCCATAATGCAATGGAATAAAAATAAATCTGCAATACATTTAAAGCCTGATCTACTTTGTGTGGAATGATAAAGTTCAAATGAAATTGTTCCATATCCCAATTGTCACTTTGAATATTATCAGCTACCAACAATTTGTAACTCCACGCAGAACATAAATAAGGAATGAATCCTATGAAGGCTGTTACAAAAGGTAAAAAATGGAGCCAATCTACTTTACTAATACGACTATTATCACGTAGCATACTTCTTACATAAAAAAAAGCAAAAGGCCCTATCAAGTAATAGAATGTATGTGTATTGGTAAAAAATGCAACCCAGCTTTTTGATTCCGCATAAAAAAAAGTAAATGATTCAAGCAGATATAAAGATGAGAAAAATAAAAACCCTGCCAAATACCTGTTGGCACTTTTAAAGCCTCTGTTGTAAAATAAAATTAAAAGCGGAAGAAATAATCCTGATAAACTGATATATGGGATAAGTTGATGCATTTTTTCTGAAACAAAGATAATTATTAATTCCGTTGATGTTAATACCAGCGAAAGAAGCATTTTCTACTTCCCTTCCGTTTCCTCTGGAATATAATCATAGGGCAATGCATCCGCCATTTTTGTCCATTCCCAGTAATCATTGAAGGTCAATGCCGACTGATCAAAATAAAAACCGTTTTGTTCGATTGATATTGTTGTATTTACAGGAAATAGAATGGAAGAAAATTGAAACTGATTGGGCGCTGTTTTGTTGTCTTTAAGGTATTCCTGAGCCGGTTTTTCTTCTTTATAAATAACACCAACATTGATTTCATTGGGTTGAATGGTAGCAATCTGATTGCTGTCATTGAATTGGTACTTCAATTGCTTGTAGTAATCTTCTATTTTAATGGCTTCCTCGCGATTATTTTTCGTTACCAAAAATTGTATTTCGAATCCATTTTCCACCAATTGCTGATCGTACAAACTTCTCATGAAATGCAATATAGAACCATAATAGGCATTCAATCTGGCGTTTACCCATGCTTTTTGCTGACTGTCTGAATCTGCTTTCATTTCTTCATACAATGGATACCCTGTGTAAATACTGATTTCTGTATTATACTCATGAATAAAAGAATCCAGCTCATACCTTATACTATAACCAAGGGCTTGGTTGTTAATTTTCAAGGCTTCAGATGCAAGCACTTTCAACCTGTTTTTCTTTTTAGAAAAATAAAATTTCAATACTTCCGGATTTTGAATGGTGCATTGTAAACTGTTAGGCGTTTTACCAATAAACTCTTCTAAAAAAAAGCTGCCGTATTTTTCCCATCCGTTTTTCACCTCTCCGGTTGATACGATGGAAACATCCTGCATCATTTTTTCTTTGGCAGTTAATTCGTAATTGAGCTCTATCGTTCTGTTATCAGACTGACTAATTCCAATATTAGACACTCTTTGAATTTCTGTGTTGAATCCCGTAAAACTCACTGCTACCGAGTAGCCTCCGTTTGGTAATTGAAATTCAAAATTTCCATTGGCATCTGTTAAGGTACCCAATGTAGTGTTTTCTGCAAAAACAGATGCCCCCTGCATAGGCGATTTATCCATACTGTTGATGACCTTTCCGGTAATGGTATAATATTTTGATTGAGAAAAAACAACAAATGAAATGATGGAAAAAGTAATGGTGAATATTATTCGATTCATGATCTGTATTTTTTAAATTAGTTGTTTTCTTTCAGAATATAATTTGTGCTAAATTATTTCTGTTGTAAAAGAATACATGTTTTTTCAATTGTTTCTTCCAGTGGCTTATAACTAAAATTTGGGAACTGCTTTAAAAATTTAGTATTGTCAAAACTGACTTTCGCCAAAGATGCATTTGCTGTGTCTTTTGTTATCAGGGGTTCTGAGCCAGTAAAAAAACATCTTATGGTTTCCATTCTCCATGCTAAAGTAGAGATAAAACTATTTACTTTTTTAGAAGGTCTTTCTTTTTTAAATCCATCTGCAATCAAATACAATACATCTTTGAATGATTTGTTTTCTGCACTGATGATAAATCTTTCAGCTTGAATATCAGATTCCATCAATAATATCATTGCTTTGCAAACATCTTTCACATCTACAAAACCTGTTGAGCCTTCTGTAAACCATTTCAACCCCTGGTATACTTTTTTGAAAATCGCTGTTGACCCAGTATTCCAATTGCCGGCACCAAGAATGATGGTGGGGTTTACAATTACTGCATTCAATCCTTCTGCTATACCTCGCCATACCTCTAATTCACCCAAATATTTAGAATGTCCGTACATACTGCCGCCTGTATCTTTGTTCCATTGCATTCCTTCATTAATGGATTCTGTGGTTTTCATTCTGTCTAACGCAGCTACCGAGCTTACAAAAAGTAATTTTTTTACTCCTGCATTCAAAGCAGTATTCACAACATTTGCGGTTGCTTCCACATTGATTTTATACAGCCTGGTTTTATGTTTGGAGGAAAAATTTACCATTCCGGCGCAATGATATACTTGCGTGATGTCTTGCATCATTTCTTCTACATTCATTACATCCAATAAATCGCCTTTTACTTTTTCAAGTTGGGGATGTTCAATATTGTTTAATAAAGTTTGATGATAAACAGCCCTTACATGGTTTCCGGCGGAAAGCAATTGCAAAACCAACTCCTTGCCTAAAAGGCCTGCAGCACCTGTAACGAGAATCTTGTTTTGAGTATTCATGGAGCTTTATGTAAGTTGATTTTGATGCGAGTTGAGTGAATGATTAGATAAATTAAATTCAATTTATGCATCAATATTCATAAAACCCTTTTCCGCTTTTTCTACCCAATTCACCTTCTTTTACTTTTTTTATTTGTAAATCGGATGGTTGAAATCTTGTTTCATGATTAAAGGCATCATACAAGGATTGAGTTACAGACAGATTGATATCGTTTCCAATCAAATCCATCAATTTAAAGGGCCCCATTTTAAAACCTGAGGCTTCCATTATAGTGTCAACTGTTTCAATGGTTGCAATTCCATTTTCAACCAATTTCATAGCTTCTAGATAATAATGTCTTGCTACACGATTAACGATAAATCCAGGCGCATCAATACATACAACAGGTATCTTTTGCAATTTTTTACAAACTGCCGCTATTTTATCAATTATTTTGTCATCGGTTTTATTTGCTTTCACCACTTCCACCAACTTCATTATCTGAGCAGGATTGAAAAAATGCATTCCTACTACTCTTTCCGGATTGGGAATGTTTTTCTGTAATTCATTAATAGATAAAGAAGAAGTATTGCTAGCAAAGATAGTTTCAGCAGTATTAATCATTGCCAGCTGATTGAAAAGCTCCGTTTTAATTGTTATTTTTTCAACAATCGCCTCAATGATCAAAGATGCCCTACAGTCCTGTATATCCGAAGTAAATTTGATTCTATTAAAGATGGATTGTTTTTCTTCTAAGGAGATTTTATTTTTTACAAGAAGAGAGGTAAGATTTTTTTCAATGCTGTTAATTGCCTTTTCCATCACTTGACTATTCAAGTCAAATAGTATTACCTCAAATCCATTTTGAGCGGCGCATAAAGCGATACCGCTTCCCATGGTGCCTGCACCCGCCACGCATATATTGTTTATCATGGTGCAAAAATAGAAACTGCTTTGTGATTTTCACTTTTTATTTGTTAAAAAGCGTTTTCACAAAGCAGTTTAGCTTTTGGAGAGAATTAATTTTATTGTTTTTTGAGCGTAACTTTAGCTAAAGCTATTTTTGATTTTCCTAACATTCGATCTTCTTTTCCAATCATGTAAAGTGTTTTTCCAAAGCCCGAAGATAATCTTGGCATCGCTGTAGGTACATCATCATTACTGAAAACGATATTGCGAGTATACTTTCCTGTTGTTAAATCTAAATCAACTGAAAAGCACTCAGACTTTCTGAAATAGCTCATTTTTTTCACTTTCTGCCCCAACTCTAATGTACTCAAGTTCTTCTTATGATCATTGAAAATGATAGATGCTTGATTTTCACCAGCCAACACTCCAAAACCCGCATAGAAAGGCATGTTGTTGTCGCTTGAATTGAAAAAACTACTTCCAACACTAAAACCAATTCCTGAACCACTGGAGCTGGAAGATTGAATGACTTCTCTTTGTTCTTTAGGTAAAATATGAAGCCATGCTATATTTCCATTTGCATCCACTTTAGACATCATCAAGTCTCCGCATTCATATACTTGATAGGTAACGGTTCTTGTAGAAGTCATGCCTCCACCAAAACCGCCACCAGCGGAAGATGAAGTTACTTCTGTATATTGATAATGATGATACTTTTCAGCCAAAATGACAATTCCTCCATCTGCTACAGAAAAAACATTTCTGAACTTCATATACCTAGAAAACCCATCCTCATCTGCCTGAATTTTTTCCAATTTTTTTCTCTCTCTTCTTTCTTTTCTGCTGTCATCATCGCCATCATCATCATCAGCATCTGTTTCTAATTTAGTAATGAGACTTGTATTTATTTCTTTGGATGATGTGCCAATAACAGCTCCGGTAGTTGCGTTTACTCTTTGTACCAACATGCCATTTATTTCTTTTCCTCTTTTGGTATCACTATAGAATGCCGAAATCACTATTTCTTTTTGTGGTATTTGTATGACCTTTGTACTTACCAGCCATTTTCCATTTATTTCTGTGTTTATTTGCTTTACCAAGCTTCCATCATTTGAATAAATTCTGATACTATAATTCGAAAAATCTAGATATTTTGCTTTTTTCTTTTTGCCCTCCTGATACTCATATATACGGCCCACAATTACAACATTTCCATTGCTTGTGTATAATACATCTTCCAACTGAAACGTTTTGGGATCAAATTCGTTACTGATTGAAATTACTTTTCCAATCTGTTTCATTTTTTCATCAAACTGCCTTACTTCATAGTTATTTTTTTCTTTGCCTTCTATCGTACTAACAATAACCATTTTAGAGCTATCAGCCGTATAGGTAAGATTAAAATTAATGTCGTCATTTTTGGATTCTTTTTGCCAACTTGTAATTTCTATCCAATCGCCCACTTGTTCGCCATTGTTTTTATCTATCTGCGTTGAGAACAAGGTTAGTTTTTTTTCTTTTTTATTATAATCTGATGCTACAAGAAACATTTTATCTTTTAAGAAAAAGAATTTTTCATACTCTTTCCCTTTTAACTCTTTGTTAAAGTCCTGATGAAAAATTTCATTTAAATTTTTATCTAGTTTTATTAAAGTAGCCGATTCGCGCATGGTGGCTGCTACCACAAAGTAGGATTTCAAAGCCATGTGTGATTCTTTTACATATACACCTGAATTGTCTGCGTAAACCACTTCGAGATCAGTACTTCCTTTTTTCATTTTAAATTCTTCCCCCCATGTTACGTTTGCATTTTGAGCGTTTGCCAACGTAAAAGAAAACAGGAGGCAGAGGATGAATGAGCATTTTTTCATTTTTTTATTTTTTGTTTATAGTATGTTGCAATATACATATTTTTGTTTCTCACGATTGACATATAATCAAATCTTATTGCAATAAAAATTGTTATGAAAAAAAATATTCGAATTTACATTCTATTATTATTGATTTTACCCTCAAGCCTGTTTGCGCAACAAACAAACTCAACAGATTCCACCATCAGAATAGTTTTTAGTTCTAATGAAAAAAAGGAGACGTCTTTTAAAAAGAAAAGAAAAAAGATAGGTGAAGACAACATCATCAAAATAGCACCTCTTGGTTTTGTATCAGGTGCGATTCCAATGTATTATGAAAAAGTAATCAATGATTTCTTTACAGTACAGGGAGGAATTGGAATCACTTCCAGAAATTATATAAGATCAGCCTTTCAGGAAGCCGGTGAATCAGGTATTCAAATAAAGTATCCTTGGGGAGATGATTTTCAATTTACAGATCAGGCTGATGCTCCACTTACTTTTGAAAACAGAATAGCAAAAACTGGCTTTGCTTTTTCGGTAGAGCCCAGATTGTATTTTGACAGTGAAACTCCTGATGGCAGTTATTTTGGTGTTTCTTATAATTTCTATCGTTATAATTTCAATATTCCTGGAATTATTTATAATTCAACAACTGGATCCTATTCACACAATGGAGATATTAAAAAGGAGCATGAAAATATTGGTGATTTGATGGCTGTTTTCGGGTATCATGATATTTATGATAGATTAACAACCGACTATTCTGTAGGATTCGGAATTCGCAATGTATCCGGGATTAAATACTATTATGGAAGTAACTCAACAGATCCGGCTCAGGAAGGATTTGCGCCCTATAAGCAAAACATATTCAACGTTAATATCGGATTAAAAATCGGTTACCATTTTTAATGAATCTATCCTTCTGATTTTTTTCTATAACGCAGCTGTAAACTGTCTTAAAAATCGCACATCATTTTCGCTGAACAATCTCAAATCTTTCACTTGATAAGTAAGCATGGTAATTCTTTCTATGCCCATACCAAAGGCAAAGCCAGTATATTTATTGCTGTCAATACCACAATTATCAAGCACTTTAGGGTGCACCATGCCACAACCTAAAATCTCTACCCAACCTGTTTTTTTGCAAACACTACAACCTTCTCCTCCACAAATCAAACAACTGATGTCCATTTCGGCGCTTGGTTCTGTGAATGGAAAATAAGATGGCCTGAAACGAACTTTTACATCTGCTCCAAACATTTCCTTTACAAAAAAGTAAAGCGTTTGTTTCAAATCGGCGAATGAAACATTTTCTGCTATATACAACCCTTCTACCTGATTAAAAAAACAATGCGCCCTTGCGCTGATGGTTTCATTTCTATAAACTCGGCCTGGGCAAATTATTCTTAAAGGAAGTTCACCCTTTTCCATTTCTCTAATTTGTACACTGCTGGTATGTGTACGCAAAAGCCAATCTGGATTTTGACTGATATAGAATGTGTCCTGCATATCGCGCGCAGGGTGATTCTCAGGAAGATTCAATGCAGTGAAATTATGCCAATCGTCTTCAATTTCAGGGCCTTCTGCAACAGAAAATCCCAGTCTTTGAAAAATAGATACAATTTTATTATGTACAATGCTGATGGGATGACGCGTGCCTATTGTAAAGGGCTGTCCCGGTAATGTAACATCAGGTTTATCGGTTGATTCGGATCCTGCATTTTCAAAATTCAATGCAAGTTCCTGATAATAAGATTCTACCATTTGCTTAAACTCATTGAGCATCAAACCGGCTTCTTTCTTTTTATCAGCGGGCACATTTTTCATTTCTCCCATAATGGATTTCAGTACACCCTTTACCCCTAAGTATTTGATTCTAAAAGCTTCCAACTCATCTTTTGAGCTGATTACTTCATCCTTAATCTCTTTTTTATATTGCTCTATCTGAGCCATTAATTGATCCATGTTGCAAAGTTATGATGCAAATAGTTAAAAATTATCAGCCGCATATCAACTCTGTGTAAAATTCAATAACTTTATTAAAAATTAAAAAACTATGTCACTAATCAAATCGGGTAACCCCACCCTTTCAGAAAAGAAATTCAGAGATACGGTTATTCCTTACAACATGACCAATGAAAATGCGATGACCATTAAAGGTACGCTTAACAAATTTGGTTTTATGTTACTGATGCTCATGGGTAGCGCTTTTTACTCATGGAAAGAATTTGCTGCTTCAGAAGGCACCAGTTCCAGTTTAATGCCCATGATTTTAGGAGGAGCTATTGGCGGTTTTGTAATTGCACTAGTGATTACATTTAAAAGAGAATGGTCTTCCTATCTGGCGCCTTTGTATGCAATTTTGGAAGGTTTATTTATTGGTGCCATTTCTGCAATGTATGAAGCTACATATCCCGGACTTGTAGCCAATGCTGTAGGATTAACTTTCGGAGTGGGTATTGCCATGTACTTTTTATATAGCTTTCGCATTATCAATGCTACACAAAAATTTAAATCAGTAGTCATTACCGCCACAGTTGGTATTGGTATTTTCTATTTGATCGTAATGATTTTACAGGCATTCAACGTATCTCAAATGAGTTTCTTATTAAGCGAAGGCGGTACATTTGGTATAATATTTTCACTTTTTGTTGTAACCATTGCTGCACTTAACCTGATACTTGATTTTGATATGATTGAACAAGGTGCAAACATAGGAGCGCCCAAATACATGGAATGGTATGGAGCATTTGGATTGATGGTTACTTTTGTTTGGCTTTATCTGGAAATGTTGCGTTTGCTCTCTAAAATAAGCAGCAGGGATTAATAATTCTGAATAAACATTATTTTAAGCCGAGATGTAGTACATCTCGGCTTTTTTATGCATTGTTTTTTGTTACTTTGAGCCTTAAATTTTACTTATGAAAAAAATAAACCTGTTTCTTGCCTCTTTCGTGTTGATTTGGAGCAACTCTTTTAGTCAATCAAAATTGATTGAAAAAGTTGAAAAAAAGGGAAGTGAAATCATCATTCCCTACGAAAAATATTTGCTTCCAAATGGCTTAACTGTCATTCTTCATGAAGACCACAGCGACCCGATTGTTCATGTGGATGTTACCTACCATGTTGGAAGTGCAAGAGAAGAAATCGGCAAGAGTGGTTTTGCACACTTCTTTGAACACATGCAATTTCAGGGAAGTGATCACGTTGCAGACGAACAGCATTTTAAAATCATTACAGCTGCCGGTGGCACTTTAAATGGTAGCACCAACCTAGACAGAACCAATTATTTTGAAACGGTACCAAGCAATCAATTGGAAAAAATTCTTTGGTTGGAAGCCGACAGAATGGGCTTTTTTCTGGATGCTGTTACTCAACAAAAATTTGAAGTGCAAAGAAGTACGGTAAAAAATGAGCGCGGACAAAATTACGACAACAGACCTTACGGTCTTGTGGGCGAATTTACCAGCAAGAATCTTTACCCTTACGGACATCCTTACAGCTGGTTAACTATTGGATATGTGGAAGATCTGAATAGAGTGAATGTACAGGATTTGAAAAATTTCTTCTTACGCTGGTATGGTCCAAATAATGCTACATTAACAATAGGTGGTGATTTTCAAGCAAAGGATGCGATTAAATTGGTAGAGAAATATTTCGGAAGCATACAAAAATGTCCTGAGGTAAATAAAACAATTTTGCCTGATGTAAAATTAAGCAATGATAGATATGTTTCTTACACTGATAATTATGCAAGAGTGCCTATGTTGGTTAAAACATATCCCACTGTTCCAAATTACCACAAAGACATGGCTGCACTTTCTTGCCTGGCTCAGATATTAGGGCAAGGGAAAACTTCCATATTGTATCAACAATTGGTAAAAACGCAAAAAGCATTGCAAGCAAGTGCAAGCAGCAGATTGTCTGAATTATCAGGAGATTTTTCCATTCAGTTGGTTCCGTTGCCAGGAAAGTCTTTGAAGCAAATGGATAGCATGTATAAAGAAGCCTTGTCTGTATTTGAGCAAAGAGGTGTCACAGATGAAGATATTGAAAAATTCAAAGGGGGAATTGAATCCCAATATATCAATGGATTGCAAAGCGTTTCAGGAAAAGTATCGCAGCTTGCGGCTTTTCAAACTTTTACCGGTAATGCAAACAAAATCGGCGAGATGCTGAAAATGTATCAGGCTGTTACTAAAGAAGATGTGGTAAGGGTTTACAATTCTTATATCAAAAACAAAGGTTGTGTCACAGTAAGCGTATTGACAAAATCAGATAAAAACGGACCCGCAATGGCTGACAATTATAAAATAGACAGCAGTCATTACACCAGCCCAAATTATGGATATAACGGTCTTGCCTATACGAAAGGAAAAGATAATTTCGACAGAAGTAAAATGCCTTTATCCGGCCTTAATCCTGTTGTAAAGATTCCTTCTTATTGGAAAAAGAAACTTGCAAACGGAGCCAACGTCATTGGAGCTTCTTATGAAGAACTTCCACTCGTAAATATTTCAATCACTATTCCAGGCGGACATTTGATACAGGCCATTGATACTTCTAAAATTGGATTGGCAAGTTTAACATCCGACATGCTCAATGAAGACACAAAAAAACACACTGCAGAACAAATGAGTGCCTTATTACAAAAGCTTGGTAGTAGTATCAGTGTAAGCAATACCATTGATGGCATGAGATTCAGCTGTCAAACGCTAAAGAAAAACATAGATCAAACGCTGAGCTTACTGGAAGAAAGAATGTTGCAGCCCATTTTCACAGAAGACGCATTCACACGCATTCAAAAGCAAACACTTGAAAGTTTCAAACAAGCCAAATCTCAACCTTCTACTATTGCAAGTGCTGTAATAGACAAGATCAATTATGGGTCTTCGAATATTCTAGGTATGGATGATAACGGCAATGAATACACTGTAAAAAATATAAAACTTACGGATATCCAGGATTATTACAATCAATACATGACCAGCAACAATGCAAAAATTGTTATTGTTGGAGATGTTACTGAAGCAGAGATTTTGCCAAAACTATCCTTTGTTGATAAATTGGGAAACAAAAAAATAGATTTGCCTAAAGTTCCTGTTGCACCTGCCGTTGAAAAAACAACCATCTATATTGTTGATGTGCCAAAAGCTGCACAAACTGAATTCAGAATTGGAAAAGTAGTTGATTTGCCTTACGACTTAACAGGTGAGTATTATAAGGCCGATCTAATGAATTATATCCTTGGGGGGAATTTCAACAGCAGACTGAATCTGAATTTGAGAGAAGATAAAGGTTGGACTTATGGCGCAAGATCAAGCTTCAGCGGAAATAAATATACTGTAGAATACCTGTTTAGCTCAGGCATAAAAGCAATTGCTACAGATAGTGCTCTAACGGAGATTTTAAAAGAAATCAACAACTATGTCTCCAATGGTATCACAGACGAGGAAATAGGATTTATGAAAAGTGCAGTTGGTCAAAGAGATGCATTGCAATATGAAACGCCTGGTCAAAAATCGGGTTTCGTAGCTAGGTTACTTGAATACAACTTAGATGGAAATTACATTGATGCTCAAAGCAACATCTTAAAAAATATCAATAAATCCGATATTTCGGGATTGGCAATAAAATGGTTGCAAACAGATAAAATGAATATCTTACTTGTGGGAGATAAAGAAAAGATTTTACCGGGCTTACAAAAATTTGGTTACGAAATCGTTGAGCTTGATTCTGATGGCAACAGAAAATAACAATACTAATTTCTTGTTGACATAATTTCATTGTAAACACCATCCCATAAGGATATCCTGCTTTGGAGTGATTCTATTGTAAATTCAGTAGCTTCACTCCATTTTTTTTCATCATTACCACACAAGCGCTCTGTCATTTCCAGCGCAAGGTGACTATGATGATCTCCATCTACTTCTATGTGTCGTTCAAGATAATATTTGAAAACTGAAATACAATCAGGGAAATTCATGTGGATGTCCTGTATGATAGAATGAAACATTCCAGGTATTAAATCCTCTCTTCCAAATGTAAATACTGCTGCTTGTATGTGAGCATGGTTTGTATTAATTACGTTAAACGTCTGCTGAACAAACTTGATCACTTCAGCTGGTACATTTGCAACGTTAAAAGCAAGATCCAGGTCTTTATTTTCTTTTAATGACTTAGTAAAGGATTCTATTGTTCTTTCATCTGCACCGGATTGTTTCATGGCTGCAATATAAAGTTCAAAATGACTCATTCTTTTTCCGTCCATATCAACATCAGACTCTTCGCCAACTACAATTTCATTTATTAAAAAACGCGTATCGGCCGAACCTGTTGGAAACCAAGGAACACTGGTGCAGGTAAGATTGTTTTGCAATGACTTTAGTAATGACATGAAATCCCATACTGCGAATACATGATACTTCATAAAAACCTTCAAGTCATCGATGGTTTTTATTTGCGAGTATACTTTATGATGAATAATCTCTTCGCGATATGGAGTAATAAGTTCTTTTAGTTGATTGATGTGATTCTTCATGATTACCAATTAATAAATTTTAGGAGTCAAAAATAACATCCATTACTTTCTTTAAAAAAAATTGTTCAAGGTAATACAATGAAATAAATCAAAAGGCTAATCAAATAAAATAACAATGGATAAATCAAGAAAGGGATCTATGAGCTCTTTCTATTTATTTATTACTTGTAGGAATAAATATTTAACCCTTCCTTTTGGTTAAATATTTATACAAAACAACAAAAATCAATAATTGAACCGGCACAATGAAGGAAAATAAAACAGCTGACTTTATAAGCAAGCTCAACCCAAATGAAATAATTCCCATCATTAAACTGATAGCATTTGAAATATTGGCCTGTTTAATATTATTGGTTCGATAGTATTCAAAATTAATTAGTGTAACAGGAACGATTAGCATAGTTGCCAATACAAAAGGAATCAGCATTAGCAAATGAAGTTTGTCTGGACTTTTCAATAAAATCACTGTAGCGACAACCTGAATAACCATGGCAATTGTAATGACCAAAGCGAAGACTTTACTTTTAATAAGTTGATGGATTAGATTTTTTTCCGGTCTGATTCCTGAAATCATAGGCGCCAAAGAAGTGGTAATTCCGGAAAACAATTCGATGAATTTGGTATAAAATAAATAGTCTGAAGGCAAAAAAGATAATAAACTCGAAAATCTAACAAAATTGGATGCTATGATTAATTGGTCAGCCTTAAATAATAAATAATTAGTGGTTTGCTGTATGGGTACCATTGAATCTGTAATCAAAATATCAGCTCTTGTCGTTTTGGTTTGATTGTTTTTTCTTCTAATTGCAACAACAATAATAGACTTTAAAAGAGATGCCATTAAAAAAATAAATAGAATATGAATAACAGATAAATGGTAATAAAGTGAGCAAAATATAAAAATCAAAAAAACCAATGGATAACCTAGCATACTGATAAATAATGCTTTAAAATATTGTTTTGAAATATTCAATTCAATGATTGTAATAATTACAAATACCTCTATAGGAATGCAGAAAAGCAATACCAGAGAAGCTATCCATCCGTACGAAAAAAATGGAATCAGACAAAAAAACAGTGTAAAAGGAAAAACCCTTTTAACAAAAAAATTATTCAAAGAGGCCGTCTCGCCCGATTGAAGTTTTGATAAAATCATTTGATCTGCCGCATATTTTGCTACGGTTATTCCGAAAGCCAGCAGTTGTGCAATATTGAGCAATAAAATATTGCTGTCTGTTTTACCAGAAAAAAAACGATTGCTGGAAATTGCCAGTGAAAAAAGCGCATATAAAAAACCTGGAATCAATAGAATTGAAGAGTGAAAGAACTTAATTCCGATATTTTTATTTTTAAAAGAGATCATTACGCTTTAAGTAAAAACAGCTGATTGAAAATAATATTTTTAATGTTTTAACCATTTTAATTTTCTGTCAATGGATTTATTTTTAAAAACAATCAACAAAAAAGCAAAGAAAAATGGAAGCATTGGAATTTTATACCTGATCAATGTTCCGAAATTAAAAGATATACCGCCTATTATGGCAGATAATACAATGGTAAAAATAAATGAGAATAAAAGTGATGGATTAGATACGATGAAAGTAATTGTCTTCCTAATGCTTTTTTTAAAAAGCAAATAACCAATTATCAAGAATGAGAATAAACCTTCCAAAGCCGAAAACCAAAGTTGGGGTTTAGAAGACTCCCAAAGAAATGGTCTGAATAAAGTCACATAGATTGAACTAAAAATATACTTAATCATGCTGACTGCATTTAAGTCAGGTTGACCAATATCATAACTAGAGCCGCCTTGTTCTAGTTGTGCTTTAGTAAAGCCGATTATATTGACTGTTGCATCTTCAATTATAGAATTAAGCAATATACTTCCAAGAAAATAATATACACTAAAGAAAATCAAAACAATTAGACTCCAGAAGGAAATTGTAATAATGATATTTTGAGTCTTATAAATTTTCTGCGCAAAATAAATAACATAGGCAAGAATAAAAGAAAGTAGAAATGAATAAGACAGATACGACTTTATCTTAAATAATAAAAAGATGGCAATAAAACCTAAAAAAGGAAACAACAACAATCTTTTTCTCGATTTAAAAGGATTGAAAAGCAGAAAAAATAACAGCCCAATAGAGCCCATACAAACCGGCTCCTTCATCAATCCTGTTGTCCAAAAAAACAAAGAAGGGTAAGCAATGATAAATACGTATAACAGAACTGACGTATCTGGAAATTTTTTAGAAAGTGTATGGTAAATAAGCCAAGTGCCAATATAACCCCACAAAGACAAAAAAAATGAAATGGCTATATAAGAATCAAAAGTAAAATAAGATATGATTGATGCAATATGAATAAGGGCTTTATTGTCATTGTACACCCAATTGAATGCTTCTGTATTAGAAAAAAAACATTTCGTTTTAAACGGTAAGTCTGAAAAATCTGTGTAGAAAATTTTGACGGACTCGCTGAAGTCTAAATTGGACATAGCATTTGAAATTGCTTTTGCCGCAGAAAAATAAATGGTGCTATCTGATTTAACAATATACAAATTGAAATAAGCTGATGCCAACACGCCAATTACCCTCAATAAAAATCCGAATAAAAATAAATTAAAGACTTGTTTGTTTTTTATCCATTTGACTGAAATCCATTTCAAAAACAACAATGCAAACACGAAAGATATGATGGAGCCATAGATATCGTTCACAGAAAGAAATAGATTACTGTTCATGTTTCCTATGCTTTGTTGAAAAAGCTATTCCTGAATTGAGCGATTATTATAATGAACAAACCGGTTGCAAAAGCGAACAGAAGAAAAGCAAGTGACATATACTTCAGTTTTGCAGGCTTCATTTCATCCATTGGATAATCGGCATTGTCAATGATTTGCATAAGAGGTACATTTTGCAAATACTGGAATCTTGCCAGCTCAAGATTTTTACATAACTCTCCGTAAGCAACGCCATAAGCCTGAATATTGATTTGTTGTTTCTGCATTGGCACTTGTGATTTTGCAAAAGCAGGATTGATATTTGCATCTTGTGATGCCGCTCTTGAAACAATTGAAGAACCAAGATTATTTTTAATCGCAGCAACTCTTTCTTCCAACGCATTCAGCGTTTCCATGCTTTTTTTTGTTTTTAACTCAGTATAAAACTGGGTGGTAGCTGAAAGAATCCTGTCTGTAAATATTTTGGTGAACACTTCATTTTCCGATCTGAATTTTATTTGATAGATATTCAGTTTTTTATCGGGCCTTGATGCTTCCAAATTGTATTTTACAACATCCTGATAAACTTTATACAAAAGACTGTCTTGCGCATAATTCAATTGATTCTTTTTACTGCCTACCGGAAATCGAATATTAGCGAGTATTTGCCTTTGTTTTGCTGATTTAATGTGCTTCAACTTCATACTGACCCATTCGTTCATCAAAGAGAACTGCTTGTTATTTATGGTGTCTGTCCCTAAGAGAACAGCTTCCACAATTCTTCTGCTTTTAATGACTTCAAGAATATTGTCACCTGAAAACATATCATTACCACCGCCACCGCCTAAACCAAATTGTGCAACAAGCCCTATTAATCCACTGGAAGCAGACCCAGATCCACTTGCGCCTTCGTCCAAAGAAAAAGTAAGATGGCTTTCATAAATTATCGGTTTTCTTTGAGCATAAAAAAATCCTGCTATCATACCTATCAATCCCATCAAAAAAATGATCCATCTTCTTTTGTACAATATTTGATATGACTTTGAAATAAAAAAACCTGCTAACTCATCCGTATTTTGAATGTAGGATTTATTTCTGTTTGTGGTGCTTTCTTCTAACATTTTTAAGATGTTTAAATTCAATAATTATTGAAGTGCTTATAATTTTTTAGCAGTAATAAAAACATTTGCTACTACACCCAATGCTGAAACAATCACCGCCAGTTCACTTGCTGTAATTTTAGTGCGGTTGTTTTTATTTTTTTGAGGCACAAAGACTTCGGATCTGGAGGTTACGGTTGGATAAGATTTAAAAAATAAAAACGTTTTTATTGATTTGGCTTTCCCATTCGGATAAATCACCAATACGCCCGATCTTCTTGCCGACGGCATGAAATTTCCTGCTTGTTTGATATAAAATTTCGCATTTCGTTTTTCTTTGAAAGGAATAATCGTAGGATAATACACATCACCGGATATTTTTACCAGATTGGTGTTTTTTTCAATGGTGATGATATCTCCGTCTTCAAGGACCAAATTATCAGGAGAAGAAGGATCTTTCATTGCCTGGGAAATATTAGCA
Organism: Chitinophaga pinensis; assembly: GCA_945872815.1. Taxonomy (GTDB): domain Bacteria; phylum Bacteroidota; class Bacteroidia; order Chitinophagales; family Chitinophagaceae; genus Ferruginibacter; species Ferruginibacter pinensis_C. The sequence continues at coordinate 39,582 of CAMCAY010000007.1, forward strand.
CTGATTAATTCATAGCTTTTATAAATTTCGTTGCGCAACTTTTTATTGGAAATAATGCTATCGTTGTTTACGTTTAGCAATCGTTGAAACATCGCTTCCCTTTCCTTTACAGATAAATTAGATTTAATAATTCTTCTTATGGTCGCAGAGCTGCTGTCTGCAGATGCTTTAAAGCCTTCTGTTCGTTTAAGTATATCGGTTAGTTTGTCTCCGCTTTTTTGAAGAATGTATTTTCCGGGGATTTTTACATCTCCAACTACCATCACAGAGCGTTGCGGAACATATCCTGAAGAACTTTTTACAACAATAAAATCGTAGGGCTGCAATTGTACATTTGCTGAAAGACTGACCAGTCTTGTTTCTGCTTCCGGGTGATCCTTTTCGCTGATGTTGGCATTTCTAACCCTGCTCGATATTTCAATTTTTGTAGAATCTGCAGATTCCGTTATTCCTCCTGCAATCATAATGACATCCCTGAGTGTCATATCTTCTCTCCATTTTATTGTAGATGGCTTTCTTACATTACCTTCTACATTGACATACATGCTGTCTCTAAAGTCAAATAAAGAATGAATGGAGATAGAGTCATCTTTTAACAAGTAAATATCTGCCTGATTTGTTATTACTGAATCTAAATTTACATTCAACATCGTTGGAACCTTGTTGTTCTGATATCTATACACAGATGCACTTTTGGTGTACGCATCTTCTACAAATCCTCCGGCTTTGGCAAGTAATGTTAACAATGTTAGGTTTGGTGTCAATTCATAATTTCCTGGCCTTACCACAGAACCTGTCAATGAAACCCGGTTTAAAAACTGTTCCCTGTTTTTGCCTACCAAAAATTCATCACCCGATTCGGAAATAAATGAATCAAACTTATCTTTAGATAAATCTATAATCACTTTTCCTGTATCTGTAATTCTGTTTACAGATACAGCCGACTTGTATGCTTTTTCGTTAAAGCCTCCGCAATAATCAAGCAGCTTTTGAAAACTTTCTTTTTCAAGCATTTCAAACTTAGCTTCTCTTTTTATGTTGCCGGTTATTTTAACTTGTTTACCATAATAGGGAATTCTAATCACGTCTCCTTCCTGCAGTAGAACATTGTCCTTTTGATTTCCATAAATTATGAAGGAATATAAATCAACTTTTCTCTTAACCTCATTTCCACGAATCACTTCAATATTTCTGTATGATCCCATCGTGCCCGGTCCCCCACACAAATAAAGAATATTATACAAGGTAGTTAAAGAAGAAACCGTGTAGGTTCCGGGCTTTTTCGCCTGGCCAATAACGGTAACGCGTATACTTCTGATTTTTCCCAGAGAAATCTGAACTTGTGTTTGCCCGGATTTAATAGCATTATAAATCGTAGAAGCCAACTTTGCCTTCACTTTTTGAGTTGCTTGTTCAATAGATAAACCATTTACATTTATTGGACCTACATTTTGAATATAGATTTCTCCCTCTTCATTCACCTGAACGCTGTATTTTTTTTCACTCAAACCAAATACATTTATGATCAACTGATCATCAGGCCCAATCACATAATTGGATGGCGTACTGATTCGAAGATTTGGTTCAAACACCAAACTATTTTTTTGAAAGTACTCAGAACCAAAAACATCCAATTCTTTTTTATTGTCTTTCATTCTAAGTTTATACAATGAGGTGTCATAATATCTCTTATCATTCTCTACTTTATCTGCTATGTCATCTTGCATTTCTTCATTGTTAGATTCATTTGCATCTTCCTTATTCTTAAAACTGTTTGAAGCATCTTTATTCTTTCTTAACTTCTCAATTCTACTTTTTAATTTATAGACCTGATTGTCAGACATTCCTTTATCTTTCATCAAATTAATGACTTCTTCATCTTCCATTTGCAAGTCTTTGGCCTTATTCAGCAATGAAATAATCTGAGCATCACTGTACTTGTCTATGTTTATTTCGGACATGTCATTTATTTCCAATAAGGAAGTTTGTGCAAATCCACTCGAAGTAATCAGAAGTGAAAATAAAATTGTTATAAAAATCGTCTTTAATGCATTCATTTGGATATTCTTTTGGAAATAATAAAACTCAGTAATAACAAGGCGCTAAGGTACTAATTTTTGTTTGTTTTCAAGGGTTTGGGAGAATATTGAAGCTGTTTTATACTTCGCCATTTTTGATTTTCAGACAAATACATCAAAAACTTATCATCGTTCTGGGTTAACTGAGATTATCTTTGCATTTATGCATTATGCTTCAGTAGAAAATATCAGTAAATCCTTTGGGATCAGAACTTTATTTAAAAACATCACTATCAATATAGAAGAGGGGGACAAAATTGCACTGGTTGCCAGAAATGGATCGGGTAAAAGTACCTTAATGAAAATAATTGCAGGGCTTGAAACAGCAGACTCCGGAACAGTTTGGATTCACAAAGAAATTAAAACCGTGATGCTTCAGCAGGATAATGATTTTGATGCTGAAAAAACCATTTGGGACAATGTGCTTCGCTTAAACCATCCTGTGATTAAGGCAGTAAAAGATTATGAAACTTTTCTTGAAAAGGGATCAGATAATCACGATGAATTGGGAACGTTGATGTCTCAACTGGATGATTTAAACGCATGGAATTTTGAAAGTGACTTAAAACAAATTTTGGGTAAACTGAATTTGCATATTCTAAATGAAAAAGTTGGCAATCTGAGTGGTGGGCAAAAAAAGAGAGTAGCGCTTGCTCAAGCTCTTATCGAGTCTGAATTGCATGAAGGAAAATGCCTCTTAATTATGGATGAACCAACCAATCATTTGGACGTATCAATGATTGAGTGGCTGGAAGAATACCTTGATGCTAGAAAAATAACCCTATTGTTGGTTACGCACGATCGATATTTTTTAGATGCCGTTTGCAACGAAATTATTGAGATAGATGATGAAAAAGTTTTTATCTATAAAGGCAACTACGATTACTTTTTAGAACAAAAAAGCCTTCGAATAGAAATACAACAAAGCGAATTGCAAAAAGATAAAAATATTTTCAGAAAAGAATTGGAATGGATGCGAAAGCAACCAAAAGCCAGAACTACCAAAAGCAAAAGCCGTCAGGATGCATTTACAGAGGTGGAAGACAGGGTTAAACAACAAAAAGAAACTGCAGAAGTTAGCCTTCAAGTAAAGATGACCAGATTGGGTGGCAAAATTCTTGAAATGAAAAAAGTCAATAAAAGTTACGGAGACCTTACCATCATGAAGGGATTTGATTATACTTTTAAAAGGGGAGAACGCATAGGTGTAGTAGGTAAAAATGGCGTTGGAAAATCAACTTTTCTTAAGATCGCCTTGCAATTGGAAGAGCCGGATAGCGGAAAAATAAATCATGGCGATACTGTTGTATTCGGAAATTTCAGTCAAGATGGTCTAGTTTACAAAGAAGATAAAAGAGCTATTGACTATGTAAAGGCTTTGGCAGAATTTTTTCCATTAGCAGATGGAAGTAAGATTTCGGCTAGTCAGTTTATGGAGAAATTCGGGTTCACCGGAGAACAACAATATACATTGCTAAGTAAATTAAGCGGAGGTGAAAAAAGAAGACTTCATTTAATGAGTGTCTTATTTTTAAATCCCAATTTTTTAGTGTTGGATGAACCCACCAATGATTTAGATCTGCAAACATTAAGGACATTGGAAGAATTTTTATTAGAATATCCTGGTTGTATTTTAATTGTGAGTCATGACCGATATTTTATGGATCGTATGGTAGACCATTTGTTTGCATTTGAGGGAGATGGCGTTATCAGGGACTTTCCGGGCAATTATTCTCAATACAGAGAAGCACTTTCTAAAGGTCTGTTGCAAAATAAAACAGAACAAATCATGAAGCCCGTAGAAGAAGAAAGCAAAAAAACCAATGAAGCGTTTCCCGTTGAAAAACCAAGCATAAAAAAATTATCTTTCAAAGAAAAGCATGAATTGGAAACAATTGAAAAAGAAATGCCCCAATTACAGAAAGAAAAAGAAATGCTGGAACAAAAAATGAATTCGAATTTGTCCTACGAAGAATTGCAAGCTGCAGCTGACAGAATAAGTGTAGTAATTCAACTTTTGGATGAAAAAGAAATGCGTTGGCTTGAGTTGAGTGAACGAAACAATTAACTTCATTTCAATAAAACATTTATAAGATAAAAGAGGTCGAAATAATTTCGACCTCTTTTACATTTAATTAAATTTTTCCATTTTTATTCGTTTTCGTTTTTTGTCCATTATAACTTCCGCAAAGTATACTCCAGATTTCCAATTGTTTCCTAGATATAAAATTTGATTGCTTCTTGTGAGGATGGTTTGAATTGTTTTTCCTGAAACGTCAAATATGTTTACCAAAATCCTTTTTTCTGAAGCGGATGAAACCAATAATCTAAAATTATTCTGTGTAGGATTAGGTGTTATTGAAATAATCATTTCAGAATCCTGATGCAGATATTTAATCATTCTCATTTTTAGATGATGACTATTTTCAGCATTTTTATAGTCATGCAAATGGATGATTTTACTGTACATACTTGATTTTACTATCTCTACGGCAAGAACTATTTCTGAATGACATATTGAAAATGCTTGCGAGTTTGATATTAAAGTGCAACTAAAAATGTAAAAAAACAATTGCTTACACTTAAAAAAATAATTTAGAAAACAAAGTTTATTCAATTTTCGAATAAGCATTTTCATAATGAATTAGGGATTAAGCCGATAAATAATTTAATAGTCTTTGCATATTGATATGATTAGTATATTATAACGCTGAAATCAATATATTTTTTATAGAAAAGAAGCAATGATAACTATTCATTATTGGCTTTTAAATGATCGTTAGCAGATGATATTAGTAAATAAATTAGTTACTCAAAATGACAATCATCCTATTCACCAAAAACTTTTATTTGTATTTAATTTCATTCTGATAAAACTCATCATTTTTGTTGATGAAAGCTATTTAAAACAGATGATTTCGCCAATAGATTTGCACTTATATTTTTTTAATCAATCTAAAAACAAGGAGGCAAACATGTCAACAAAAGCACTGACAAGAAATGGAGGAACATTATTACCGGCTGTATTTGAAGATTTTTTCAAACCCTGGAATGAGTGGTTTGATGGGGGAAATAGTTTAATGAATAGAATATTAACCGTTCCGGCAGTTAATATTACCGAATCAAAAGACGATTTTAAACTTTCGTTTGCTGTTCCGGGAATGAAAAAAGAGGATTTTCATATTGGAGTAGAGGGCAATATGCTAACCATCAGCTCTGAAAAAGAAGAATCAAGAGAAGAGAAAGAGCATAAATACACAAGAAAAGAATACAACTATTCTTCCTTCACTAGAAGTTTTTCACTTCCTGAAGATGTTATGAAAGATAATATTCAAGCTGCTTATACAGATGGCGTGTTGCATTTAACATTGCCAAAAAAAGAGGAGTCCAAAAAAACAACCGCAAAAAATATTGTGGTACGGTAAAAAATAATGACTACATTGATAAAAGCCACTCCTTTCAGAGTGGCTTTTATGTTTTAGCTGCTGTTTATAATATTATCTTAAATGATTCAAAGTGCATATCATTAGCTTGTAATATTCCCTTATTTAAGTTAACTTCGTTTGCTATGGAATAAGGTTGTCTTTATATAAACTAGACATCCCTTATTTTCAATATCAACTGTGAACGATATGGCGAAAAGCAAAAAAACTATTATCCCTATAAACACTTCTAATACTAATAATACGAGTGTGTTGACCGAAGCTTTACAAAAACATTTTGGCTTTGATCATTTTAAAGGACCTCAGGAAGAAATCATAAATGCCTTATTGGATGGAAAAGATACTTTTGTCATAATGCCAACCGGTGGCGGTAAAAGCTTGTGTTATCAGTTACCCGCAATGATGAAAGAAGGAGTAGCCATTGTAGTTTCGCCTTTAATAGCGCTTATGAAGAATCAGGTAGATTTGGTACGCAGTTATAGTAGTAAAGACAATGTAGCTCATTTTTTAAACAGCACCCTAAACAAGGGTCAACAAAAAATAGTAAAAGATGATTTGCTTAGTGGGAAGACAAAAATGCTGTATGTAGCGCCTGAGACAATGACCAAAGAGGATAATATTACTTTCTTTAAATCCATCAATGTTTCCTTTTTTGCAGTAGATGAAGCTCATTGTATCAGCGAATGGGGACATGACTTTCGTCCAGAATACAGAAGACTGAAAGAAATGATGGAACTGATCAAGCCTGATGCACCCATCATTGCACTAACGGCAACGGCTACCCCAAAAGTAAAAAGTGATATCATTAAAAATCTGGGATTAAGGACGCCTTCTGTTTTTGTCTCTTCTTTCAATAGACCAAATTTGTACTACGAAATTCAACCCAAAACAAGCATCGATCAAACAAATAAAAGTATTGTTCGTTTCATACACAGCCACAAAGGAAAAAGCGGTATAATTTATACTCTTAACAGAAAAACGACGGAAGACCTTGCCGGAATGCTGATGGCAAATGGAATAAAGGCCGTTGCTTATCATGCAGGACTTGATACAAAATTAAGAGCCTCGAGACAAGATCAGTTCCTGAATGAAGAAGTGGATGTAATTGTTGCAACCATTGCATTTGGAATGGGAATAGATAAACCGGATATACGTTTTGTGATTCACTACCAAATACCCAGAACCATTGAGAATTATTATCAGGAAACTGGCCGCGCAGGTAGAGACGGAATGGAAGGTAAGTGCATACTATACTACTCTCACAAGGATGTAGAAAAGCTGGAACACCTAATGAAAGACAAACCGCTCAGTGAGCGGGAAGTAGGCGCTCAGCTGATAAATGAAACGCTGTCTTATGTGGAGAGCAGTGTGTGCAGAAGAAAAACATTACTGTATTATTTCGGCGAAGAATACGATGACAGCAAAAGTTGTGGTCAATGTGACAACTGCCTGCATCCCAAAGAAAAAATAGAAGCAAAAGCTGAGGCATTAACTGTTCTAAAAACCATCCATGCGCTTGGAGAACATTTCACTATAGAATATCTTATAAATATTCTTACCGGAAAAGCCACCAAGCAAGTACAGATGTATAGACATGACGCCTTGGATGTTTTTGCATGCGGTAATGAGAAAGAATCACATTTTTGGAATAGTTTGATACGTCAAATGTTGCTGAATGGCTTATTGGAAAAAGATATTGTTGAATACGGTGTTTTAAAAATCACTAAAAAAGGAGCTGCCTTTTCTAAAAAGCCAACCACATTGAAGATTGTACTGAATAATCTTTTTGAAGAAGCCAATGCCGACGATGAAGAAACTACAAGTGCTGTATCAAGCACAGGGGCTTTGGACGAAAAGCTTTTAAATGCTTTAAAAGACCTTAGGAAAAAGGTTTCTAAAGAAAAAAATCTACCTCCCTTTGTAATATTTTTAGAGAGCTCATTGGAAGACATGGCCACCATGTACCCAACCTCAATGGAAGATTTAGAAAAAATCAGTGGCGTAAGCAAAGGAAAAGCTGCGCGCTATGGCAAACCATTCATTGACTTTATAGCATCTTACGTTGAAGAAAACGACATCATCAAGCCCGACGACTTTGTGATGAAAAGTGTCCTCAACAAAAACAACAATAAGATTTTCATCATCCAGAACGTAGATAAAAAAATACCTCTGGAAACCATCGCAAAAAACAAAGAATTACGTATTGATGAATTGTTGGAACAAATGGAAACCATCGTTGCCAGTGGAACAAAACTGAATTTAACCTATGCCATCAATGATATGGTAGATGAATATGAGCAAGAAGAAATCATGGAATATTTTAAAAGCTGTGAAACATCTTCTTTGCAAATAGCTCAGGAAGAATTAGCAGATGGTAACTTCAATTGGGAACAATTGAAACTCATGCGCATCAAATTTTTATGTGAGTATGGTAATTAATTGGTACTTCTTCATTTAATATATTCCTGCGAAATTTAACTTCAAATAAACAAATAACTGACGACAATCTTATTTTGTATTCAGCAGTTTGGATATTTTTACTTTTCATCAATTAAGTAAGACCATGAAGTACACCCACTATTTAATAATAGGCATTTTGTCTGTTGTTGCAATAAGTTCCTGCGTAACAAAAAAAGCAATGCGAAACGAGAAACTTCGTTACGATAATTTGCAAATTCAATACCAGGTTTTGCAGAATGATATTTCAAAATTGCAATCTGATATTAAAAGTTGTAACGACAGAAATTCAGATGTAAACAGACAAAAAGATTTGCTTAATGCTGAAATTGCAAGCTTACAAAAACAGATAGATTATTTAAAAGAAAATAACAATCAAGCGCTCAAACAACTGGAAAATCTTTCGGTAATTTCTAGCTCGCAGGCAGAGAGCATTAAAAAATCGCTGGAAAACATCAGTACAAAAGATGCTTACATCAAAAATCTTCAATCAGCCATTAACAGAAAAGATTCATTGAATATGGCTTTGGTAATGAATTTAAAAGGAGTTTTGGGAAATATCGATGACAAAGACATCAACATCAAAATTGACAAGGGAGTTGTTTATATAGATATTTCGGACAAGCTTCTATTTAAAAGCGGCAGTTATGATATCACTGACAGAGCAAGCGAAGTGTTGGGAAAAGTAGCGATGGTATTAAAGAATCAACCAGATATTGAGTTTATGGTGGAAGGGCATACAGACAGTGTTCCATTCAAAAGAGATCCTTTATTGGATAATTGGGATTTGAGTGTAAAAAGAGCTACATCAATTGTAAGGGTTTTACAAAATCAATATGGATTAAATCCTGCTAACATCACTGCTGCCGGCAAAAGCGAATACAAACCAATAGCAGACAACAGTTCTGTGGAGGGCAGGGCATTCAATAGAAGAACCCGTATTGTAATATTGCCTCAATTGGATCAGTTTTTTAAATTACTGGAAACGAAATAGTAATATCAGAATCATTGTAATTTCAAATTCAGTGCTTAATTGATTTTGCACCTTATTTTGAAAAAAATCTCAAGTTTTTGTTTGTAAACATATAGAAGCTTATATTTGCAATCCCTTAAATATCTGCTATTTAAAGCTAATGTTTTAGGAGATGGCGCGATAGCTCAGTTGGTAGAGCAAAGGACTGAAAATCCTTGTGTCGCCGGTTCGATCCCGGCTCACGCCACTGAAATAAAAAACCCACGTCCAGCGTGGGTTTTTTATTTCAGTGCGCAGAAGCGTGCGCAGGTTTTCCCTTTATAGAAACGGATTGTCATCCAATGGTATGATAATTTTTTCCGGAGGAAACTTATCATTTTATCGAAAAACATTATTTGCTAAATAAGCGCGACTAGCTCAATTTAGGTTTTTGCGGTGAAAAAATCATACATTCACCGCATTTTTGCGGCGATTAATTTGTATATTTACCGCAGCATTCATACCTATTATGGCAAGATATATCTATCAAAAAAAAAACTGGACCGATTTTACTTGGGATGACAAGGCTATCAATGCTGTATTCGGAGAAGTGAAGTTAATGCAAGGAAAAATCATCGGCCAGATGAATGGCTTGGGTTTTTCTGCTAAAGAGGAAGTAACACTAAGTGCATTAACGTTAGATGTTGTAAAATCAAGTGAAATTGAAGGAGAATTGCTTAATTACGAACAAGTGCGTTCATCAATTGCTAGACATTTAGGTATCAATACAGCAGGACTTGTTCCAAGCAGTCGTCACATTGAAGGTGTTGTAGAAATGATGTTGGATGCTACCCAGCGCTTTCAATTACCTTTGACAGAAAAACGTTTGTTAGGATGGCATGCTGCTCTTTTCCCAACAGGATACAGCGGTCCATATAAAATAGAAGTAGGAAAATATCGAACAGATGAAATGCAAGTAGTTTCAGGGGCTATGGGTAAGAAAAAAGTACATTATGAAGCTATTAAACCCGAGTTTGTAAAAGTTGAGATGGATCATTTTTTAAACTGGTACAACAAAGATGTAAATTTAGACCCTGTTTTAAAAGCTGCAATTGCTCATTTTTGGTTTATCATTATTCATCCTTTCGATGATGGCAATGGCAGAATCGGCAGAGCCATTGCAGATATGTTGCTATCCCGCGCCGAAAAAAGCGGCGAGCGTTTTTACAGCATGTCTGGTCAGATTCTAATTGAACGAAAACACTATTATGAAGTATTGCAAAAGGTACAGCACAGTTCAGGCGATATTACCGAATGGATTAATTGGTTTTTACATTGTCTGAAAAATGCATTGCTTGCAACAGAGGATACCACGCAAAAAGTTTTGCGTAAGGCCGAATTTTGGAAGCTTTACGAACATACGCCTATCAATGAACGTCAGCGATTAATGCTCAATAAGCTCCATGAAGATTTTGATGGAAAATTACAAACTTCAAAATGGGCAAAAATCACAAAGACCTCGAATGATACCGCTTTGCGTGATATAAAAGATCTTGTAGAGAAAGGTATACTGAAACAAACGGATGAAGGCGGAAGGAATGCGAATTATATATTGGTAAAATAATTCTCTGTTTTGCTATCATTACAAAAACTGATTTAATCAAATAAATTCAAGGGCTGCTGATTTTGTTATGTTTTCCAAAAACGTACTTTTTTATTTTTAAAGTTTGATAATCTAAATGTTTTCAAGTAGAAAATAGTTTGCCCTTTTTCGATGACTTTATTATTTAACCACTGAACCGCATATTTATTATAGGTGCTGTTATAAGTTGTAGGACGGCACACAGAATATTGCTTCTTGTTTATTAATTGTCTTCTGGTATCAATTTATTATTGTGTCATGTCGTACTTGTCAAGGTCAGGACCATAACCTGCTTTTATATTTGCAGTTATAGTCATTCCCATTTTCTCATAAAATGAATAAGTGTGTTGACTTGTCCCAAGTACCATAATATGATTTGGCCATTTCTTTTTAATAATTTCCTTTCGATAATTATAAAGTGCCGTTCCGTAGCCTTGTTTATGAAAATTAGAATGAATCATTCCCCAAGCTAATCGAGCTTCATTTTTGTCTTTTACAATATAAAACCCACCGCAACCAACAATGCCAGTCTCGGGAAGTTCAACAACAAAATAGGCGTCTTTTTCAGAGTTAGTGTATGTCGGGCTTTGGTATGTCGAGCCTTTACCGACTTGATGGTCTAACCAATTAATAAATAGGCTAAGTTCGCTTTTGTCGAAAAATTTAGGATAATTGCTTTGGAATATCTCAATGCACTTTTCTTTGTCCTCAGATTTATATTTGCGTAAAATCATCATTGTCTGGTTGAATGTTTTTTGACTAACGAAATTTCGTCCGCCGTATTACTTATAACGGTTTTCAGCTTATTTTGATCTCACTTTTTGGTTTGCCATTTTACTTTGAGTAAACATACCCGAAACATTCCTCCATTATATTTCGCCTATCCAGCAGATTTTAAAAATATAGGCGAGGGGTTTTATGATTTGAGTTTCGGGTTATTTTTTCTCTTTTTTATGATTAATATTCAATTTACAAAACGGACTAATTATTTTTCCCAGTTCCTGACGGCTAACATGGGTATCTACTTTAGTAGTCTTCGGACTGTTATGCCCCAACAAAACCTGTCTGTGCCTGAGTCCCGTTCCCGACTCAAGAAGATGGTTAGCATAACTATATCTCAACATGTGTAAATTAACATTTTTTTGAATTCCGGCATCTTTACCGCCTTTTTTAAAATCAATTCTATTGATCGCTCCTATAGCGTTTATTATCGCGGCCGCATCTTCTTCACTGAGCAATTCACAAGTCCATTACAGGAGAAACGTTTTCATAGAAGTATTTTTATGCTTAAATGAGAAATAGCGGGGAAAAAAGTGAATTTTAGCGATGAAGATTATTTTTTTACCAATGGTGAGTAGCGCAATGGTATGTAAATACTTTACTACTAGCAGATTTGTAAACTGATTTAAAGTATTCAAATTCGACCACATGCTTTATTTTTAATAACTAACTATCATAATTACATCCACCCAAAGGTTTGAACTCATGCTAACTGGGGCTACTTATATGTTTTTTTTGGCAATTTTCAATAATAATCTTCAACCTTTCGTGTCTATGTTTGTTATAAGTATCGAATGACACCAATTATTGAAGTTAATCAACTCTGCAAATCTTTTGACCGCTTTAACGCTGTAAATAATCTAAGCTTTACAGTCAACAAAGGTGATATTTTTGGATTTTTAGGCGAAAATGGTGCTGGCAAGTCAACCACCATCAGAATGTTGCTTACTTTGATCCAGCCCACATCTGGAAATATCCAATTGTTTGGAGAACCACTTCAACAAAACAGAAAATCCATCTTACAAAGAGTAGGTGCCGTTATAGAAAAACCTGATTTGTATAAATACCTGTCCGCTTACGAAAATTTGAATCTGTTTGCTAAAATGAGCGGATTGAAATTGTCGAAAAATACTTTAATGCAACAGCTTGATGTTGTAGGCTTGGCAGACAGAAGCCACAGTAAAGTAAAAACTTTCAGCCAGGGAATGAAACAGCGTTTAGGCATTGCCGTTGCCCTTGTTCATGACCCTCAATTGATAATGTTAGACGAACCTACCAACGGACTTGACCCGCAGGGAATTGTTGATATCAGAAACCTCATCATGCGCCTTAGTCAGGAAAGAGGAAAAACAATTTTGGTCTCTTCTCATCTCCTCAGTGAAATTGAACTTATTGCCAACAGATTGCTCATTATACACAAAGGCGAAAAAGTTGTTGAGGGCTCTGTAAAAAGTCTATTGGACCCTGCTGAAACAATCATTAAAATTGAAACATCCGATAATCAACATGCATTTGAGTTACTTAAAAAATGGGAGCACTTAGAAAATGCTATACTGAATGAAAATGAAATTCATATCAAAATGCATAAAAATGAAACACCTTTTCTGGTTCGTTTTTTAACAGAAAATAAGATGGATATTTTTTCCGTAAAGCATGTGAATTCTTTAGAGGACTATTTTTTGAATCTTACTAAATCTGACACACATGTTCAGCCTTTTACAAATTGAATTGTTTAAAATATCTAGAAGACCACGAACCTATATCGGTTTCGCAGCTATTACCGCCATCGTGCTGATTTTTCAATTTGCCTTCAAAGCCGATGGAGAGAGTTACATGAATTTAATGCTTCAAAATGTTCAAGACAGTTTTGATCTGGATAAATCAAAAGCCATCAATGGCTACTTCATGTGTTACATCATCCTTAACACTTTACTGGTGCAGGTTCCCATATTGGTTACACTCATTGCAGGCGACGCCATTTCGGGCGAAGCAAATATGGGAACTTTAAGATTGATGTTGACCAAACCCTACAGCAGAAGCCAACTGTTATTTGTGAAATTTTTAGCCGCATTTTTGTTTACCGTTTTTCTGTTGATTTGGATTGCCATATTATCTCTGTTTGTAAGTTTACTCATCTTTGGTACAGACGATATGCTTATTTTCAGAGTGAAGGGTGATGAGTCTCAAATTTTACAGATTAGTAAAGATGATGTAATGTGGAGATATTTTGCTGCATTTGGTTATGCGGCTGTAGCACTTACAGTGATTGCAACTTTAGGTATATTATTATCTGTATTTGCAGAAAATTCAATTGGTCCTATTGTGGCCACTATTTGTATCGTACTGTTTTTTACCATTGTTTCCAATATCAATGTACCTGTTATTGATAAGCATGTAAAGCCGTGGCTTTTCACCTCTTACATGGTGGGTTGGAAAGGCTTTTTTTACATCGGTATTGATAACGAAGGGCAACCCATAAAAGGATCACTTGAAAACTGGCCAGCCATCAGAAACAGTCTGCTTATTTTAATTGCGCATATTGGAACCTTTCTTGGTATTGCATTTTATTCATTTCAAAAAAAAGATATTCTATCCTAAACGAATTGTATGATTAAAAAAATTGCCTGTTTTCTTTTCCTATTTTTTCTTTTTCAGCAAACAATATTTGCCCAGGATATCAATGTTTTATTGGCAAACATTAAAACAAAAATGAACAAGATTAAAGATTATGAAGCAGAGGGACAAATGAAAACTAAAGTGGTGTTTCTAAAACTTCCTGTTGCTGCTGTTAAACTGTATTTTAAAAATCCCAACAAATTCAAATTAAAGACATCAAAAGGTATTTCATTTATTCCCAAGGGCGCAGTAAATGTAAACATGAATTCATTATTCAATGAACACAACTTTACAGTGATTGATGCGGGTGCCGATAATGTTAACAATGTAAAAGTAAGAGTGGTAAAGCTTTTGCCAAATGATGACAATAGTGATTTGGTATTAAGTACTCTTTATATTGACCCCATCAAGTTATTGATCCTAAAAAATAAAACCACTACCAAAGAAAACGGCACTTATGAATTGACGATGAATTACAGCAAGTATTCGAGCTATGGGCTGCCAGATGAAATTTTATTTTCTTTCAATACTAAAGACTACAAATTACCCAAGGGATTAACATTTGATTTTGATGATCAATCTGCTAAGAACCCTTTATCTAAAACCAACAAAGCATCAAAGGGAGAAGTAAAAATATCCTTGAATAAATACTACATCAACAAGAATTTATCGGATGAATTTTTTAAATAAATAAACACATGAAAAACATTTTAATTGTAGGCCACAGTTCAGGAATGGGTGAAGCATTGTCTAATCAACTATCTAGCTCTTGCAGAGTATACGGCACTTATTTTTCCAAACAGCCCGAAGCAAATAATGAAAATGTTTCTTCTCATTATGTTAATGTGCTGGAAGATACTATTGATTTGAATTTTTTACCTGAACAATTGGATGGGTTGGTATATTGCCCGGGAGCTATCAACCTAAAACCATTCAGCAGAATCAAAGAAGAAGAATTTATTCATGATTTCAAATTACAAGTTACCGGTTCAATAAAAATTATACAAGCTTGCTTACCCCGATTAAAAAAGTCTGGTAATGCGTCTGTTGTCTTATTCAGCACCGTTGCCGTTAAGATGGGATTCTCATTTCATAGTATTGTCAGCACCAGCAAGGGTGCTATTGAAGGCCTATGCAAATCTTTGGCTGCAGAACTAGCACCTTCAATCAGAGTGAATTGTATTGCTCCTTCTATCACAAACACTCCTTTAGCTGGAAGCTTATTGAATTCACAAGACAAAATAGATGCCAATGCTCAAAGACATCCTTTAAAAAGAATTGGTAATGCCGAAGACATTGCAAGTATTGCAGCATATTTATTGAAAGATGAGAGCAGTTGGGTAACGGGGCAAATTTTTCATATAGATGGAGGTATGAGCTCTATCAAATAACAACGTATACTTTTTATGGATCTTATAGAAATAGACCGAATCATTGAAATGGCATGGGAAGACAGGACACCTTTTGAAGCCATTAAGTATCAGTTTGGTTTATCCGAACAAGAGGTTATTACTTTGATGAGAAAAGAGTTGAAAAGAAGCAGCTTTAATCTATGGCGCAAAAGAGTCAATAGTGGTATCAGTCAAAAGCATTTGCAAAAAAGAAATCCTGATATCAACAGATTTAAATGTGCATTACAAAGAGTTATTTCAAATAATAAAATTTCAAAGCGCTGATGTTTACCACTAACTATGTTGACATACTAAATTTGATTGACAATATAGATCCTGTAAAATATGGTAAAACCAGAAATTACAGCAATGGCGCAGTAACCAAGCTTTCTCCCTATATCTCCCGAGGAGTAATCTCTACTAGGCAAATAGCTACAACGTTGACAAAAAAAGGATATAAACCTTATGAAATACTTGTCTTCCTAAAAGAACTTGCATGGAGAGATTATTTTCAACAAACATGGATTCATTTAAAAGAAAAAATAAATGAAGATATCAAGCAACTTCAAACTCCAGTACATAATTATGAAACAGCAGAAAATATAATACTTGCAAATACAGGAATTGCTGCAATAGATACTTCCATAAATAATTTATACGAAACCGGCTATATGCACAACCACATGAGAATGTATATAGCGAGTATTTGTTGTAATATAGGAAAGTCTCATTGGTTAAATTCTGCTCAATGGATGTATTATCATCTGCTTGATGCAGATTGGGCAAGCAACGCATTGAGTTGGCAATGGGTGGCGGGCTCTTTCAGCAGTAAAAAATACTTTGCAAATCAAGAGAATATCAACAAATACTTTTTTACTAATCAAACCAAAAGTTTCTTAGATAAAGAATACGAGGAATTGTATCAGCCAGAAATACCTGAACAGCTAAAAAACACTTCCTTGTTTAAAGCTGAAACCAATTTACCTCCTACTGAATATTTGAATGTAGATGCCCATTTGCCCGTTTACATTTATAATTTCTACAATCTTGATCCCGAGTGGGATAAGCATGTAAAAGCCAATAGAGTTTTTTTATTGGAGCCAAGTTTTTTTAAAAAATTTCCTGTATCCGATAATACCATAAAGTTCTTGCTCAAAATTTCAAAAAATATTTCAGGAATTAAGTTGTTTGTGGGTGAATTTGATGAGCTGTTAAACAATTATCCTGACATTACTTTTCATTATAAGGAGCATCCTACAAATCAACATTACAAAGGGATTGAACACGAAAGAGATTGGATGTTCAGCGAAGTAACTGGCTACTATCCCTCATTTTTCAACTATTGGAAAAAATGCGAAAAGTATTTGAAGAATCTATAAATAACAAATTCATAAAATGATTTACAACCAAAACGATATTGAAAATTTAGAAACGAGGTTTAGGGCTAATCTTATCAATTCATTGGGAGGATTTAAGAGTGTTGTTTTAATTGGAACAAAAAGTTTACAAGGAAATGAAAATCTGGGTTTATTCAGCAGTCTTTTCCATATTGGCGCCAACCCTGCTTATTGTGGCTTTATCATCAGACCCAACGAAGAAAAACAAAATACACTGGGAAATATTGTAAATACAGGAAATTTTACCATCAATCACATTTTGCCTGAGTTTTACAAACAAGCTCATCAATGCAGTGCAAAGTATGATGAGGGAATAAGTGAGTTTAAAAAAACAGGATTCACTCCTCAGTACATTGATTTGATAGAAGCACCCTTTGTTGAAGAAAGCAATATAAAGTTTGCATGCGAACTTGTGCAAAGAATAAACATAGAATTGAATGGAACTACTTTGGTCATCGGGAAAATAATAAAAATAATTGCCCCAGAATCTTGTATTCAAAATGACGGATTAATCGATCTAGAAGAAGCCGGAAGTATTACCTGCAGTGGATTAGACAGCTATCATCAAACAAATAAAATAGGAAGATTAAGCTATGCTAAAGTTGACAAGGAAATTAAAGAGTTGTAAATGAAAGGTAAATAGCGGACCATAAAATAACATGAAAAGTATTAAAAAAGAAAACCTTCCTACTAAAATATGCGTTGTCTGCAACCGACCATTTACATGGAGAAAGAAATGGGAAAAAGTTTGGGATGAAGTTAAATATTGCAGTGTTAAATGCAAAATGAATAAACATGCATAAAATATTTCTGGTTTTTCCGCATCAATTGTTTAAAGATATCAGTTCATTAAAATCGGCTGACGAAGTTTATCTGATCGAAGAGTACTTATTTTTCAAACAATATTGTTTTCACAAACAAAAATTGTTATTGCATCGGGCAAGCATGAAATACTATGAGGACTTTTTGATTGAAAACGGAATTAAAGTAAAGTATATTGATGCAGTAACGGTTGATTCTGACATTAGCGTATTTATAAATGAGCTTAAAAATAAAAACAACTGTTTAATTCAATTTTATGATGTTGCTGACAATTGGCTAGAAAAAAGAATCAGACAAACTTGCTTAAAAAACAATATTCAAACAGAAGAATTTACATCCCCATTATTTATTAACACCAAAAAGGAATTAGAACAATACTTTGAATCAAAACAAAAGTATTTTCAAATAGATTTTTATACCCAGCAAAGAAAAAAACTACATATTCTCGTTGATAAAGATGGAAAGCCCGAAGGCGGTAAGTGGAGTTACGATGCAGATAACAGATTGAAATATCCTAAAGGAAAAACAGCACCGGTCATCCGCTTTCCTGCAATCGATAAATATTATTCTGAGTCAATTGAATACGTTGAGAAATACTTTCCAGATAATTATGGGTTCATCAATACAAACAATCTGTATCCCATTACACATGATGATGCAGATTTGTGGTTGCAGGATTTTTTAGAACAAAGATTCGAAGAGTTCGGAAAATATGAAGATGCCATTGTTGTCGATGAAAACATCTTGCATCACAGTGTTCTCACCCCTATGTTGAATATTGGATTGCTTACACCCAAACAGATTGTTGAATCTGCAATTTCATTTGCAGCATTAAACAACATACCGCTGAATTCATTGGAGGGATTTATCAGACAAATCATAGGCTGGCGGGAATTTATAAGAGGTGTTTATATATACAGGGGCACACAAGAAAGAAACAAGAATTTTTGGAATTATAAAAAGAAAATTCCCGCTTCTTTTTATAATGGCACTTCGGGTATAGAGCCAATTGACAATACCATTAAGAAAATATTGAAAACCGGCTATTGTCATCATATTGAACGATTGATGATATTGGGAAATTTCATGCTTCTATGTGAATTTCATCCCGATGAAGTGTACAAATGGTTCATGGAATTATTTATTGACGCTTATGATTGGGTAATGGTTCCCAATATATATGGAATGAGTCAGTTTGCTGATGGCGGATTAATGGCATCGAAACCATACATAAGTGGAAGCAGTTATGTGCTCAAAATGAGCAACTACAAAAAAGGAAACTGGTGCATTATTTGGGATGCATTGTTTTGGAATTTTATGAATAATCACAGGACCCACCTTAAATCAAATCCGCGTTTGGCTATGTTGATTTCAACCTACGACAAAATGAATGAAGAGAAAAAGAAAGCAATGAGTGAAATTCAATTCCCTTGATGACCCAAAAGTTTTATACAATCAACCTGAAAGTTAGATTTATTCTTGGCTCTATTGGCTTGGCTGATTTTGGGATTTGATGTTTCCAATGATGTTGCGTTGTTCCCTTCATTAATAATAATGAACCATGAGTAAGTTCAATATCTACTTTCTTCAAATCTTTAATAGTGTTGTGCTTTAGCTGAAAAGGCCTGGTTGCGCCAAAACTCACAGAAGCGATGACAGGATTTTTTCCAAGTTCTTTTTCGTCATCTGCATGCCAGCCCATACTGTCTCGACCATCTCTATAATAATTCAACAAAACACTTGAAAATGACTCATTTGTAATTTTCTCTATTCTTGACTTAATCAATATCAAATCTTCATTCCATTCAGTTGGCTTCAATCGTATTCCTGAATAAGAATAATCTTTATTGTTATCTCCATAAAATGCTGTCAATCTTGGTTGATTCATTGTTTTTCCAAATATTGTGATCTCGTGTTGCTCCCAATTTATTTTTTCAATCAGGTTTTTATACAAAAGATCTGAATCTGCTTTTGTAAAAAAAGAATTATACAGTATAATATCAGCGTTAGGCAAATCGTATTTAATATATGATGATTGGGTTGAATTATTCATCTATGTTTATTTTTATGAACTTTACATTGCTGCAACTCATTGTAAATTAGGATGACAATATAATTTGCAATTAAATACAAGCAAAGATTTAATTTTATAAATTGATATTTCGAATTATAAACTAAACAACCATTAAACATGCGGTATACGGTTTTGTTCACAATGATGATGTTTATTTCAGCGAATTATTGTTTTGCTCAAGAAATTGACAGCAATACAACTGATCAATTTTTGATTACAGGTAAAGTAAAACTAGAAAAAATTTTTACCCTAACTGACATTAAGCGGTTTCCAATAATTACACTTACTGATGTGAATGTAAGCTGCTCTCCAAAAACCGAGAATAGGGTTAAAGAAATAAAAGCGGTGATGTTAAAGAATTTGTTGGACAGTGTTTCATTTCAATATGAAAAATCGCGTATGCTCAATCAATATTATTTTTTATTCATTGCAAAGGATGGATATAAAATGGTTTTTTCATTTAATGAAATTTATAATACCGACATAGGAAAAAATCTATACCTCGTAACAGAAATTGAAGGAAACCCAATTAATGAGATGGGAAACAGTATAATGGTACTCACTACCAAGGATATCAAAGGTGGTAGCAGAAATATGAAATGGCTTTCAAAAATTATAGTAGGTATGGCCGAATAAAAAATCCCCACTTTTGAAAAAGCAGGGATTAAACCAACAATAAACCAAAG
Organism: Chitinophaga pinensis; assembly: GCA_945872815.1. Lineage (GTDB taxonomy): Bacteria > Bacteroidota > Bacteroidia > Chitinophagales > Chitinophagaceae > Ferruginibacter > Ferruginibacter pinensis_C. The sequence continues at coordinate 59,920 of CAMCAY010000007.1, forward strand.
ATTTTTATTGTGTTCTTCTAACTCTGAATGTACAACTTACTGTGTAATAAGCACTCGTTGGTCCGGCACCTACAAAAGTCCCTGAAAAATTTCCACCAATGAATTCTCCTACATTTCCATACTCAGTTATGTTTACGTTTACAGGCGTTATGATTGAAGTAGAATCATTAACAGTTGTTGTATAGAAATTCAACATAGATTGGGTACTTCCCACTGCAATGCCAGGCTTCGCAAAACTGAAAGATGTATATCTGTATATAGTTAGAGGCCCGAAATATTGTCCGGAAATATTTATTGAAGCAGGATTGGTTTGGGGATTAACATACATAGAAAAACTATCAGTTGGGGAAGTATAACTTGTGTTCACTCCATTAACTGTATAATTAATGAATTGCTCTGTTGTTACTCCACAAGCCTGAATATTAGCAATAACATTGTTTCCGCTATTGATAGTATAAGCAATGGGGGAGCTTTGCTGACCTGCGAACGCATCTTCTGCAATAAACGTAACATCTTGAGATGAGCCACTGCAAAGAAGTGTAGTAAAATCAAAAGTACCTGTGTTGCTCACATTGTATCTGTAATATTGGTTGTCTTTCAACATAATAATATACCCATTTGTCAGTGGACTATTGTTGCAATCGGTAACAGTTCCGTTTACATTTGCAACACTGGTAGATGTATTAGCCACTATAATATCTCCTAATGAAATATTAGAACTTGTTGTTGAAAATAATTGCGCGTATGCCGCAGTTCCGCATCCGTAACTAGTGAATACTTCCAGCTTAAGCTGAGCATTATCAGGAACAGCTCCGCTTACATATCCTGTTGAATCAGTATAGCCATATCTTGCATTATAAGGATTTGACACTTCAGAAACTTTCACTATTGTATAAGACATTGGATTTCCGTTTGCATCCAAAATCCTGCAATTCATTTGTATATAATTATTTGGCACATCGCAATTCCAGAAAGAAAAATGGCTTACTCCACCAACATAAGTGTTTCCATTTTTAGTTGCAATACCTTCTTCTTTCCACAAACCATTCGATTCATCAAAGTACCATAACGGAATAGCGTTCGGCGCAGTATTTAAAATTGAAGCAGGTATAGGAAACGTTAATGTAGCTTTATTACCATTAGCGATTTGCAGTAACTCACCTGAGGTTCCTGTTAATTCTACCGCAGCCATACCATAAGAGCTCAATCTTTTTATTGACCCATCTGTAGAAATCCCTCTTAAATCTCCGGGCATTGTATTGTATATATCGGCTGCGGTTGGGTCAATCCATTGTGCCGATATATCAATTGAGCCGCTGTAAGCCAATCCTGTTGAGGCATTTACCACTGAGTTAGCAGGAAGAGAAACTGTAAATCCATTGCTAAGGGATATACTTCCTCCAGTGTTTGAATTGATACTGCCATTGGTGGACTTTGTAAGCAATTTTATTCTAAAAAATGCTGACTTTCCCTGTTCTGCAATATATGTTTTGATGCCTTTAAAATATCCTGGTTTTATCACTGTCACTAAAGCTGCGGTTTTTACCACATTGGTATTCTTTACAGAAAAATAGCCGAAATTATCAGTAATAACGGTTCTTGTGCCTATATATACTGTAGCATTAGAAACAGCATCTCCATTTTCATCCGTAACGAATCCGGAAACAGAGGAACTAACTTTTGTAGTTAGATTGGGGACTTGATTGGTTGAATTTAAAATAGTTTGATCAATGTCTTTCTGACAAGATGCAAAAGCAAAGAAGCTTGCTATTAATAAATACAACTTTGATTTTTTGAAAAATAACTTATACATTTTTTACTTTTTACTTTTTACTTTTTACTTTTTACTTTTTACTTTTTACTTTTAAGACTTCGCTTTTACTTTTTTCGTTGCCTTAGCTCTGTTAATTTTTTCCGATTATCTAAGATCCATTCTTATTCCCGCCCTCATGCCAATTGTATGATATTGTTGTTTGAATACAGAAGACTCTTGATTCATTTCTGAAAAATTATACCTGAAATAAGGTTCTGCCAATAATTTCAATCGTTCCGTTAAATTATAATATACAGAAACTCCTCCCGTACAACCCATGCCTATATTGCCTTTCAGCTTATATCTTTTTTCAAGAGCAGATTCATTTATATCAATCGGCTGAAAGTTTTTGTCTAAAACATCTCCCTTGTATGTGCTGAACAGATTGAATATCAGACCTCCATTGAAACCCAAACTCCAATTATTAAATGATTTCTCATAACCAATTGTAATAGGAAAATCTACATTTCGGTATTGGTTATGTGTAATCTTGTACCTGGTACTGATGGTTTGATAACTTCCGATAGTATCGCCCGATGCATTGGTTTCGTATACCATTTGAATGATATTACCTTGGGTGAATTTGAATTTTTCATTAACCTGGCTAAAGTTTATTCCTCCTCTTATAGTTATTCCGCTTTTGAATAATTTGGTAAGCCTGATACCAAAACTGAATGCGGAACTTATTGTATTGCCCTCTTTTCTTTTTTGCAGATAAATTGAATTGGCTGTATCATTGAATTGCCTGTTGATAATATCTGCAGCAGCATAAAAGTCAGTATAAAATCTGTTGGTATTATTATTGAATGTTGGGCACGGAATATTATAAACCGGTTTTGAAATGATTTTTAATGTTGGTGTGAATTTTGAAAAAGTATGAAGTAGTTCCGCTGAAAGTATATGCGGAGTTAATCTTGACTCATTTTTCAATACTGAAACTTTATTATCATGAAATTCATCTTCATTAAGTTTTTCAACTATTGAATTTGATTCATCCAAAGACAAAGCATTTAGACCAGAGAGATTTGATTTCTTTAATTTTTTATTGCGCGTGCTCTTTTCCGCTAGCAAAGGTTGGGTTTTTGAAAATTCAATTTCCTTGGGAGTTTCAACAATCAGATCAATGCCCGGACTAGCAGCATTGAACTTGATGTTTTTAGATTTTTGTTGATTTCTATAATTGGATTTTATAACGGGTTCTGATTGAATGGTATTTTTTTCTTGTGATAAATCAACAATGTTCACTTTATTGATTGATACAATATTTTTTTCGAAAGGAAAATTTGAGTTGTAGGAAGTTACATAATTGTAAAACCCGCCGCCAAGTATTGTTATTGTCAATATCAGGAAGAAATTTCTCTTGGAAAAAGACCAAATAAAGAACGGTTTTTTTCTATTGTTGTCTTTATTGATATTGTCCCATAAATAAGCAGGTACATCGGCTTCAAAATCAGCCAATTTATTTTTTAAATGCTCATCAAATGGATTTATTTTATTCATACTGCTACTCTTTGCAATTGTAAAATTTGTTTTTGAAGCATCGTCCTGGCTTTTGAAAGCTGGCTTCTGCTAGTCCCCGGATTGATGTTCAGCATATTGGCAATTTCTTCATGCTTATATCCTTCAATAACAAAAAGATTAAATACCAATCGATACCCATCCGGCAATTCATGAATAAGTTTCAATAGGTCTTTTTCCGTTAGGTGAGAATAAGCAGAAACATCATTCGAACCCAATTCCTCAAACTCCGATACATCCTGATTGAATTTTTCCACCGTATATCGAAACGATGTATACTTTTTCAATGCAGTGTTGAGTACAATCTTTCTAATCCAACCCTCAAAAGAACCTTCATTTCTAAACTGGTCGATCTTATCAAACACTTTTATAAATGCCTCCTGCAAAATATCCTCTGCGTCATATTTATTTCGGGCATATCGCAAACTAACACCCAACATTCTGCCGGCATATAAATCAAAAACAGTTTTTTGACAGACAGGATCACGCCTAATGCAGCCTACTATCAATTCGTTTTGATTCAAATTATAATTCTGTTTGATATTTTCACTTTTAAGACTCTTCAAATCAATAATTTGTTGCCTGCATTTATTAATTAATTATGATTTAAGATAAAAATCATATTCAACAACTGCTACCTGCTCTTACTTTCGAATAATAAGTATGTGTTAATGTGCGTTTATTTATAAGTCAAAGATACGTTTTCGGCAATTTCATATAATATATTGAAAAATGAATCGTTAATTATTCAATCGGATTTTGTTAAGTTTTAGAATATTTGAACAACGGCATCTTTTTTGCTCTTTACTTTTAAAGATTAACAATCAATTTCCCATCGTGTGATTGAATGTTTTTACTTTCAACAAGCCAATACCCCTAAAATGAAAAAACTATTTTACGCAGTTTTATTTTATTCTAATTTACTTTCCGCACAAGATAAAATTGAGCAAGATATTATTCCGGGAAAAATCTACAAAAACAAAGAGTATATTAATAGACACAATTTCGAAAATAATATTCAACAAAAAGCTTTAAGTCAGACAAATAAGAAGAGCCTTTCTAAAAATAGTTTTAGAAAAAATACAAATGATATTTGCCCTGAAAACATCGGATTTGAAAATGGTGATTTTTCTTTTTGGCAAACCAATATCGGTACAGTTGATACCATCATAGTTGTAAGCGACACTTTTAATGCAGTGACGCTTCCTGTCAACACCTGGCTTAATGGTATCAATACACCAAGTCCACCGCAAAGACAGGAATTACAAGACAGAAATTTGGCACGTACTGATTATTATGGTCAGTTTCCCGTAAACCCTCCCAATGGAAGAGGCGGAAGATATACAGTTAAGCTGGGCAGTGATGAAGATGCTATCGGATCAAACCGACCAAATAAGAAAGCTGAAGCAGTGAGGTATGTTATCAATGTGCCCAATCCTTCCAATAATTTTTCAATTACTTTCTCATACGCAGTTGTACTGGAAAATCCCGATGGTAGTAATGGAGGAAACCCACATGCAAAATATGAACAACCAAGATTCAAAGCTGTTCTATACAATGCAACAACCGGAGTCGCGGCTCCTTGTGCAAGCTTTGATTTTATTGCAGATAGCAATCTTCCGGGATTTTTTGAATCCATTCACTCTTATGAACACAGTCAGGATGCTTCCGTTCAATGTAAAAACTGGACCGATGTTTTCGTAAATCTTGACAGGTATGCAGGCCAAACCATGTATTTAGAATTTACCACTGTCGATTGCTCAAAGGGTGGTCACTTTGGATATGCATACGTCGATGTGGTGGAATGTGGCCTATCTTCCACAACACAATTCGATTGTATTACAGGAAATGCAACTTTTACAGGTCCTCCGGGATTTCAGCAATATGAATGGTATAATAACAACTATTCGTTACCGTTAGGTAATACACAGAGCATAATTGTAAACAATGCCCTACCTGATTCCAATTACTGGTGTATAGTTACCCCGTACGATATTGCCGGATGTGTTGGTTGTGTTTGTAAGGATACCATCGGAGTGAAAGCTTCTGTTTCATATCCCATTGTTGATGCGGGAGTATCAACTAGTCTTTGTAAAAACAATTCTGTTCCAATTGGATCCTCTTCTATTACAGGTTATACTTACTCTTGGTCTCCTTCAATTGGATTATCTGATTCCACTGCATCCAATCCAATGGCTTCACCCAATAACAATACTCAATATATACTTACGGTAACGGATAATGCAACAAGATGTTTTGCTAAAGACACCATAACCCTAAATATACAATCTACTCCGCAAGCAGGATTCTCTGTAAATGACAGTTCACAATGCTTAAACAACAACTTCTTCTCATTTGTTGATACAAGTTCTATTTCTTTGGGTACATTTCATCAACTTTGGAATTTCGGTGATGGTAATATTTCTAATACTAACAATCCAAATCATACATACCTATCTCCGGGAATTTTCAATGTTAGCCTAATCATCACTTCTGATTTAAATTGTATTGACAGCATACATTTCCCTATTCAGGTAATACAACAACCTTCAAGTAATATAACAGTTGAAAATAGCACTCAATGTTTCAATAACAACCTGTTTAATTTCCAAATAAACCAACCTGCTGCAAATACGAGTTACACTTGGAATTTTGGAGACAATTCTTCACAGATAAACTCGATAAATCCATCTCATATTTACTCAACCGCTGACAGTTTTCTTGTACAGGTTTTCACAAATTACAATGGATGCACAGATACAGGATCTTCTATGATTTATCTTTACAAGAATCCGATTGTAAATGTTACAAGCAATCATTCGCCCATTATTTGTTCAGGTGATAGTATTCTTTTACAAGCTGTTTTTACGGCAGGGACTGGCTTGGTTAGTAATATTAATTGGTATAAAGACAACTCGCTCATTATTGGGGCTACAACAAATTCTTTGATTGTTACAGATGCAGGAATTTACAAGTGTGAAATCATTAATTCTTTGGGGTGCTTTAATTATGATACTATTTTAGTAATACAAAAGCCATTGCCATCAGGAAATTTGGGAACAATCACACAAAATTATATTTGTCCAGGTGAACAGATTTTACTGACAGCAAATGGTGGAAATACTTATCAATGGTATCTTGATGGCAATATTATTCCAAATCAATCAAACGATTCACTGTATGCAACTGTTGCAGGATTTTATTCGGTTGAATTAATAAGTTCATACGGATGCAAATCAATAGTGCCCTCTTTTTTAGAAATAAAGAAAACAGACAAACCTATTCCTGATTTTACATTTAATGAAAACTGTATTAACACTCCGATAAAATTTTACAATCAAAGCAACGTTTCAAACAGTGGCAATGTGTTATATACCTGGGATTTTACTGATCTGCCCGGCAGTAATTCCATTAACCCGTCTCATATTTTCAGTAACACAGGATATTATTTGGTTAAACTTGTCATAGAATCTGAAAAATGCCGAAATGTTAGAGATTCAATAGTAAAAGTTATTAAAATAGTAGTTCCCCCTTCAGGTATCAGATATAATGAAGTGAACGCTGTTATAAATCAACCACAGCAGTTAGAAGCCAGAAACATCGGCTTGGAATACCTATGGCAACCGGCCATTGCATTAAACAACTATCGAACAATACAACCGGTGTTTACCTATAATCGTGATGTTCAATACCTCATTAACATTAAAGACAAGAGCGGTTGTAACATTGTAGACACAGTATTGGTAAGGGTTTTTGGAAATGGAGAAATTTATGTTCCAAACGCATTTACTCCCGACAGAAGTGGTGGTGCTAACGATCACATGTATCCGATATTGGTAGGAATGATAAAGCTGAAATTCTTTAGAATTTTTGATCGCTGGGGTAAATTAGTTTTTGAATCCAATCAGGCTTTACCTGGCTGGAATGGCATATATAACGGTAAAGCACAACCGATGGATACTTATACTTGGACCCTACAGGCAATTGATATCAATGGAAAGTTGATAACAAAAGCAGGAAATTGCGTATTAATCCGATAATATTCTAATACCCATATACTATTGAAAACAATTATTTTCATTTTTATTGTATTCTTTGCACACCTTGCAGGCCATGCTCAGGATCCTCATTTTTCTCAGTTTTTTTCTGCACCAATGTATTTAAACCCTGCGCAAACAATGAATACTGATGCAGATTACAGACTGATGTCAAATTTCAGGTCTCAGTGGATAAACCCCGCAGCGCCATATATTACTGGAGTATTGTCAGCAGAAACAAGGCTGCTAAAGAAAACTACAAATGACAATATTTTAGGGGGGGGGATTTCTTTGATGCACGATTATACATTTGATGGAATCCTAAAAAGTAATTATGCATCAGGATTTATGGCATACCATTCTTTCATGGATGAAGAAAAAACAAAAAAATTGTCTGTTGGATTTGGAGGAACTTACGGTAAAAAATCTCTTGACTTTTCGAGATTGGTTTTTGCTGAACAATTTACTACTGGTGGATTCAATACAAGTATGCCTAGCGGTGAAACTCTTTCAAACATGAAATCTTTTCTCTCTTTATCTTCCGGAATCAATTACAGTTATTCAAATGAATCCATAAACTTCGAAATAGGTGCTTCCGGTTATCATTTAAATAATCCCAAACAAACTTTTCTTAATGATCAATACCAAACTATTCCAAAGCGATTTACAGGAAATGCCATGATTGATTTTCAACTTAAAAACAGTGACATCATTAACTTTTCGGCAGTTTATCAACATCAGTCGAATATTGACTACTATCTTATCGGAACAAACTATGCATTTAATTTATCCCGATTGGGAAAAATCTCATCTGATGAAACGGTCTATTTAAATGTAGGAGCCTTTTACAGACCAAATGATGCGATCATCCCTTATATCAGTTATTATATAAATGATTTTCAATTTGGCTTTACTTATGATGAAACAATTTCCAAGCTTGCACTTACAAATTCGAAAGCGAAGACATTTGAGATGTCTATGTCTTATAGATTTAAAAAAGCTGAGCGAGATGGGTCTATTAAATGTCCTTATAGTCCTTGGAAATAATACTCACCTACAATTGACTTTTGATTAAGAAAATAATTTTTCAACTGTTTTATATCTGTAATCAAAAATTTGCTTGAGTTGTTTTTTAACAAATAGTTCATTTGCAATATCCCCTAAAAATCCGAATGGAATTTTATAATGAACGATATCTGTCATTTCCACACCTTCGGCAGTTTCTTTGAAATGGTGCTGGTGATGCCAAATTGAATAGGGCCCAAAACGCTGCTCATCTACAAAATACTTTTTTTCATCTACATGCGTGATTTCAGTCATCCAATACAAGGGAATACCAAACATCGGACTTACAATATATTCTATGATTTGACCGGGATACATTTTATCTCCATGAAATTTAGACTTAATTTTAAAGCCTAATTTTTCAGGAGTAATTTTTTGCAGATTTTTTGGACTGCTGAAAAAGTTCCAGGCATCTTCCAAGGAAATGTTTAAAACCTGTACTGTTTTGAAACTATATACTTTGCTCATAATTATATAAACAAATTAAATTTCAAATTGTTGAATAATAATGAGGTTGAGGAAAAATATTATGTTCAGCCAAGCTGCTTAATATTTATTAATTTTGTCAATAGCAATCTTCCATTGCATAAATTTTGATGAAAAGGTCATTTTTACATTTATTGTTGATGTCTCTCGTATTTCATTGCTGCTCGCTTTTCGTAAACAGCTGTGCTCAAATTGGCGCTCCGGTAGGTGGGCCAAAGGATACTGCTGCTCCTATACTCATTAAGGCATCTCCTGACAACTATCAAACCAATTTCAATGCCAATAAAATATCTTTAACTTTTGACGAATTTATTGAACTGAAAGACCTTCAAAATAACTTTTTTGTTTCTCCGATGCAAAAAAACAACCCTACAGTCAGCTCAAATCTGAGAACAATTACCATTAAATTAAAAGATTCGTTATTGACAAACACCACTTATAGCATTGATTTAGGTAATTCCATAAAAGACATCAATGAGGGGAATGTATTCAAAAACTTTTCTTATATTTTTTCAACAGGAAATTTTATTGACTCTTTGGAAATAAATGGGAAAGTTGTGATGGCAGAAAGCGGAAAACCCGACAGTACTCTAAAAGTTCTGTTATATAGAAATGGTGTTGACAGCTCCGTTAGCACTAGAAAACCTGATTATATAACCTTTCTTCAAGGCGATGGCAATTTCAGTTTCAAGAATTTACCAGCAGGTAACTTTTTGATTTTTGTTTTAAAAGATGGTGATGGCAATAAGTATTACAATTTAAAATCGGAAATATTTGCTTTTAACGACAGAGAAATAAATACTACTGATAAAAATGATTCCCTCCTATTGTTTGCTTATGCTGAAAAAAAGACTCCCATTTTCACTTCGGCTTTTGACAAAAAAAATGCTGATAAAAAACTTCGGTACACAACCAATTTAATGAATTCTAAACAGGATTTACTAAGCCCTTTGGAACTAGCTTTTACAAGTCCATTGAAAATAATAAACCTAGATTCAGTATTCATAGCCGATACAAACTTTCTTCCTGTTCAAGTAATATCAACCGATATTGATACTTCAAGAAAAAAAATATCGATTTCAAAAAAATGGAAAGAAGATGAAAAGTTCTTTCTGATATTTTCCATCGGTGCGTTTGAAGATTCCTCCGGAAGGAAGTTGACAAAAGCTGATACAATTAGTTTCAAAACCAAAAGTATATCAGAATATGGATCATTAAAACTTGTATTTAATAACCTAGATATTTCAAGGCATCCTTTGCTTGAATTTATTGAAGCAAACAATATAAAATGGAAATTTCCATTAACATCCAATGAATGGTTAAACAAAATGTTGGCACCTGGCGAATATGAAATAAGAATACTATATGATGAAAACAATAATGGGGAATGGGATCCGGGAAATTATTCAAGAAAACTTCAACCAGAAAGGGCAATCACTTTGCCACAAAAAATTTCTGTGAAAGCCAATTGGGAAAACGAAAGAGACGTTCAACTATAAAAATATCTTTTAAAAAAGAAAAAATAAATCATCCTTGCTGAATACTAAAAGTTAATTTTACTCAATGATTTTTTCCTCTTCTTTATTGGAAAATGCCGTAAACGAATTTGCAAAACTACCCGGCATTGGTAAGAAAACAGCACTCAGGCTTGTATTGCATTTGATTAAGCAAAAAGAAAATGAAGTTGCCTTTTTCAGTGAAACGATAGCCACAATGAGAAAGGAAATTAAGTTTTGCAAGCGTTGTTACAATATTTCAGATAATCATTTATGCAACATTTGCAGCAACATAATGCGCAAGCAAGACATCATTTGCGTGGTGGAAAGTATTCGTGATGTTATAGCAATTGAAAGCACTCAGCAATTTAATGGAACCTATCATGTTTTAGGGGGTATAATATCTCCATTAGACGGCATCGGGCCGGAACAGCTGAATATTGAATCTCTTGTCAAAAGGGTCTCTGAAGAAAAAACACAGGAAATCATTTTCGCACTAAACCCAAACATTCAGGGTGATACCACTATTTACTATATTGGAAGAAAATTGAAAGAAACTTCCGTAAAAATCACTACCATAGCGCGAGGCATTGCATTTGGCGGAGAATTGGAATACGCTGATGAAATGACTTTGGCCAAAAGCATCAGCAACAGAATACCCGTGGAACATTACATTAACGCCAACAGCTGATAATTACAGACTTATTTTGTACTGAAAAATACATGCTTTATCTTTGCATAGCAATGGTCGATTTGTTTATTGTTCAACCCTTGCAGTAAAATGATCTATTGAACTAATAAACGGACAACATTTCCACAAAAGCCGCACGGATTTGAAAATCCTTTATTACCAAGATTGAGTTTACTGCATTAGAATAATCAAATTGCTCCCTGTTTTCTATTTTTAAATTTAAGTACTGTTTAAAACATGATTGATATCAAAGACATTTTGAAGGAAAGAATATTGATAATTGATGGTGCCATGGGTACCATGATTCAGCGACATAAATTAAATGAAAGTGATTATCGGGGTAATCGCTTTAAGGATTGGCATAAAGATGTGAAAGGAAATAATGATTTATTAAGTATTACGCAGCCGCAAATCATTACTTCGATTCACAAACAATACCTTGAAGCAGGTGCTGACATCATTGAATCGAATACCTTCAGCAGTACCTCTATTGCTCAGGCTGATTATGATATGCAGTCTTTGGCTTATGAACTCAATATTGCCTCTGCAAAATGTGCAAGAGAAGCTGCAGATGAATATACACAAAAGAACCCATCAAAACCCAGATATGTAGCAGGTGCAATTGGACCATTGAATAAAACCTTATCACTTTCTCCTGATGTAAACAATCCTGGATTTCGGGCAGTTACTTTTGATGAAGTGGTAGAGGCTTACACAGAACAAGTGAAAGGTTTGGTGGATGGTGGTGTAGATCTTTTATTAATTGAAACCATTTTTGATACATTGAATGCCAAAGCTGCCATTTTTGCCATTAAAGAGTTTTTCAGAAAAAACAATATGCCAGAACTTCCAATCATGATCAGCGGTACCATCACAGATGCAAGTGGAAGAACGTTGAGTGGACAAACTTTGGAGGCATTTTATATTTCAGTTGTTCATGCCAATCCTTTAAGCATTGGCCTAAACTGCGCTTTGGGTGCAAAAGAAATGCGTCCTTACATTGAAGAATTATCGTCAATTGCTAATTGCTATACTTCTGCTTATCCAAATGCCGGATTACCAAATACATTCGGAGAGTATGATGAGCAACCGCATGAAACTGCACACATCATTGAAGAATGGGCTAAAGAAGGTTTTGTAAATATTGTAGGGGGCTGTTGTGGAACAACGCCAGACCATATTAAGCACATTGCTGAAGAAATGAAAAATTGTAAACCCAGGATTTTACCTACTGTAGAAATCCAATAAATTAAATACCACATTTATCACCAAGACTAAAGGCATAATAATAAATGAATACAATTATCAATCCCTTTTTACGGTTAAGTGGTCTTGAACCGTTGATTATTCGTCCGGAAACCAATTTTGTTAATGTTGGAGAAAGAACCAATGTAACGGGCAGTAAAAAATTTGCAAGACTTATTAGAGAAGGGCTTTACGAAGAGGCGCTTTCTGTAGCAAGACAACAGGTAGAGAGCGGGGCTCAGGTATTGGATATTAATATGGATGATGCATTGTTAGATGGGGTATCCGCCATGACTACTTTTTTAAACCTACTTCAGGCAGAACCGGACATTGCTAGGATTCCCATCATGATTGACTCAAGTAAATTTGAGATCATCGAAGCAGGATTAAAATGTATACAAGGAAAATGTATCGTTAACTCCATTTCTTTAAAAGAAGGAGAAGAGAAGTTTTTAGAGCAAGCGATTATTTGCAAAAACTTTGGTGCAGCAGTAATCGTGATGGCATTTGATGAAGTAGGGCAAGCTGATACAAAAGAAAGAAAAATAGAAATTTGTCATCGCGCCTATCAAATACTTACACAAAAGTTAGGGTATGCGCCAGAAGATATCATTTTTGACCCAAACATTTTTGCGATTGCTACGGGCATTGAAGCGCATAATAACTATGCCGTTGACTTTATAGAAGCAACAAGAGAAATTAAAAAATTAATGCCCCTTGTTAAAGTAAGTGGTGGAGTAAGTAATGTTTCATTTTCTTTTCGTGGTAATGATCATGTAAGGGAGGCTATCCATAGTGTATTTCTTTTTCATGCTATCAAAGCCGGCATGGATATGGGCATTGTAAACGCAGGGCAATTGGTTGTGTATGATGAAATAGAACCAATCCTAAAACAATTGTGTGAAAACGTAATTCTTAATATTGAAAATGACGACAATAGTGCCACTGAAAAGTTAATAACGTTTGCTGAAACCGTAAAAGCTAAAGGAAAAGAAACCATCAAAGATGAAAGCTGGAGGAAAAACAGTGTAGAAAAAAGAATAGAGCATTCACTTATAAACGGTATCACAGATTATATTGAAACAGATACCGAAGAAGCAAGACAGCAATACGCAAAACCATTGGATGTGATTGAAGGTCCATTGATGGATGGCATGAATGTAGTCGGTGATTTGTTTGGAGCAGGCAAAATGTTTCTACCTCAAGTGGTTAAAAGTGCTCGTGTAATGAAAAAAGCTGTGGCCGTTCTCACTCCTTTTATTGAACAAGAGAAAGAAGAAAGGAAAATTAATGCCGCAAAAAATGGATTAATCAATGAAGAAGAAAAAGGTGCTGCAAAAATCCTACTTGCCACGGTTAAAGGAGATGTGCATGATATTGGAAAAAATATTGTTGGGGTAGTATTGGGTTGCAACGGTTATGAAATCATTGATTTAGGGGTAATGGTTCCTGCTGATAAAATTCTTTCTGAAGCAATGAAACATAAAGCCGACATCATAGGACTTAGCGGACTTATTACACCTTCCCTAGACGAAATGGTTCATATTGCCCGTGAAATGAAACGACTCAATATGGATATACCCTTGATGATAGGTGGGGCAACTACGAGCAGAATGCATACGGCCGTAAAAATTTCTCCTGAGTATGAAAAAGGAGTCATACACGTGTTGGATGCATCGAGAAGTGTAACTGTTGCCGGCAACTTATTGAACAAAGAATCAAAAGTTGAATTTCTAAATGAATTACATGTAGAATACCAGAAATTGAAAGAGAGTTTTGACAATAAAAAAAGCGGCAAACAATTGCTTTCTTTTGCTGCTGCTCAAAATAACAGTTTAAAAATTGACTGGGGTAGTTATACACCTCCAATGCCTGGTTTTACCGGCACTAAAATTTTAGAAGATTATCCACTTTCGGAAATAGCCGATTACATTGACTGGCAGCCATTTTTTATTGCATGGGAAATGCATGGAAAATTTCCGGCTATTTTATCAGATGATATCATTGGAAAAGAAGCTACTAAGTTATATGATGATGCTCGCCAGTTATTAAATAAAATCATTGAAGAAAAATGGCTTCAGGCAAAAGCTGTAGTTGGTTTTTGGGAAACTATCAAAACAGCACCTGATACACTTGAAATAATAAGTAGTGATTCAAATATTCAACTTGAGTTTCTGAGACAACAAATGAAGAAAGCTGCCGGTCAACCAAATGTATCATTAGCTGATTTTATACACCCTTCTCAAAAAGATTATATCGGTGCTTTTTCTGTAACTATTGAAGGCATTGAAAAGCATATCAAAAAATTCGAAGATAACCTGGATGATTATAATAAAATTATTTTACAGGCGCTTGCTGACAGACTTGCTGAAGCCTTTGCTGAACTATTGCATAAAAAAACCAGAATAGAATATTGGGGATATGCAAACAATGAAAACTTAAGTAATGAAGAACTGATTAGCGAGTGCTATAGTGGAATTCGTCCAGCACCCGGTTATCCTGCATGTCCTGATCATACTGAGAAAATAAAATTGTTCCAATTGCTAGGTGGCGAAAATACAACCGGTATTCATTTAACAGAATCCCTGGCTATGTATCCAGCCTCCTCTGTTTGTGGCTGGTATTTTGCTCATCCCGAAAGTAAATATTTTGGTCTAGGTAAAATAGACAACGACCAATTAGAAGATTATGCAAAAAGAAAAAAACTAAGTCTTGAGGAAATGACCAACTGGCTCAGACCTGTAGTGGAATAGCTTCAAAATAATATTCATCTTTTTTCACACCGTGTATTATTACCTTAGCATATTGTTATCAAACAATTAAAAATACCATGCGAATTATATCATACAATGTAAATGGCATTAGAGCTGCCATTAAAAAAGGATTGTTGGATTGGCTGAAAACCGATCCTGCAGATGTAATATGTTTACAGGAAACCAAAGCTCATGAAGGCGACGTTGATGTTAAAGAACTTGAGAAGCTAGGATTTGAACATCATTGGTTCAGTGCCAATAAAAAAGGATACAGCGGTGTGGCCATTTTTTCAAAAATAAAACCAACAGCTGTAAAAAAAGGAAATGGTTTTCACCTAAGTGATTTTGAAGGTAGGGTGATAGAAATGCAATTCGGTGATATTAAATTAATCAACGCCTATTTTCCATCAGGTACATCAGGAGAAGAGAGACAAGAATATAAATATCAGTGGTTGAATGAAATGCATGAATATCTTAAAAAGATTAAAAAGAAAAATCCAAAATTGATACTTTGCGGAGACTACAACATTGCGCATGAAGAGATAGATATACATGATCCAAAAGGAAATAAAAATTCCTCCGGTTTTTTACCAAAGGAAAGAGAATGGATGACTACATTTCTGCAATCCGGATGGATAGACACTTTCAGACATTTCCATAACGAACCTCACCGATATAGCTGGTGGAGTCAACGCTTCCCAAGTGTACGGATAAATAACAAAGGTTGGCGGATTGATTACATTTCGGTAACAGAAGAATTAAAAAGTCAATTGATTGGTGCAGAAATATTTCCTGATATAAAACACAGCGACCATTGCCCAATATTTTTAGAAATAAAAAATAAATAAGCCCTATGTTCATCTATAATGTAACTGTAAAAGTAAACGACTCTATAAAAAATGAATGGCTTCAATGGCTCAAAAATGAACATATTCCGGAAGTAATTGCTACTGATTGCTTTTCAAAAGCCACCATTCTAAGACTAATGGATATAGATGAAGCAGAAGGACCAACCTATGCGATACAATACTTCGCAGAAAGCAAATCTGCTTATAACCAATATATCGATAAATACGCTGGAATCCTTCGTCAGAAGTCAATTGACAAATGGAGGGATCAATTCATCGCTTTTCGTTCATTTATGCAAATTGTGGACTAATTGTGCAAAACCAAAAAAAGACTTTTTTTTGTAATAATTTTTTTTGTATAGCTCAAACCCTTGCTATTGTTGGCTTTTAGCGAAACACTCCTGAAAGTCACTGCCAGTAGGGTTTTCGGAAAAACAAAGATTCTGTGACGACATTTATATTTTTAAACATTGCGATAAAAAATCAATGAAAATGGGAGTTACAGCGAAATTTGATTGATATTTAATTTGAGAAAAAAATTTGCAGAATTTAAAAACCCTCTATATTTGTTGCAGTTAAAAATCTTTAAAAATTTTATTCCATGAACAAAGCAGAATTATGTGCTAAGTTGGCTGATGACGCCGGCATCACAAAAACTCAGGCAAACGCAGCAGTAGATTCTTTCGTTGAAGCTGTAACAAAAACTTTGAAAAGCGGTAACAAAGTTACGCTAGTTGGTTTTGGTACTTTCTCTGTTACCAAAAGAGCTGCTCGTAACGGTCGCAATCCTCAAACAGGAGCTGTTATCAAAATCAAAGCTAAAAAAGTTGCTAAATTTAAAGCAGGAAAAGAATTGTCTGCAAAAATCTAATTTGCAGCACATCCAAAAAAGCAAGGCGCACTTGCGTCTTGCTTTTTTTATTAATACCTCATCAAATCATCTAAAAAATACAAACAATTATGGGACGCGGAGATATCAAAACAAAAAAAGGAAAAATATTTGCAGGCAGCTTTGGTAAAACAAGACCAGCAAAGTCAAACGCTACAGCTAAACCTGCTACTGCAAAAAAAGCTGCAGCAAAAAAATAAGTTCTATCAAAGTAATTGGTTGATATTTCAATCCTATCAACCAATTTTAATTTTCCATTTTTAATCCCCCTAGTACAATGAAAACTTCTAATGAATTCCGTTCAATGCGGAATAAAATCGTGTATTTTCGTGATCAACTCAATAAATACGGTCCTCTCATTGCGCCCTATCTTATCTTGCATGAATTTTTTTACAAGAGATACTTCGGCCTGAAAAATATTTACTTTCCCGATTTTTCTAAAAACCTTCCCATCACTGCATCCCGATCACTTTACTCGGACTCACATGAAAACAAGGAATCTTCTTGGTTCGCCATTAAAAAAGCATTTAATAAAATCCCCATTCCGTGTGAAGAAATCAGATTACTAGATATCGGTTGTGGGTCCGGAAAGTCTATGTTAATGGGAATGAAATTAAAATTTCTAGAGGTAATTGGAATAGATTTAGATACCCCATCTATAGAGCAAGGTTTAAGAAATTGCGAAAAAATGAAGCTATTTGGATCGCCTACCTGTTTTTCTTTAAAACAATATGATGCTGCTACTTTCAAGAATATTGCCGACGGAATCAATCTCATTTATCTCTTTAATCCATTTGGAAAAACAACAATGTCTAAAGTTGTAAAT
>CAMCAY010000008.1 GCA_945872815.1 Chitinophaga pinensis
CATGTTGAATTAGATCAACAATAGTATGAGATCCGATATATCCGCATCCGCCAGTAACTAAAATCTTATTCATTAATATTATTTAATTTTAATCCGTATTATTCGAATAAATATCGTCAAAGGTGAAGATACAAAAGATGATAGAAGTCATCGATATTCATAACAGGTTAAAAAAAATGTCAGACAAAAAACAATTTATTCTGATTGTTTAAATAGGATTTGGTGTTGATAAAAAGCTAAAGAGAGACTAGAATTTATAATCGTTAACTATTGTAGATTAAAATAATTTGTGAAATAAATAGTATAAAAACCCAGCCAGTAAACCATTGATAGGAATCGTTAAAACCCATGCCCAAAGAAGGTTTACCGTTACTCCCCATCTAACTGCAGATAGTCTTTTGGTTGCTCCAACTCCAATGACAGAGCCGGTAATGGTATGGGTGGTACTAACAGGTATTTTTAAAGATTCTGTAATAAATAAAGTCATTGCTCCGGCTGTTTCTGCAGCAACGCCTTCAAATGGGGTCACTTTAGTAATTTTTGTTCCCATGGTTTTTACAATTTTCCACCCCCCACTGACTGTTCCAAGTGCAATTGCTGCATAGCATGCCAAGGGTACCCACCAAACCATGTTATCTAAACTATAAAGAGTCGGATTGTATGCAATTAATGAGGCCATGATGATACCCATTACTTTTTGCGCATCGTTTCCTCCGTGACCAATACTGAAAGCAGCAGAGGAAACTAGTTGAAGTCGCTTAAACCAAATATTTGCCTTACTGGCGTTTAGTCTATTCAGGAATAATGTAAAAACTGTCATGATGAATACAATACCCGAAAGCAATATCCATTTAAAATTAGAAGAATGAAAAATAATTCTAAGTAAATAACTATTAAAATGAGTTTTAAGTTTTTCAGGATCTGTTTCCAGATTATTTTTCAAAAAAATGGCGATTAATAAAAAAATAAAAGCCGCAATAATCTTTGGCATCCATCCTTTTTTAAAAGAATGAATAAACCACAAAGAGATAATAAATGCAACGATCATACCGATTACAGGAGCCAATAAAATAAATGAAATTGTCTTAATAATAGGTTCTGAATTGATAGCGTTAAATCCCCCAAAAGAGATAGCAGCACCTGCGAAAGCGCCAATTAATGCATGAGAAGAAGAAGAAGGAAGTCCATACCACCATGTAAACAGATTCCAGAAGATTGCAGAAAGAAGACCTGCTAAAATGACCAACAACATGCTTTGACCAGAAACAATATCTGGCTTTACTGTTTTTGCTATTGTATTGGCTACCCCATGATCCTTAAAAATAAAGAAGGCGACAAAATTGAACAAGGCGGCCCAAATAACTGCCTGGCCTGGGGTTAAAACTTTTGTAGAAACAATAGTTGCTATTGAATTAGCAGCATCATGAAACCCATTTATATAATCGAAAATCAATGCTAGGGCAATGATTACAATTAGAAGTGTCATACAAGAAAATTAATTGGATAAATGTTGTTTTAAAACAGTGTGCGTTGTTTGATATTTCTGAGTCGTACGTTTTTGTTTATGCGTATTTCACAATAATAGATTCAATTACATTTGCCGCATCTTCACATTTATCAGTTACCACTTCCATTATTTGATAAATCTCTCTTTTTTTAATTACTTCTTTTGCATCAGGCTCTGTGGCAAATAGTCTTTCAATACTCATATCAAAAATATCATCACCTTGATTTTCTATACTGTTGATAGCAACCAAGGCATCAGTTATTTGTCGCATATTTTTCATATTTCTTAGTTCTGTTACTGCTTTATGAACATGAGTGCACCCTAAGGCAATAAGGTCAGCCATTTTTTTTATTCCAATGTCATTTGGATCTACGTTGTAGAAATTAATTTTTTTTGCAGAGGCATAAATATAGTCAGCTATATCATCCAGCGAAGTGGCGAGATAATGAATATCTTCTCTGTCGAAGGGAGTAATAAAGTTTTTACCCAACTCAGTGAAAATCTGATGAGTTAATTCATCATTTATATGCTCAAAGTCCTCTACTTCTTTGATCAATTTCCCCCTTTGTTCAAAATCGGGTTCATTTACCACTTCTTTTAATTTTGAGCCCATTTTTACAAGGACTTCTGAAACATTTTCAAATAATTGATAGAAGATTCTGTCTTTTGGTAAAAAAATCTTTAGGATAGTATTAAATGCCATTTGTTTTTGTTTATGGAAGTGTAAAAAAGTTTAAAAAAATGATAATATTAATTGATAAAGATAATTTTAATATTATCTGCTAAGAAAAACATTTTTTTAAAGAAATTACGCTATTTACATAGTATTGCGGGCGGCAAATGTAAAAATTAGTTCTAAATGCTGTGTTTAAAGCTCTTTTTGTAATTAAAAAATAACAATTTAATAATATTGAATTTTCGGATTCAAATTTAAAAAGCTCGAAAAAATAATTTAATTCTGTATTAATTAAATAGCAGACAAATAGTCGATTATTTTAGGAATAAAGTTTGTATTGAGTTATCTTTGATTGAGGTGATTTTTAAATTTCTTTGCCTATTTCATTAGACTCTATTATCAAATATGTGTATGATTAATTTCAAAAAAAACTATATCCAATTTGTATGCTTTGTTTTTATAATTGGGCTTTCTTCTTGTCTTTCGCCCAAGAAACTCTATTATTTTAATGATCAAGTTCCTGGAGTGCAAAATTTAGAGAAAACAAAAAAATTCAATATTCACCTCATTCAGCCTAGCGACAGATTGTCAATATCTGTAAACTGCCCTGATCCATCATTGACAAGTTATTTGAACGGGAACAGTGGGGGGGGTTATTTGGTTGATGTCAATGGAGCAATAGAGTTTCCTATGCTTGGAAAAGTTAATGTTCAGGGATTATCAGCAAATGAAGCTGAAATGCTATTGAAAGAAAAATTGTCTTATTATTATAAAGATCTTTTTATAAATGTTTCATACATTTCCAAGGTATATTATATAAGTGGAAAATCAGGAGGTTCTTTACCTATCCCCAATGAGAGATTGACACTTTTAGAGGCACTTACACAATTGCCCAATTTTGATCCTTACAATTATAAAGTGAATGATGTTTGGATTATTAGAGAGGATAGTGGTAAAAGATATTTTGCCAAATTAAATTTCAATAAAAAAAACATTTTTGAATCAGAGTATTTTTATCTAAAAAATAACGATGTGTTATATCTTAAAAGCAGGTATAAAAATAGTTTCAGCGGTGCTACAAATAATTTAAAATTGATTACCACAGTGTTGGGATCAGTTTTGGCATTTTATATTACTATTAAAAATCTTAATCTCTAGAATATGGGGAGTAATGATTATAATATATGGGAAGGGAAGAATGATGTAACTGCGCAGGAGGTTTATCAGCCTAAAAATGAAACAATAAAACCCTCAACTGATGTAGATTTCAAGAGATTAATTGGTTTGTGGCCTTTTGTTTTGTTGTTTGCCATTTTAGGATACTCTATTGGTAAAATTATTTTGAGGTATGTTACGCCAATTTATACTGTATCAACCAGTATAACTTTAGAGGAAGAGAAAACGGAAGAAACTGAATTGGAATTATTGCTGGGCAAAAAAAAGAAAAATTCCTTGGTTGATAAGATTGCCTATTTCAAATCCCCTTCATTAGTCGCTAAACTGGTTGACACCTTAGGATTGCAATACCATACTGAAGCACTAGGCAAGTTTAAGAAAATCGATTATTACGGGCAAGTTAAATGGAGAATACTATCAGCAAATGAGAATAATGAGAATAATGAGTATATTTCATTTGCAATTACTCCAAAACTAAACGGCTTTCATTACACTTCCGGTAAGATTTCTGGAAATGCATATTGGGGAACTCCTTTTATGATTGCCAATAATAGAATTGTGGTTGAAAGATTAAAGTCAATTCCTAAGGGTGTTTTAATTAATTGTTTCAATGATTTAAAATTTAATGAGGCGTTTAGATTGAGTAGCGGTCTTTACATTGCTGCAGTCGGTCAAGGTAGTGCATTAATTGTAAGTTATACCGATGTAAATAGCGACAGAGCTATTGATATCTTAAATGTATTATTGGATTTGCAAAAAGTCGAGTTGGAAAAGGATAAATCGGTCGGGTTTTCTAAAACGATTGATTTTATTGACAAAAGATTAGGGCCGCTTTCAAAGGATTTGGATTCTATTGAGGCATCCATCGCCGAATACAAAATTTCAAAGGGTATTCTTGGTACAACCGGCTTGGCTCAGGGATATGAGCAAATTATAAAAAATGCTCAGGATGAATTAGAAAAAATACGACAAAAAGAATCAGTCATGAAAGGGGTAGAGGATTTTATAAATAATCCAAAACATTATGATACAGACCTTCAATACATCGGAATAGAAGGAACAAATCTTGCCAGCCTTTGTAATAAATTTGAACAACTTCGAAAAGAGAGAGAAAAATTATCACTAGTGGCTCAGGATGCTAATCCCAAAGTTCGAATGCTTGATAAAAATATTGCTGAAGTTAGACGTAGCATGGATCGTGAATTCCTAAATTACAAAAACAGTCTTAAGGTTTTTAAAAGCGAATTAGAACAACAGTCAGCTGATGCAACTCTAAAGCTTTCGGAAGCCCCGGCAATTGAAAAAGAATTAGGTGAAAAATTAAGATTTAAAAGTATAAAAGAAGCATTATACTCATCTTTATTACAAAAAAGAGAGGAAGCACTTATGTCAAAAGCTTCTGTGAATGTGGACAATAAATTAATTTACCCACCCCTAAAATCAAATGCTACAATTAGGCCTTCCAAAGAAATTGTTTTATCGATATCAACTGCTATTGGCCTTTTATTGCCATTGATTTTTGGTGTTATAAGAGAGGTTACAAATCGAAAAATTATTACCAAGAAAAATCTTCAAAATAATACCCACATACCAGTATTAGCAGAATTAGAGCAGGTAAGTAATATTAAAACTTTTCCCTTTGCTGTGGGTGGAAATAACAGATCTATGTTTGGTGAACAGATTCGGTCACTTAGAACAAATATGAATTTTTATTTAAATCAAGAAAAGCTGACAAATAATATTCTTATTACTTCTAGTATGAGTGGTGAAGGAAAGTCATTTTTGGCTATGAATATTGCGAAAAGTTATTCTTTACAAGGAAAGAAAGTCGCATTATTGGAATTTGATCTGAGGCGTCCCAAAATCACTTCTGCCATTGGTTTGTTAGAAATAGATAAGGGTCTTTCTACTTTTTTAATTGGTAAAGCTACCATTGATGAAATTATTCATACAGTTGTAAAAGACGAAGATGAACATCTTGATTTATTTCCTGCCGGTTCAATACCCCCTAACCCCCAGGAATTGATTTCTTCGAAGTACATGAAAGTATTAAAAGAGTATCTTGATAATAACTATGAAATAGTAGTGATTGATTCCCCGCCATTTGGTATAGTTGCCGATGCTCAGATATTAGCAGTATATGCTGATATTACGCTGATTGTTTCCCGATTTAATCTTACAACCATTGATCAAATCAAAGAAATTAATTCCTGGAATGAAAGGAAGATATTTAAAAGTATGGGAATGGTTTTTAACGGGGTTAAAAATAGCGGCTATTTTGGCTATCGATATGGGAATTACTACTATAGAAGAAAATACGGTTATGGTTATGGTTATGGTTATGGTTATGGTTATGGTTATGGGTCAGATAAAAAAAACAAAAGAAAAATTACTTAATAAGTCAATACAGATCAAGTACGACTACTGATGTAACGAAACAATGAATTCAAAAAATCTGATAGTAACAGGAGGTGCCGGATTTATAGGTAGTCATCTTTCCGAATTTCTCTTGGAAAAGAATTATAAACTTACGGTAATTGACAATTTTGATTCCTTTTATCCAAGAAAAGTAAAACAACAAAATATTGCTGCATTCAAATCTAATCCCAATGTAAAATTTATTGAATTAGATATTTTACAATTTGATGAATTAATGGATTCGCTTTTGGATGACTATGATGCTATAATTCATCTTGCAGCAAAAGCGGGAGTTAGGCCATCCATTGAGAATCCAAAAGAGTATCAAAAAGTAAATGTGGAAGGCACTCAGAATTTATTGGAGATTGCAAGAATAAAAAACATCAAACAATTCCTGTTCGCATCTTCAAGTAGTGTATATGGAATAAATCAGAATATTCCCTGGAGTGAATCTGACGGTTTATTGAAACCTATAAGTCCTTATGCCAGTACTAAAATATCCTGTGAGTTGATGGGGCATGTATACAGCCATCTTTATGGAATTCGGTTCATTTCCATGAGATTTTTCACTGTTTATGGACCAAGGCAGCGCCCAGATTTAGCAATTAATACTTTTAGCAGAAAAATACTGAATGGAGAGACTATTCCCTTTTTTGGTAATGGAAATACTAAACGTGACTACACTTATGTTTCTGATATTGTAGATGGTATTTATAAAGCACTTCAATATAATTCTTCAATGTATGAGATCTTTAATTTTGGAAATAGTAACGCAATTCCATTAGCAGAAATGTTAAATGAGTTGGAGTTTGTATTGAATAAAAAAGCTATTATTAAAAAAGTGCCCGAACAACCAGGCGATGTATCATTAACATATGCAGACATTGAGAAAGCAAAGGAAAAATTAGGATATAAACCTGTAACTGGTTTTCGTGACGGATTAATTCAATTTAAAGAGTGGTTTATGGAAAACCGGCATATTATTTAAAGAGATAACTTTTGTACAAATGCCTAAAATCCGGGTTTTACATATCATCAAATCTTTAGGAAGAGGGGGGGCAGAAACCTTACTTCAAGAGACTCTACTTTTTCATGATAAAGAATTATTTGAATTTCATTGTGTTTATTTTCTCCCCTGGAAAAACCAGATGGTTAAAGGAATTGAGAATTATGGTGGTATTGTAAAATTAATTCCTGCAAAAAACAACATAGCGATTATTTTTAGTGTCTTTAAAATAATTAAATACATAAAAGACAATAAAATAGATTTGATTCATTGTCATTTGCCTTGGGCAGGTTTTGCCGGCAGGTTAGTATATTTGATTAGAAAGATTCCGTTAATATATACAGAACATAATATTCAGGAAAGGTATCACGGCATAACTAGATTCATTAATAGAATTACATTTAAATTTCAGACAAAAGTAATTGCGGTTTCCTCGGATGTAGCTAATTCAATTAAAAAGAATATTAAGCCCAATCTGCCGGTAGTTATCATTCCGAATGGAATAAATACTGAGTATTTTTCTAGAGATTTATTGATGAGAGAATCAAAAAGGGCTGAATTAAACATTACTGGAGATACTGTTTTAATTGGTACTATCGCTGTTTTTAGATTTCAGAAAAGACTTTGTGAATGGGTCAGCCTTTTTAAAAAAATACATGAGCAATTTCCGGAGGTCAGGGGTTGTATCATAGGTGATGGTGTTATGAAAAAAGACATCATGGAGCATGTAAAAAAGCTAAACATGGAAAAATATATTTTTTTTCCCGGTTTGCAATCAAACGTTTTACCTTGGCTCTCTTCTTTTGATATTTTTGTGATGACTTCTCAGTTTGAAGGCCTTCCAATTGCATTGCTCGAAGCGATGAGCTCAGAATGTGCAGTCGTAAGTACTGATGCAGGAGGAATAAAGGAAGTAGTTAGAAATGGCAAGGATGGTTTTTTAGAAAAAACGAATGAGTGGGAAAAGCTAATTAATCCAATCGTATATTTAATGCAAAATAAAAAAGAGATTGAAACTTACGGAAAGCAAGCAAGAGTGAGAGTTAGTCAATCTTTCAGTATTATTCAAATGGTGAATGAAATAGAGTTACAATACCAATCTCTATTATGTAAATAATAATACAACATGGAAATTGTTTTCTCCGAAAAGGAAGATATTCCTGAAATAGTTGAATTACTAAAGAGAAGTCTAGGAGAAAAGCGTATGCCTAAAACCCAAGCTTATTATATTTGGAAGCATCAAAAAAATCCATTTGGTCAGTCAATAACATTGGTTGCGAAGGAGTCAGGTAAAATTGTTGGTGTTAGAACATTTATGAAATGGGAATGGAGTTTTGGTGAAAAAAAAATCGCCTCTGTAAGGGCCGTAGACACAGCGACAGACCCATTGTATCAAGGAAAAGGTATTTTTCGTATGCTTACTTTGAAAGCAATTGACGAATGCAAAAGGGAAGGTATTTCCTTTATATACAATACACCTAATCCTATAAGTTTGAAAGGCTATTTAAAAATGGGATGGAATTCAATAGGAAAGATGCCATTAAATGTAAGATTAGGCAGTATTATACCTGGATTTTTCGATGAAATTAAAAACGAAAAATATTATCAAGAATACGATGTCGAAAATCAATTAAAAAAATTACCAAACAGTTGGTCATTTAAACAGCCAAAATCTATTTCTACAGAGTTAACTATTCCGTATCTTAACTGGAGATATGTTGAATGTCCGGTATCTTCATACGGCGCTTTAATTGAACCCGGAAAATTTGGTATTATTTTTCGGTTAAAAAAAATAAAGTTATTTTACGAATTCAGAATTTGTGAATATTGGTTAGAAAACTCTGTTTATAGTGAGGAGGCTGAGCTGAAGATAAGGAGCGTAATTAAAAAAATAAAACCTTTAGTTGTTACCGAATCTTTTTTTGAAAAAAAAGTCCCATTGTCTAATAACATAAAATTAAATTTTGCTTCACCTTTTATTGGCCCTTTAACCACTGTAAAGAATTTAACAAACATCAACAATAAATCGGAATTAATCCGATTTGACATTTGGTCCCCCTCTTTGGGAGCTATGGAATTATTTTAAAAAATGGATATAGTTTTAGTCATCATATTAATTTTGCTTGTCAACTTGGTTATTGTAAAATCGATATCGTCAAAGTTTGACTGTAAACCTGGCAATTTTCCATGGATTCTCTTTTTATTTCATGTACTTATTTCCGGAGCATATATTTTTTACACTTCTGATTCAAATAGTGACTCTTGGAGTTACTATATTGTCCCACATGGAATAGATGATTGGTTTTCTATGTATGAAAGTGGTACCAAGTTTATCAGTTTTCTTGCATGGCCTTTAATTCAGATATTCGGACTTTCCTTCTTTTCCAACATGGTGATATTTTCTTATTTTGGATATTTGGGTATTTTGTTGTTTTATTTAACTGCACTAGAAAACATTAAACTTAATACTTCAAAAAGTAAAATGGGCCCCATTGAGTTGGTTTTTTTATTGCCCAATTTGCATTTTTGGACCTCCTCTTTGGGAAAGGGAAGTATGAGTTTGTTTGCTATCGGATTGTTTGCGTTCGGTTTAAGTAGATTTAACCGAAGATTTTTATGGATCTTATTGGGAGGATACATAATTTATATGATAAGACCCCATATTTTATTAGCAGTGGTAATAGGGATACTAATTGGGGTTTTTCTGACAAATGTTGGTATCAAACCTGTATTCAAATGGTTGATTTTTCTCTTGTCTATTGTAGCATTTTCTTATTTAAGTGAAAGTGTATTAAAGTTTACGGATACTGATTCTTTGAATTTCACTACCTCTTCCACATTTAGTCATCGTACAAATGAACTTTCTAAAGCATCTTCTGGTGTTGATATCCAAAACTATAACCAGCTTGAAAAAGTATTGACTTTTTGGTTTCGCCCCTTATTTTTTGATCAGCTAGGGGCCTTTGGATTTATTGCTTCCTTTGAAAATGCTATCTATATTTTTATGTTTGTAACTATTATTAGAAGACTGTTTTCAAATTGGTTTAAGTTCAATGGTTTATTCAAAATTTTTTTATTTTCATTTATTTTAGGCTCTGTTGTATTGGCTCAGGTAAGTGGAAACTTAGGGATTGCATTACGCCAAAAAACACAGTTTATGCCATTTTTGTTTATTATTTATTTTAAAGCGCTGAGTTTTCAGAAAAAGTACCGTTAGACTAATTACCGGATTTATGTAGATGAAAAAAAATGGAACTTTTATAATATCACTAGATTTCGAATTACATTGGGGATGTGTCGAATCAAAAACCGTTTTGGATTACCAGTCGCAACAGTATTTTATAAATACACGAAACGTAATACCGAATATACTTTATCTCTTTGATGAACACAATATACATGCAACATGGGCCACAGTGGGCATGTTGTTTAATAAGAGTTCACTAGATTGGCAAAAAAAAATTCCAACTATTATTCCAACGTACAAAAACAAAAAAGTTTCTGTGTATGAATGGATATTTAAAAATGGATTTTTGAAAGAAGATGATTGCTGTCATTTTGCTCCGGAATTAATTCAAAAAATAAAAGAAACAAAAAATCAGGAATTAGCTACCCATACTTACTCTCATTATTTCTGTCTTGAAAAAGGACAAACAATAGAGCAATTCCGTCAAGATATAGAGAGAGCTGTTACTGTGGCAAAAGAAAAGGACATAGAAATTACCTCACTCGTATTTCCTCGAAATCAATACAACGATCAATATATATCAGTGTGTCATGAATTTGGAATTCAAACCGTAAGAACATGTCCAAATGTTTGGTATTGGTCACCTACTGCAGAATCTGGTTTATTAAGAAAGTTATTTAGAACAGGTGATGCATATTTGAAAATTAATTCAATACCTCCTGTTTTTTTAGAAGATATAAAAACAGATCAATTGCCTTTGCGTTTACCCGCAAGCAGATTATACAGACCTTGGACTCCGAAACTATCATTACTCAATAAATTAAAGCAAAAAAGAATTTTACAAGAAATGACAGCAGCCGCACAAAACGGAGCCTATTACCACTTATGGTGGCATCCCGAAAATTTTGGATTATTTCCTGACAAGTGTATGGAGGAGCTGAAGCAAATAGTAAATCATTATGTTTACCTGAATAAAAAGTATGGTTTTGAAAGTTATAATATGCATGAGATTTCAAAATTGTTATTAAACAGAATTGAAAAATAAAAACTCAAAATAATTTTCTGAAATTCTAATCTTAATTGCTTACTTAAGAATCCGGATGTTAAATAAAAAAACATATCTATTAATAAAAAGATTTTTTGATGTTGTATTTTCATTAATCGGTTTAACCGTTTCTATTCCGGTAATTTCAATATTGATAGCAGTTTTTTTTATTACAGGACAACGAAGTTTTTTTTTCAAGCAAACCCGTGTGGGTTGGAAAGAAAATTTATTTAAGTTATACAAACTCAAAACAATGAATGACAAAAGGGATTCTTCTGGAGCTCTTTTATCTGATGAAAAAAGAATTACCAAATTCGGCAAAATAGTCAGATGGTCTTCATTAGATGAATTGCCTCAATTGTTGAATGTGCTGAAAGGTGAAATGAGTTTTGTAGGACCAAGGCCTTTGTTGAAAGAATATTTGCCTTTATATACCACCGAACAAAAAAAAAGACACGCATTAAAACCTGGAATTACAGGACTAGCTCAAATCTATGGAAGAAATGCTATTAGCTGGGAAAAGAAATTTCAACTTGATATTACTTACACAAAAAAGTATTCATTTTTTCTAGATATTAAAATATTATTTATAACAGTAATGAGATTTTTTAGACCCGTAAATATCAATCAGCCAAACATCTCTACAGTAGAACCATTCAATGGAACAAATTAACAAAGGGCATAATTTCTATATTATTAAATTGTAATTTATATTAATTTAATAAAAGCATCTCGTTTTTTTTTCTTAATTTTAATTCACTTCTCTACCCTTTGAGCCAAACTGAAAATACTTAAATATTTGGATTTTGGATAAAATTTGGTTGTCGTCGCCGCATATCGGAGATAAAGAGATTCAATATGTCAATGAGGCATTTCAAACAAATTGGATTGCTCCTTTGGGTCCCAATGTTGATGCATTTGAAAAACAATTGAGTCAATTTTTAAAAGTAAATGAAGTAGTTTCATTAAGCTCAGGAACCGCAGCACTTCACCTTGCATTGATAGCAGTTGGAGTTAAGTCGGGAGATATAGTTTTATGTCAGACTTTTACATTTGCTGCATCCGCATTCCCTATTTTGTATTTGAATGCAGAACCAGTATTTATTGACAGTGAAAAAGAAACATGGAATATAGATCCGGAACTTACTGAAAAAGCAATTATTGAGTCAATTTCGAAAGGTAAAAAGCCTGCTGCAATTATAATCGTTCATTTGTATGGAATGCCGGCTAAGATGAATGAGTTGTTGAGAATTGCAAAAACATACGAAATACCTGTAATTGAAGATGCTGCTGAAGCATTGGGAAGTGAATATCATAATAGTAAATGTGGAAGCATGGGCACAGTAGGTGTGTTGAGTTTTAATGGAAATAAAATCATTACTACAAGTGGAGGTGGAGGATTGACAAGTAATGATACAAGTATCATTAAAAAAGTTAGGCATCTATCAGCACAATCTAAAGAACCAGCACCTTATTATTTACATAAGGAAATTGGATATAATTATCGATTAAGTAATGTTTGTGCAGGTATTGGCAGAGGGCAGATGGAAGTTTTACATGAAAGAGTTAATAGAAGAAGAGAAATTTATAATTTATATAAAGTGGGTTTTAAAAATACAGAAGGGATTTCATTCGTGGAGGAACCTTTAGGAACATTATCAAATAGGTGGTTGACTACTTTATTATTTGATAAACACACTTTTGAAACAGGGATTAACAATAAAGTAAGAATTGAATTGGAACGGCAAAAAATAGAATCTAGACTTCTTTGGAAACCCTTGCATCAGCAACCGGTTTTTGAAAATAAAACTGCTTTTTTGAATGGGGTATCAGATAATTTATTTGAAAATGGTCTTTGTTTACCAAGTGGCTCAAATTTAACCAATCAAGAAGTTTTAAGAACAATCGAGAGTATAAAAAAAGTAATAGTTTGATTTAATGGAATTTATAACTGATCTTAAGATATTAAACAAAAACGTATAATTTTTTGAAGTGAAATTTTTTAAAAAAATATTTATCAGGCCTTCTCAACTGGTTCTAATTGGTGATCAGGTATTGATAATACTCGGTTTTTTGTCTTCAATGATTATTTATTACAGGATGCTATCCATCAATGACATACCTGTATTCTCTGTGGTATATAATTCACTTTTGCAACTTATTTTCGGGATTTATGCTTGGGTTATTTTTAATATCAACAAAAAGGTAATTCGCTATTTTAACAGCAATGATTATTTAAATCTGATGCTCATTATTGTCTTGATACATGTATCAACTTTATTGATGAGTTTGACTTTTCCTGAAAAATATCATTTAAAACCTGAAATCTTTTTTATCAGTTTTTTCATTACGTCCATTTATATAATTGCAACAAGATTTCTAATCAGCTATCTTTATTTTTTTTACAACAATCCCCGAAGTGTAAAAAGTCAAAAGAAATTATTGATCTATGGCGCAGGGGAATTAGGGAATTTTATCAAAAAATCAATTGATACGCATTATAAAGGAGCGTATAAGCTGATTGCATTTCTTGATGACGATATTCAAAAAATAGGTCGTTATGTCGGAGAGACAATTGTATTGAACCCTTCAAACAATATTAATAAAATTATTCAGGATAATGAGATTACGGATATTATAATTGCCAACAAAACCCTGCATCCTACAAAAAAATCTCAATTTCTTGAAAATGCCATTGCAGCCAATGTTAGAATTAAAGAAATATCTTCCATTCAATCTTTTTTTGGTGCAGATTTCAACTTTGAAAAACTTGAAAGTATAGAAATCCAAGATTTATTGAACAGAGAGCCAATTGTTTTATTTGATGAACACGTTGCAGAAGAATTAACAAATAAAACGTTGCTAGTTACCGGAGCGGCAGGCTCTATTGGAAGTGAAATCGTTCGTAAGCTTGCAGAACATAATGCATCTTTAATCATTTGTGTGGACTTTTCAGAGAGTGCTTTATATGACCTACAACAGGAATTATTGAACAAACACTCTTCAAAAAGACTTCGTTTTATTTTGCTAGATATTAGAAACCAGCATAGGATGGAAGAATTATTTAAAGAATATTCTCCTGATTTTGTTTATCATGCAGCAGCATACAAACATGTGCCTTTGATGGAATTGTTTCCTTGGGAGGGTATCCAGACAAATGTTATTTCGACAGCTAGATTGGCGCAAATCGCAATTCAATACAATGCAAAAAAGTTTGTTTTTATTTCTTCAGATAAAGCAGTAAATCCGACCAGTATAATGGGGGCAACCAAAAAACTTGCTGAGATTATTGTTCAAACATACGCAGCCCAACATACATCAACCTCTTTTATTATTACACGTTTTGGAAATGTATTGGGCTCCAACGGGTCTGTAGTACCTTTATTTAAGAAACAAATTAAAAAGGGTGGACCTATTACTGTAACTCATCCCGAAATGATTCGTTATTTTATGACAATTTCAGAGGCTTGTCAACTTGTTTTGGAAGCCTCCATTGTAGGGGAAAAAGGAGACGTTTTTGTTTTTGATATGGGCAGCCCCGTAAAAATTTTAGATCTGGCAAAAAATATGATTCGTTTGGCTGGCTACCAACCTGATGTTGAAATTAAAATTGAATTTACAGGACAAAGACCAGGTGAAAAATTATTTGAAGAATTATTTTCTTCAAATGAATTACTTCAACGAACCCAACACGAAAAGTTAATGATTTCAAAAAATAATACAATTCATAACTTTGGATTGGATGAAATACTGAAAAAACTCTTGTTGTTAGAGGGTAATTATAACCCGGACGCATATAAGAAACTAATGAAGGAATTAATACCCGAGTTTAATTATATTAACGAAAAAGATTAAAAATCATCGAATATCAGATGTATATGAAAAATACTTACTTGCTTTTTATAGCAGTACTTTTATTCACAAGCAGCACTTTTTCTCAAAATGCCCGTTTTTCTCAACTTTGGGCTGCCCCCATTCAATTTAACCCATCGCTTACAGGAAGATTTGATGGACAAATAAGATTTGGTAATTTAAATAGTTGGCAAACATCCTCTTATAGAATAGATCCCAACCAAGTAAATCTCAACCGAGTTAATCATCAGAATTTTACATTGGATATTAAAATAGGGAAATATAGAAGCAGTGGAGATGAAAGACCCAGTGGTAAATCTAATGAAAATTATGTTGCAGCAAAAGATCCATCCCTTGCAAAATTTACTCCCAATAAAGGTTATTGGAGCATTGGATTAAACTATTATCATTATGGTCACTCAACTTCAAGTGTTGATGGAAAGTTTTATTCAGGTTCAATTGCTCGCCATTTTTATTCTTTAAGTAACAGATATTTTGGATTTGGTGGGCAGATGACTTATGCCGTGGGCGATTTGAATACTAACAGAGGAGCCTCATACTATTATGATATGGAAATTAACGGAGGTGGATTTCATATTTCTAATCAATTAACTAAATCAAAATCTAAAGGTATTCAGTATAAAGTAAATTATATTGATTACAATGGTGGCGCTTATTATGGCTTGGTGACTGAGTCGGTGATGTTTGAAGTAGCTTATGCAATGTCTCATTTGTTTTATCCGTTCAATGCATTTAAGCCTGATGCAGATAAACCAAGTTTAAGACATAGAACAACAGCCAGCACGATTTTAAGGGTAAAATTAAATAACAAGTTTGGATTAATTCAAAGAAATATTTACTGGAAGGAAGGAATGTATCTTAAAAGTCGCAATGAAAACGGAGACAGCTCTCAATCTATTTCAATTTGGGCGGGGGTAGAGTTTATTAAAACCAATCCTGTAAGAGATTTGAACATGAGTGGAGGTTTGTATTTTCGTTCCTTCAGAACCATTATTCCTTATCTCAATATAAATTTAAATAGGGCAATTAACCTGAGATATAGCTATGAAACTACTGTATTCAGTGCAAAAAAGTATACTGCTTATACGGCTAAAAGACATGAGCTAGCAGTTATTTTATACAAAAAGAGATACACCACAATAGGAACTAAATTCTACAAAAAACTGAATTTGTGGTAGTCTCAATTTATTATATCTAAAAAAAATTCAAAAAAATCCGTGATGAAAAAAATATCAATTGGTTTATTCTTTTCTTTCTGTTCTTCAATGCTATTAGCTCAGGCACCGGTTGAACAAACTACAATTGAAAATCTCGGCAAAAATGTTAATTCTCCATTTGCAGAATTAAGGCCTGTAATATCGGGCAATGGTAAGACTTTATATTTTGTAGTAGAAGGAAATCCTCAAAATGTCAATTATCCTGTTGACAACAGGGCACAGGATGTATGGTTTTCAACACTTGATATCACTGGGACAGGGTGGAACAAGGCTGAGCAATTTTCAGCACCTGTTAATTCAAGAACAGACAATGCAATTTTTTGGACATCACCGGACGGCAGTGAAATTTTAATTAGAGGAGCCTATGAAAATGGTCAATATTATGGCAGAGGTTTTTCGTTTTGTCAGAAAACAATGGATGGCTGGTCGGACCCAAAAATGTTGTATATAGATGGTTATCAAACGATGTCTCAGGATATTTACGATGGAGCGACACTATCCAGTGATAAGAAAACACTGTTGTTGTATATGTCTGAAGTTAAAAATAGTTTTTTGAATGACATTTATATCAGTCGTTTGCAGGAAGATAGTATTTGGAGTACTCCTGAAAAACTAATGGATAGTATTAGTTTAGACGATTATGATGAGGTTGCACCATTTATCGCCTACGATGATTACACCCTTTATTTTGCCAGTTCCAGACCTGGAGGATATGGAGGGTATGATATTTACAAAACAACCAGATTAGACGACTCATGGACAAGATGGTCAAAGCCAGTCAACTTAGGTAAGCCAATAAATACATTAAAGTCTGAAGCATATTTTACATTGGATATTCAGGGAGACTATGCCTATATGGCTACTATGACTGCTAATAATAAAACAGACATAGTTAAAGTTCAACTCAGCGAAGATCAAAAACCCAAAAAGTCTTCAATAGGTACTAGAAATGGAGGCAATGAACAAGATAGCTTATCTTACAAAATACTTAATTCACTTGATTTACCCGCTGAAGTAAAATTACAAATCATAGATTTGAGCAGAAGAAGCAAAGAAGGTGGAGTGGAGGGCGAGAAGGCAGTAGAAGAATTAAAAATAATAACAACTCAGCCTGCAGAGTTTTTCAAACAGAGAAAAAGCGAAGCGATTGAAAGATCACAGGGAATATCACCTGAGGAAAGCGGAATTAATCAGATAGTTAACAACTATAACAACATTATCCAACAATTAGAAAAATTAGATTCAATTGATTTAGCATTGTTGTCATCAGCTGATCTGAATTTTACTCAGGGTTCGTCAACAGTAGAAAAACCTGTTGACCAAAAAGAATCAAAGGAAAAAGATAAATACCAAGAGGGATCTGAATCAGAATTTAATTCAAATATAAATTGGATAGGGAACACCGCTCCAGGCGGCTCTACTAATCATACCTATCAGTGGAGTCAAACTGGAAATCTTGTTACACTGAGGATTTCCTTATTGTATGATATTCCTGGTAAAGAATGTAAATCTGCAGTAATTGAATTGCCTGCCGATTGTCCCACTCCTTTTGAGCCGAAGGGTTTTAAGGCAAATGGATCTATTTTATATTTTGGAACAGGATATTTCATGGAAAGCAACACTTCAGATCCTGTAGCTCCAAATGCATACACAAATGTGCTGAGAAAAAATGCATCAGGAACTGGCTATGAAATATTTATTACCAGAGGCACGGCTATTGACCCTTCGGTTTGTTATACAACTATTCAGTATTACACTTATTGATTGTAAATAAAATTGCTACTTATAGTTAACTACAACTTTTTCAGGTTGCTTACTAGGGAATGATATTGTTGTGTTATTTGTTCATTGGAAGTAAAAAACCGAATGTGCTTCCTACCTCAACAGTGCTTCTTACATCAATAATTTGTTGATGTGCTTCTAGAATATGTTTGCAGATGGCTAAGCCTAAACCACTTCCGCCTTCTTTTCTGCTTCTGGCATGATCAGTTCTGTAGAATCTCTCAAATATTCTGTGTTTATGTTCTTCTGAAATACCAATTCCATTATCACTTATTTCAATCAATACGTTTGTAGAACCCATTACATAAAAGCTTGCTTCAATAGTGCCATTTGTCTTTCCATACTTAATTGCGTTTTCAATTAAGTTAACAAATACTTGTTTGATTTTTTCTTTGTCAGCATAAACAATCAATGGTTGTTCACATCCCTTTTTAATATGACCGGTAATTGATTTTTCTGATAACTTGAAAGACATTATTTCAAAAACATCCTTTACAACATCTTGAATAATGAA
The DNA here is from genome assembly GCA_945872815.1 of Chitinophaga pinensis. Lineage (GTDB taxonomy): Bacteria > Bacteroidota > Bacteroidia > Chitinophagales > Chitinophagaceae > Ferruginibacter > Ferruginibacter pinensis_C. The sequence continues at coordinate 18,402 of CAMCAY010000008.1, forward strand.
ATAATCGAAATTTAATTGAAGGGTACCACTTTCAAGTTTTGAAATTTCATCAAGATCTTCTACAAGTTTAACTAGCCTTTCAATATTCAAAGCGGTATTTTGCAGAAACTTTGTATTGACTTCCGCATTAAACATTGCGCCGTTGATCAAGGTGTCAATATAGCCTTGAATTGAAAAGATTGGAGTTTTTAATTCATGGCTTAGGTTTTGAAGAAATTCTTTCCTGTAAATTTCATTTTGTATAAGTGTTTCTAATTGACTTCTTTTCTGCTCAGCCCAGTTTTCAGCATCAATTCTTGCTTCTTCAATACTCTTGTTTGGAAGAATGTTTTTAAAATAAAAATCTTCTTTTTTACTCAATTTTGTTTGAGAAATTAATTTGTAGATCAATTTTATCTTTCTGTAAGTAAATATTTCATACGAATAAAAAACAATGCAAAAAGACAAAAGGAAAATAACAAACCAAAATGCAAAAATGATCTTCCAATTTGAGTCAATAAAATAGATTAGTGGAGAAATCAAACTGGCAATGGCTAATCCAATAAAAAAAGCCAATTGTCTTGATGATATGTTTTTTTGAAAGGGCATGAAGTAGAGTCAATTGTTTATTATGTAAAGAAACAGGAGAAAATATTTACTTTAAAGTTCAAACTTATAGCCTACTCCTTTTATAGTTGTTATACAATCAATATTCAGTTTTTGTCTGATTTTTCGAATGTGAACATCAATAGTTCTGTCGCCAACAATAACATCCGTCCCCCAAATTTTTTGCAGGATATCGTTTCTTAGAAAGACTTTTCCGGGACTTGAAGCCAACAATGAAAGTAATTCGAATTCTTTTCTTGCTAAAATAATATCTGACCCACGGTAAGTAACTTTATATTGCTCCCGGTCAATTGTTAATTCATCACTTTGATTGTCTGAAGCTAATGGAGTTGGTATTCTTCTAAACAACGCATTTACTTTACTCACCAAAACCATTGGCCTGATCGGTTTTACAAGATAATCATCCGCACCTGATCGAAGACTCTTTACCTCAGTATCATCATCATTGATTGCCGTTAGAAAAATAATGACTGTATTTTTAAATGAAGGCAACAATCTTAAATCTTCACATACCTGAAGTCCGCTTTTACCAGGCATCATCATGTCAAGTATAATCAAATCAGGAGAGATTTTTTTCGAAATTTCTATGGCCTCTATTCCATTTTTTACTGTAGTAACCTCATATCCTTCTGCTTCAAGATTGAATCTTAATATTTCAAGAATATCAGGTTCATCATCTGCAATCAGTATTTTTTTTTTGCCCACCATATTGTATGTTATTAAGCAAAAGTAAGATTTAATTCATCGTTATATTTCTTTATAGGATATTATTAAATTGTTAACACGCCTTGTAATAATTGCCTTAAATTTGAATACATAATTTATAGAAATGTCTTTCAGTTATCAGTTAAATTGACTCATCTTTGCCTGGTAAAATAATAAAATAAAATTATAAAATATCAAGTATCATAAATAGATGAATTTGTTCTTCAAAATCATATTGTTGTTATTCATTTCAATATCTGTTAAAGCCGGTAATGATACTATCAACATCCCCTTGAATAGACAATTTTTTCATGATAAAATAAACATCGAAAAAAGAAAGTGTGATAAAGTCGACGGGAATACGGACAGTGTAATGATAGTTGGAAAAAACGAGAAAATAAACAAGGATGTCACAGATGCTTTGTTTAGAGGAGTTAATTTGATGCAGGAATGGGTAGAGCTTAATGAAAAATCAAACAATGATAAAATTCGTGAGTTGAGCTATATAGAAGCTATGCTGATGAATTTCAGAATTTCATTTAACAAAAAAGAAATTGAAGGTTTTGAATTTACCGAGTTGGTAAAAATCCTGGAAACTATATTAAAGACTAATGATTCGTCTATTATTCCTTTCATAGAGAAATCTTCTTACGGAATTGCAAAAATCATTTCAGAAGTGTTTGCAGATAATTCAGATTATCAGGAGTCACAAAAACTAATTTATCTCAAATATTGTAAAATACATCCTGAAAATATCATTACCACTATACGTTCATTTACTAGCGAACCTTTTTCAGATAGTTTGATTTACATTGCCTGTAAAAATAACCCTTCAAAACTTTATACTTACGCACAATCAGTCAATACTCCAGAAGGCCGGCTGATTCATAAAAGTAATATTCCGCTAGTAAAAACAATTGCTACATTAAGTCAGCTTCCCAATGCATTGATGTATTTTCCTTTTCTGGATGACTTACTTTCCGGCAAAAATTCAATTGAACTAATACAGAAATTTGTCGGCAATGATGAAAATACTTATGACAGTGTAGGATATTTCAAATTGCTGGTAAAAACAGAAATTGATTATCATGGAAGAATGACATCCGTATTGAAAGACACTCCGATTGCTATGTTTGGAGTTAATGGCTTACGGGAAGTATTAAAAGATCGAGCTATCAGACATTTTATCAATCCCATCAATCTTTTGCACAATGAAAATAATCTTGATGTCAGGATGCATGCCATTGATTCATTGTCGCCGGTTGAATTGTATTATATGGTGGTGATGGGAGAAAATGAAATATATACTTCGAGCTTTAAACACAGTTTCAACAGAATGATGCAAAGAATGGGTGCTAATACGGCTTCAGATTCTTTGTTACTAAAAGTAAAGTTTGATTATTTTAAGAAGTTCATTAAAATGGCAGCTAATTACAATAAACTGGATACCTTTTTAAGAAGCATGCCTCTAAAAAATTCCAGAATTTTAATGAAAGCATTTGTTGCAAAATTAGAAGGACCCGATGGCATGGAAGATGCTACGGATGTTGCAGATTCTTATAGCAGCATCACTAACCCACTGCTCAAAAAAACCATCCTCCGTTATATTACTGAAAACGAAAAAAAATGTATTTCACGTAATAACGAAAATGGCATACTCGTGTACGGCCTTCTTAAAAACATTTTTCTTTCAGAAGACAGTTCCAATAAAATTGATTTAACTGGAATTGCAGGAATTCCTTCTGTTTATGAAATAGACAAAAAATCACTGATGGATGTAAATGGTAGAATTGCAGAGCAAGTCTTTTTTTATGGAGATGAAGACGGCAAAACCTATTTCCCTATTTTTTTAAATTCATTTTCCTCTAAAGATTGGAAGATAACTCAAAATCCTGAGTGGGTTGAAATAAGGTCCGTAAAGGGGAATGTTTTTATTTATGCAAACAAGCCATTGGATTACGATGCCAATTTGGATGACAGTGCTCAATATCACTTGATAGAATACCTTAGAAAAAATGACATTGTTCCAACCATAGTAGTGCATCGCGGACATAGTTATTGGCTACAGGGAACTATCAACAGAATGCCCGAGGATGCTAAGATTGTTTTAATTGGATCTTGCGGAGGGTATAAAAATCTGAATAAAATTCTTGAAAGCTCTCCCAATGCCAACATTATTTCTACTAAAGAAATTGGTGCAGGTGATATCAATAAGCCCATTCTAAATTATATTAATCAAGCTTTGTTGAATAACAATAAAATATCCTGGAGAGAAATGTGGAAATCACTGTCAAGATTATTTAACAACGATCCCAATAAATCGATTTACGAAACTTGGGAAAATTATATACCACCATATAAAAATCTCGGAGCAATTTTTATAAAAGCCTACAACAGAAAAATTGAAATAATGTAACTTTTTTTAAAGTTATTCTTAAGTATGAAAAAATCTCCTTCCAGTATGGCTTTTAATAAAGTGCTTGTAAAGAGGATTTTCGGTTTTACTACACCCTATAAAAAAAAATTCCGCCTTGCTGTTTTTCTTTCAATCTTCCTGGCGTTATTGGCTCCTATTCGGCCAATGTTGATACAAATAACTCTAAACAAGGGTATATCACAACACGCAGCTTCTATTTTTTTTCATGGGCCCGGTGGTTTCATAATAGAGCTGACTATTATTCAGATTCTTTTATTGATGGTAGAAACGGCAACAAGATTTTATTTTACCTATTCAACAGCTTCTTTGGGTCAGAGTGTGGTAAAGGACTTGCGAAATATCACTTTTTCAAAAATAATTCGTTATCCGTTGAAGCAATTTGATTCAACACCTATCGGAACTTTAACTACCCGAACCATCAACGATATAGAATCCGTTAACGATGTTTTCAGTGATGGTTTCATCCCAATCATAGCTGATTTGCTATCAATACTATCCGTACTTCTATACATGTTTTATATAGATTGGAAAATCACATTGGTTTGTTTGTTGCCGTTTCCTATTTTAATAATAGCTACTTATATTTTCAAAGAATCTGTAAATATATCTTTTACAAAAGTCAGAAATGCGATTTCGAATTTGAATGCTTTTGTTCAAGAGCATCTTACCGGCATTGCGGTTATACAGGCTTTTGCTGCGGAGAAACGAGAAAACGAAAAATTCACAGCTATCAACAAAGAACATCGGGATGCCAATATAAAAGCCATTTTTGCTTATGCAGTTTTTTTTCCCGTTGTGGAACTTGTTTCGGCAGTATCTATTGGATTACTTGTTTGGTGGGCTGCAAGGCAAAGCTCTTTTTTGCCTGCTGAGCAATCAATGAATATCGCAGGAATTGTTACCTCATTTATTTTATGCCTCAATCTTCTTTTTCGACCATTGAGAATGATTGCAGATAAATTCAATGTGCTGCAAATGGGATTGATAGCGAGTGAGCGGGTATTCAAAGTATTGGATAATCTCGATGAAAGGCAGATAAACAATTTCAACCATTCATCAGATGAGGAGCCACCCTTAGTGATAAAGGGCAATATTGAATTCCGTCATGTATGGTTTTCATATCAGGAGGAACAATATGTGTTAAGAAATATTTCCTTTAAGGTAAATGCAGGGCAAACCATTGCAATTGTTGGAAATACAGGAAGTGGTAAAACTACAATTGCAAGTTTGATAAACAGGTTATATCCAATTGATAAAGGTTCAATATTTATCGACGAAAAAGACATTAATAACATAAATATTAATTGCTTAAGAAGCCATATTTCAGTTGTATTGCAGGATGTTTTTTTATTTGCCGGATCAATTATTGATAATCTTACTTTGAGAAATCCTGAAATTTCCATGCAAGACGTCGTGTATGCAACAAACTTGATTGGAATTCATGATTTTATTTTAAGTCTTCCAGGCGGATATGATTATAACGTTATGGAAAGGGGAGCAACACTATCTATGGGTCAGCGACAACTGTTATCTTTCGCAAGGGCTATTTTATATAATCCTTCCATCTTGATTTTAGATGAAGCTACTTCGTCAATAGATTCGGAAAGTGAAATGTTGATTCAGCATGCAATCGATAAGATTATTCACGGAAGAACATCGATTGTAATTGCACATAGGCTAAGTACTATTAAAAAAGCGGATAATATAATTGTTTTAGAAAAGGGAGAAATAGCAGAAATGGGGAACCATGAAACTCTTTTTGCCCAAAAAGGACAATATTTTAATCTTTGTGAGACACAATTTGCCGAAAATGCAGATAAAAGCGGTTAAAAACCGGAATGATGATTTCGTTTTTCACACTTTCAGCATTATCTTTGCGCCCAAATTAAGTAGCGATATGGTTGCTAAAAGCTTCAAATATATATGTACAGCCCTTCTAAGTACTATTTTAATAGTGAATTCTCCTAGCTTATATGCTCAGGAAGTTGGAGAGGTTGTAGAAAATAATCATGATGTAAAAGAAGAAAAATTAGATCCTGCCAAGATTATTATGGATCATATCAAGGATGCACATGAATTTCATTTTTTCACAATTGAAAACAAGGAAAATCCTCATGAGTCTTTTCATGCTTCTATTCCACTCCCTGTAATTTTATATTCCCCGACAAATGGATGGAAAGTATTTTCATCTTCAAAATTTGGACACACGGGCGAAGAAGAATATGAGGGTTATAAATTTGACGAGAATAAAGAGATTGTTGCTGTTGACGGATCTGTAGTGTATGATTTATCACTGACGAAGAACGTTGTTCAAATGTTGATTGCGTTAACAATATTGGTATTGTTGATGACAGGAATTTCAAAAAAGTATAAAAATGGTATCGGAGTAAAATCAGCACCAAAAGGATGGCAAAATGCGATTGAACCTGTTATTACTTTTGTCAGAGACGATGTAGCAAAACCAAATTTGGGAAAGAAATATCAAAAATACTTACCCTATTTGTTAACTGTTTTCTTTTTTATTTTAATCAACAATATTTTTGGATTACTACCCGGATCGGCAAATGTTACCGGGAATATAGCATTTACACTTGTTTTAGGTGTGATTTCATTAATTGTGATTCTTTTGAGTAGCAATAAGCATTTTTGGGGTCATATTTTTTGGTTTCCCGGTGTTCCAATGGTGGTGAGATTATTTATCATGTTACCGGTAGAGTTGTTGGGCGTTTTCACCAAGCCTTTTGCCTTGATTGTTCGTTTGTTCGCAAACATGGTTGCCGGACATATCATTATATTGAGTTTTATTTCACTAATATTTATTTTCGGCTCGATGAATGGTATTGCAGGATGGGGTTTTTCACCTTTGTCTGTGGCGTTTGCAGTATTTATTTATCTTATTGAAATCATGGTGGCTTTTATACAGGCCTTTATTTTTACTAATTTAACGGCTGTGTTTATTGGACAAGCAGTTGAAGAAGGCCACGATGATCATCATGAAGAGAAAGCTCATCATGATGTAGCAGTTTCGTAATTTTTTTATTCACCTATAAAAACAAGTATCATGACTTTGATGACTTTGTTAGCAGAAACTCAATTTGGAATTTCACACTTGGGTGGCGCAATTGGAGCAGGTCTTGCCGCAATCGGTGCCGGTATTGGTATCGGACAAATCGGTAAAGGCGCTGTTGAATCAATTGCTCGCCAACCAGAAGCATCCAATGACATTCGTGCAAACATGATTCTGACAGCTGCATTTGTTGAGGGAGTTGCCCTATTTGCAGTTATCGCAGGATTATTGGCTGTTCTAAAGTAACAGCATCTTTGCACCAAGCTATTACTGCATCTCAAGCACAGGGCGGAAAGATGCAGTAACTTTTACTTAATTCATTTTAGAATAACCTTTAATTATTATGAGTTTATTATTACCACATGTAGGACTTATTTTTTGGACATTACTGGCTTTTCTGATTGTTTTTTTTATACTCAAAAAGTTTGCCTGGAAACAGATTTTAGATGGATTAAATGAGCGTGAGTCCAATATTGCCGATTCAATTGCAACAGCAGAGAAAGTAAAGCAGGAAATGGCTCAGTTAAAAAGTGACAACGAAGCCCTTTTGCAAAGTGCTCGCGAAGAAAGAGCTACCCTACTTAAAGAAGCAAAAGAGATAAAAGACAAAATGATAAATGATGCAAAGGAAGAAGCAAAAAGCCAGGCAGCTAAAATAATTGCTGATGCCAATGCTTCTATTCAACATCAAAAAATGGCTGCCTTGACTGACATTAAAAACCAGGTTGGCAAAATGGTGGTTGAAGTGAGTGAAAAAATCTTGAGAAAAGAATTGTCTGACAAAGCGCAACAAGAGTCTTATATCAGCCTGTTGACTGAAGAAATTAAATTGAATTAATCGAATTAATATTTCAAAAATGACGAATCCACGATTAGCTGGAAGATACGCTAAGAGTTTAATTGACTTATCAATTGAGAAAAACCAACTCGAGATCATTTATAATGACATCAAGTTTCTTCAATCATTGTGTAAACAAAACCCGGATTTTGTCAACATGTTAAAGAGTCCTGTTATCGGCTCTGCTAAAAAAGAAAAGATAATTGAAACAATTATTTCAGGAAAAGTGAATGAATTGACTGGTGCGTTTTTGAAATTATTGGTTAATAAAACAAGGGAATATAATTTGCCAGAGATTATAATAGCGTTCATTAATCAGTACAATAAACTAAATGACATTCACCAAGTTACTATTACGACGGCTATTCCAATGAGTGAAACATTGCAAAATGCTATTGTGAATAAAATCACTTCTACTACTTCGGTTAAAAAAATCTCCCTAGAAACAGAAGTAAATGAAGCATTGATAGGAGGGTTTACACTAGAAATGGACGGCAATCTAATAGATGCGAGTATTTTGAGAGATTTAAATGATGTTAAAAGACAATTTAAAAACAACGAATACATTCATTCCATCAGATAGTATATATTTTATTATAAATATGTAAAACCTCCACAACGGAGGTTTTTTTATTTAATGACGTTTAATTCTTTTCCTACTTTTATAAAAGCTTCAATGGCTTTTTCTAAATGATATTGTTCGTGTGCCGCACTTAATTGAACCCGAATTCGTGCTTGACCTTTGGCAACAACAGGGAAAAAGAATCCAATTGCATAAATACCTTCATCGAGAAGTTTTGTGGCAAATTGTTGAGCTAAAACTGCATCATAGAGCATGATAGGAACTATAGGATGATCTCCGGGCTTTATATCAAATCCAGCATCTGTCATTTTGTTTCTGAAATACTGAGTGTTGTATTCAAGTTTGTCTCTAAGTTCGGTTGTTTCACTTAGCATATTTAGAACAGCAATTGAAGCACCAACAATGCTCGGAGCAACAGTATTGCTGAACAAATAAGGTCTGCTTCTTTGTCTGAGCATTTCAATTATTTCTTTTTTACCTGAAGTAAAACCACCGCTGGCTCCCCCTAATGCTTTTCCCAATGTGCCTGTTATGATATCAACTCTACCCATCACATTTCTGTATTCATGGGTACCTCTTCCCGTTTTTCCGATGAATCCGGATGAGTGACACTCATCTACCATCACGGCCGCATTATATTTGTCTGCCAATTCACAAATAACATCCAGTTGTGCAATGGTTCCATCCATACTGAATGATCCGTCTGTAACGATAATTCTGTTTCTTAATCCTGCAGCTTCTTTCAATTTTTCTTCTAGGTCCGCCATGTTATTATGTTCGTATCTATAGCGCTGTGCTTTACACAAACGAATTCCATCAATAATAGAAGCATGATTCAATGCATCACTGATGATTGCATCCTCTTCATTAAACAATGGTTCAAATACGCCGCCATTTGCATCAAATGCTGCGGCATACAAAATGGTGTCTTCGGTTCCAAGAAAATCCGAAATAGATTTTTCCAACTCTTTGTGAATATCTTGTGTACCACAAATAAAACGTACACTGCTCATTCCATATCCTCTGTAATCGATATATTTTTTAGCTGCCTCCAATACTTTAGGATGAGAGGATAGCCCCAAATAATTATTGGCACAAAAATTAAGTACTCTTTTCCCATTGACGTTAATTTCAGCCCCTTGTTCACTTGCTATTATTCTCTCATTTTTAAATAGCCCTGCTGCTGCAATTTCTTCTAATTCATTTTTTATCCTGCTTGTTAAACTTGCATTCATTTTTTATTTTTTTACAAATCTAACAACTCAATGTGATTTTTTAATAAGTAGATTTGCAGAAAGAGATATTTACCGACATTATTTAGTTTTGAATACTATTTAAATAGTGTCACTCGCTAAGATTTTTCAAATAATCTCTTGTAATTTTTAATAACATTATTTTAAAATGAGGGTTTTAATTGTATCGATTTTTTCAATATTCTTTATAGCAACATTGGGCTTTGTAAAGAATCCAATAAATAAAACCAAAGCCAGAAATTCTATTACAGATACTTCTTATTACATTGTAATCGATAAAAGTGATTATGAGTTGAGGGTTTATGATGAAGAGGGCTGGTATGCCACTTATCAGGTTGTTTTTGGAAGTAAAAATCAAGGTGATAAAATGGTTGCAGGAGATAAAAAAACGCCCGACGGAAACTATAGAATCATTTTAAAAAAGATTCATTCCAAATGGGGTCCTGAATTACTATTGGATTATCCAAACCAGGAAGATTCCTTCAAGTTCCGGCAAAGAAAAGAATCTAAATTGATTTCAAAAAATGCCAAAATAGGCAATGGAATTGCTATTCATGGAACAAGACCTCAGGAAGAATGGACTGTTGACAAAAATTATAATTGGACTGACGGCTGTATTTCTTTAAAATACACAGAAATGAAGGATCTGTTCAGTTATATTAATGTTGGAACAAAAGTAACTATTCAGCCATAAAAAGTAAGCTGGCATCGCCGTAGCTTAAAAACCTAAAGTTATTATCAATTGCATACTGATAGCAAGATTTCCAATTGTTTCCAATTGCTGCTGCAACCAATAGCAATAGCGTAGATTGAGGTTGGTGAAAATTCGTTACAAGTGCTTTTGCAATTTTAAATTTATAACCGGGCGTAATGAGCAGTTGAGTTTGGGTAAAAAGTCTGTCAACACCATTTTTTTCCAGCCAATCTATTAAAGAGCGCAAAGATTTCTCAACACCATAATTATTGTCAATCAAATTCTCATCATAAATATCCCACTGCCCCAAATACAATGTTTCAATATATGGATCAATGATTGTTTTAACTCCCAGCCAGTAAAGTGTTTCAAGAGTTCTTAAACTTGTGGTTCCCACTGCGGTAATCAATCCTTTGTGATTAATGAGATTGAGAATAGTTTTTTTGTCAACATCTATCCATTCTGCATGCATTTCGTGATCTTTCATGGTAGAGGATTTCACAGGTTTAAAAGTACCTGCTCCAACATGAAGTGTGACATATTCAACGGCTATATTTTTTTTAATGGCTTCCGACAATATATTTTCAGTAAAATGTAAGCCAGCAGTAGGAGCTGCCACAGAACCTTCTTGTTTTGCATAGATTGTTTGATAACGGCTCAGATCATTTATTTCAGCCAACCTTTTAATATACGGCGGAAGTGGAATATCCCCTGCTACATCAATAATCTCAGCAAAGGAGTAAGACAAAGGATTCCAGCTAAGTTCAACTACAAATCCTTCTGATAAGGGTTGGATGATTTTTGCCTTTAGTATTACCTCATCACCATTTAGTATTATTTTTTTTTCCAAAAAATCTTCTTTCCATTTTGAAACCCCTCCAATAAAACACTTCCATTTTACACTTCTGGTTTGTTTCATAATTACGGCATAATCGTTGTTTGTTTCTGCAGGTTCAAGAAAAAAAACTTCTATTCTACTTCCTGTGGATTTTTGAAAAAGAACTCGGGCATTAATGACTTTGCTGTTGTTAAAAACCAGCATTGTGTTTTGTGGAAACCACATGCAAATGTTTTTAAAAATATCCTCCGAAATATTATTGTCTTTATAAATCAATAATCTAGATTCCTGCCTTTCTAATAATGGGTGTAATGCAATTCGATCATCAGCCAATTCATATTGATAATCGCTGATAGAAATTTCTTTTGGGGATTGCATAATATTTTATTGTCTGTTTGATTTTATTTCTTCTACAATCAATGGATCCAATAAAGTACTGGTGTCTCCTAGATTATTGATATCGCCTTCTGCAATTTTTCGGAGAATTCTGCGCATAATTTTTCCGCTTCTTGTTTTTGGAAGGCCGGTTACAAATTGAATCTTATCGGGCTTTGCAATGGCTCCGATTATCTTGGCAACAGTTTGACAAATATCTTGTTTGGTATGCTCTTCATCTGTATGCATTCCATTGAAAATAACATAAGCATATATTCCTTGACCTTTTATATCATGTGGATAACCTACAATTGCACTTTCCACTACTCCTGTATGCATGTTAATGGCATTTTCCAATTCGGCCGTTCCGATTCTGTGACCGCTTATATTTAATACATCATCAACCCTGCCGGTAATTCTGTAATTGCCATTTTCATCTCTTAGGCAACCATCTCCGGTAAAGTATAAATCTGGGTATGCAGAGAAATAGTTGATTCTGCATCTTTCATGATCACCATAAGTTGTTCTTAAAATTCCAGGCCATGGATATTTGATACATAGATTTCCCGACACTTCATTTCCTTTGATTTCTTTACCTGATTCATCTACCAAAACAGGCTGAATACCAGGCAGAGGCAGCGTTGCAAACCCAGGTTTTGATTCTGTTATCCCTGCCAAATTAGATATAAGTACTCCTCCGGTTTCCGTTTGCCACCAAGTATCTACAATCGGACATTTCTTATTACCAATATTCTCATTGTACCAATGCCATGCTTCCTCATTGATTGGTTCGCCGACTGTACCCAATACATCTATAGAGCTTAGATTTTTACCCATTATAGGCTCAATCCCAAAACTCATTAAACTTCTGATTGCGGTCGGTGCTGTGTATAAAATATTAACTGAATGTTTTTCTACTATTTCCCAGAATCGTCCTGCATCGGGCCAAGTTGGAATTCCTTCAAACATCAGGGTGGTGGCTCCTGCACTTAATGGCCCATAAATAATATAACTATGTCCGGTAATCCATCCGATATCTGCTGTACAAAAATGCACTTGGCCTTTTTTATATTGAAAAACATTTACAAAAGTATAGTTGGCCCAAACCATATATCCTGCGCAGGTATGAACAACCCCCTTGGGTTTACCAGTACTTCCGGAAGTGTAAAGAATAAACAGCATGTCCTCTGCATCCATGCTTTCTGCAGGACAATACCAATTTTCCTGTGATTCTATTTTTTTGATTTCGTCTTCCCACCACAAATCTCTTTCATTAATCATACTAACGGGAACGCCTGTATGCGTTAGAACAAGCACTTTTTCAATTGATGGACATGTCAACAAGGCCTCATCAATAATTGATTTTAATGGAATGGTTTTATTTCCTCTAAAAGCTCCATCAGCTGTAATTACCATACTGCATTGCGCATCCTGAATTCTGTCTGAAATACTTTGTGCAGAAAATCCACCAAAAACAACAGAATGGATAGCTCCAATTCTGGCACAAGCTAATACTGCAATGACCAATTCAGGAACCATAGGCATATAGATACAAATCCTGTCTCCTTTCTTTGCGCCGTTGTTCTTTAATACATTAGCAAATTGACAAACTTTAAAATGAAGTTCTTTATAGGTTAAAGTAATGCTTGATTTAGTAGGATCATTCGGTTCCCAAATTATAGCAGGAATATCTGGTTGAGTTTCAACCCACCTATCCAAACAATTTTCCGTGATATTCAAACGAGCTCCTTTAAACCATTCCACTTTTGGTTCTTTAAAGTTCCAATGTAAAACCTCATCCCATTGTTTGTGCCATTTGAAATGCTCTCCAATTTCACTCCAGAATTTGGTGGGATGTTCGATACTTTGATTATATATTTTTCGGTACTCTTCTAAAGATTTGATTTGATATGGATAAGACATTTTATTAATTATTATCTACAAAGTAAAGAAATAAAACAGAAGTAATTAGTGCTTTTAAGATACTATTGATATAGCAATTCAAGTATTTTACTTCTCAATTGCAATGTTTTAAAAACGCCGTTATCATTTGGATAAATACGATTACTTAGGAAAACAAAAATAATATCGCTTTCAGGATCAGCCCAAACGCAAGTGCCGGTAAATCCCAAATGACCAAAAGTAAATGGAGAACAAGATTTGGCAGGATAAGGTTCAGCTTTGATTTCATTGTCTTTTTCCGGCTTATCAAAACCTAGTCCTCTTCTGCTATTTGTACTTTGATAAGTGGTAAACAATTCTATGGTCTCATCTTTTAGATAACATTTACCTTGCCAGTAGCCACCGTTTAACAACATTTTCATTATAGTAGAAATGTCTTTTGAATTGGAAAACAAACCCGCATGCCCAGCAACGCCTCCCATTATAGCAGCACCTTGATCATGCACATATCCCTGTAATTCTTGGTTCCTGAATTCCGTTTCCAAAACTGAAGGAACAATATTTTTTTTAGAATGATTAATTAATGGAAGATATCCAATAGAAGATAATCCCATCGGTCTGTAAAATGATTCATCGACATACTCATTCAATTTCATTCCGGTGATTTGCTCAACTATTTTACCCAAAAAAATAAAATCAAGATCGCTGTATAAATATTTTTTTTCCTTACTTACTTCACTATTCAATATCTGTTTATAAAAACTATCAACATATTGATTTTGGATATACAATTTTTTAGCGACTTCATTGGATGCAACTTTCTTTTTAGAGCGGGAATAATATTTTTTTAGGGGCTTTTGATGACTGTCTAATGTTTGTTTAAAATAGGGTATGAAAGGTGTTAATCCAGCTTCATGTAGAAGCAAATCCTTGATGATTATATTTTCTTTGTTTGTGCCTTTAACCATCTGCAAGTAATCCCCAAGTGTTTTATTTAAATCCAACTTTCCTTCATCATACAATTTCATCAAACACAATGAAGTGGAAAGAACTTTTGTCAAAGAAGCGAGGTCATACAAAGAAGTATAGTCAACAGCTTGTTTTTTATTATAGCTGGAGTATCCATAATTTTTATTGATTAATGTATCGTTATTTTTTATTGCTAAAACAGCGCATCCCGGCATGGCTTTTTTATTGATAGCATCATTAACCATTGAATCTATTTGAATAGTCAATGATTGTTTTGAAGTATGAAAGGCATTCAATTCATTTTTTTGATTTGCATGTAATCCAAACCCTGATGTATATTTTTCACACACAGATACAGGAAGGGTTCCTTTAAATGGAATCACTCCCATCAACATTCTTATAGCTGTTTTTTGAGTACTGCTATCGTCTTCAAAACACACAGCCAGATTTTTTGCATCACACCAGTTTTTTGCAGCGTATGCATTTCCAAATAAAAAGACAAAGGCATTTGATTTTAATCTGATGCTGTCTATTATTTTTTTAATATCCTCGCAGATTCCAAAGTTATTGACTGGTGTGCGATTGATTTTATGAATTCCAATAATCACATGATCGTATTGAATATAAATTTGATTCACAATCGCTGCTACAGAGTCATTCCATTTTGCAGAATTGTCAAAAAGAAAAACAGCAGCATCATAATTTAATTTAAGTTCCTTTGCAAATACATTTTCTTCCTTAAGGCCAATTCCTATGTAGGCAATTCTATTTTTGTTTTTTCTTAAAGGAAAAAAGGAATTGTCTTCGTTACTCAGTAAAGTGATTGCATTTTTAGCCACAAGCTTTTTTATTCTAATGGCATCCTTATTTAAATCACTCGTTAAATTCAATAAATCAATAGAATCATTGTCACTAACCACATAT
Source organism: Chitinophaga pinensis (assembly GCA_945872815.1). Classification (GTDB taxonomy): domain Bacteria; phylum Bacteroidota; class Bacteroidia; order Chitinophagales; family Chitinophagaceae; genus Ferruginibacter; species Ferruginibacter pinensis_C. Next base: position 33,593 of record CAMCAY010000008.1, read on the forward strand.
TTATATTTAGCCATCAATACTTTCTTACACTTTGCTTCAATATCGACCCATGTTAATCTGTTATCGATGATTGCTTGTTTTATTTTTTCAATAGAAACAGGTATGCTGTCCGGAAGACATAAAAGGTCATTTCCTGCAATCAAAGCTTCAACAGATGCTTCACCATTTGAGTAAAACTTTTTTACGCCTTGCATTTCAAGTCCGTCTGTGATTACAATTCCATTGTATTTTAATCTGGTCTGAAGTAGATCTTTTATATTTTTTTTCGATAAAGAGGTGGGCCGATTAATTCGATCATCAATGGAAGGAATAGATAAATGACCTACCATTACACTACTTACGCCTTTATCAAAAATACTTTTAAAAGGAAATAACTCTAATGAATCCAGTTGATTGATGGATTTGTTAATCACAGGAAGATCTAGATGAGAATCAACAGATACATCACCGTGTCCTGGAAAATGTTTTGCGCATGCCATCACCCCATTATCTTGCAACCCTTGCATATATAAAGTTCCAAATTTGGCAACTTTAAATTTATTTTCTCCAAAACTTCTGTCATTTATCACAGGGTTTAAAGGATTGTTATTGATATCCATTACGGGTGCATAGTTCATTTGAATCCCTATTCTTTTGCATTGATTTGCCACAACACTGCCATATTCATAAATTAAATCAGGATTATTTACTGCACCAAGCATCATTTGTCTGGGCAATGGTATAACGCTGTCGGGTATACGCATTCCAACACCCCATTCGCCGTCAATAGATATAAGCAAGGGAGTTTTTGCCATCTTTTTCAATTTATTGAGATTCGCGGCCTGAAATTCAGGACTACCTTGAAATATGCACACCCCACCGATATTATATTTTTTTATAAAATCAGCAGTTTGATCGAATAATGATGTGATGGATCGAGTTTTTGAATCTATTGATGATAATCTTGCAACCACCAACTGACCAACTCTTTCATCATGATTTAAACTGTTATAAACACTGTCAGCCCAATATTTTGCCTTTTTTTCGGTTATGGACTGGGCAAAACAAATGCTGTTTAAAAACCCTAAAAAAACTAGAAAAAACACTTTCATAAAACTTACATATAATAGTGAAATGGATTGGTTATTTTTGCACTACAAATTACAAGGATTTTGACAGATATTATACAATTATTACCCGATAACATTGCAAATCAAATTGCAGCGGGAGAAGTTATTCAAAGACCCGGCAGTGCTGTAAAGGAATTGATGGAAAATGCAGTTGATGCTGGTGCAGATGAAATTAAGCTGATTATAAATGATGCAGGTAAGTCACTAGTGCAGGTTATTGACAATGGAAGAGGGATGAGTGCAACAGATGCAAGAATGGCTTTTGAGCGTCACGCCACTTCTAAAATAAAAAATATTGAGGACTTGTTTAAGATAAAAACGATGGGCTTTAGAGGTGAAGCGCTTGCCAGCATTGCGGCTGTAGCTCAAGTCGAACTCAAAACGAAAAGGGAAGAAGATGAATCGGGAACATATATTGAAATAGAAAACAGTAAGGTTAAACAGCAGGAACCTATTGCATCCAATAAGGGAACCAGCATAGCCATGAAGAACTTATTTTTCAATGTACCTGCAAGAAGAAATTTCTTAAAAAGCAACACGGCAGAATTAAGACATATTGTAGAAGAATTTACCCGAGTTGCAATGGCTTTCCCCGATGTTTTCTTTTCACTCCAGTCCAATGGTCAGGAAGTTTTTCATTTAGAAAAAGGTAGTTTTAAACAAAGGATCGTTCAAATTTTAGGGAATAACTACAATGCAAAACTGGTAAGTGTTCAGGAGCAAACAGACTACTTGAATATCATGGGATTTGTAGGAAAGCCAGAAACTGCTAAGAAAACAAGAGGAGATCAATACTTGTTTGTAAACAATCGGTTCATTAAAAGTGCATATTTGAATCATGCAATCATGAATGCTTTCTCGGATTTAATTCCTAAAGATAGCTATCCGATGTACGCATTGTTTATTGATTTAGATCCTGCTCAATTGGACATCAATGTTCACCCCACCAAACAAGAAATTAAATTTGAAGATGATAAAATAGTTTATGCTTTTGTTCAGGCGGCAGTGAAGCATGCATTGGCTCAATTTAGTATTACTCCAACACTTGATTTTGAGCTAGACCCATCTATAGAGAGATTAGATGCTATCAGTAAACCTGTTTCTCCAGAGCAAAAATCTTCTACAGCATCTTCTTCATTGTATCAGGCATTTACTCAGAAAAACCAAGCTCATTTAATTGAGAAGGGAAGTAATTTACAACATTGGAAAGATTTCTATGAAAGCCCTGACAATACTCAATCCCAAAAGGATTCAAATTTTGAAAAGCAATTACTACATCAACCTGTAGAAAATACTTTTCCATTATTACAATTACATCAAACCTACATTATAAAACAACGACAAAATGGTTTTGTTGTCATTCACCAACAAAATGCACATGAGCGGATTTTATATGAAAAATATGCAAACGCTGTTTCCGGCAAACCGATTGCTACACAACAAAGCCTTTTTCCTGCTACATTAGAGTTATCTCCGGCAGATACGGTGCTAATGAATGAACTATTGTCTGATATGAAAGAATTGGGGTATCAACTTGAACCTTTTGGTCAAAATACTTTTGTAATTCAAGGGACTCCTGCAGATGTAGATTCGGGAAATGAAAAGGTTGCAATTGAAAAAATGCTTGAACAATATAAACATTTCAGCAGCGAGGTTAAATTTTCAAAAAGAGAAAAATTGCTTAGGTCTATGGCTATTCAGCATGCAGTAAAATCAGGTATTGCATTGACTCAAAAAGAAATGCAAAACATAGCGGAAGAATTGTTTCTGAGCGAAATGCCGAGTTCTACTCCAAGCGGCAAACCCACTTTTATGAATTTCGATAAGTCTGATATGGATAAAATGTTTGGCAGGTAAAACAGTCAAACATTATTTTGCCAGAAACGAAAAATTGTACTTCAAAAAATTAAATCAAGGTCGCACTTGGTTGTAGAATCATTTCTTTAATAGCTTCTCGAATTCCATTGGCGTCAATCCCAATTTCATTGTACAATTGTTTAGGTGTCCCATGTTCTACAAGTCTGTCAGGGATGCCCATTATTTTCACATCAGCCTTGTAGCCATTTGCATTCATGAATTCTAAAACAGCAGAACCAAAGCCGCCAACAACTGTCCCATCTTCAATAGTAATAATCTTATTGTATTTTGAAAAAACTTCGTGAAGCATTTCTTCATCAATTGGTTTTGCAAATCTCATGTCATAATGAGCAGGGTAGATGCCATCATGATTTACATCTCTGATAGCTTCAGCTGCGAAATTGCCGGGATGACCAAATGAAAGAATCGCAATATCTTTTCCGTCTTTTAGTTTTCTTCCTTTTCCTATTTTAATTTCTTCCATGGGAATTTTCCATTCAATCATTACCCCTTCACCTCTGGGATAGCGAATTACGAAAGGCAATTCATTGCTTTCCAGTTGAGCTGTGTACATTAAGTTTCTTAATTCAGACTCATTCATTGGTGCACTTACAATAATATTTGGCACACATCTCATGTATGCAATGTCGTAACACCCATGATGCGTTGGACCATCATCGCCTACTAATCCCGCTCTGTCCAAACAAAATATCACAGGAAGTTTTTGAATAGCAACATCATGTACAACCATATCGTAGGCCCTTTGCATAAAGGATGAATAGATATTGCAAAACACCTTTAATCCCTGTGTTGCCATCCCTGCACTCAATGTAACGGCATGTTGTTCGCAGATACCAACATCAAAAGCACGATCAGGCATTTTTTCCATCATGTATTTCATAGAGCAGCCGCTGGGCATTGCCGGCGTAACGCCCATTATTTTGGGATTTTTTTCGGCCAGTTCAATAATAGTATGACCGAATACATCCTGGTATTTGGGAGGTTGGGGTTTATCAAAAGTCTTTTTAAGAATTTCACCTGTAACTTTATCAAATAAACCAGGGGCATGCCACTTGGTTTGATCTTTTTCAGCTAATTCATAACCCTTTCCTTTGACCGTTTTGATATGCAATAATTTTGGCCCTGGTATGTCTTTTAAATCTCTTAAAGTGTCAATAAGTTTATTGATATTATGTCCATCAACAGGTCCGAAATAACGCAATTGAAGTGCTTCAAAAAGGTTACTGCTTTTACTTACTATTCCTTTAAGGCTTGCTTCGAGTTTACTTGCCATGTCTCTGCTGAAATTTTTTCCAACCGGTAGTTTTCCAAGCAAATTCCAAACATTGTCCCGAAGGTCATTGTATGTATGAGAGGTGGTAATATCCGTTAAATATTCTTTCAGGGCACCAACATTGGGGTCGATGCTCATGCAGTTATCATTTAGTATGATTAGCACATTGCTTTTTTCAATGCCGGCATGATTCATGGCTTCAAAAGCAAGTCCCGCGGTCATGGCCCCATCTCCAATAACAGCAATGTGTTGTCTGTCTTTTTCACCCTTGTAATGTGAAGCCATTGCCATTCCCAAAGCTGCGGAGATGGAAGTAGATGAGTGCCCTACTCCAAATGTATCATATTCGCTTTCGCTTCTTTTTGGAAATCCACTTAATCCATTGTATTTTCTGTTGGTAGGAAAATTATCCCTTCTTCCTGTTAGGATTTTATGACCATAAGCCTGATGGCCCACATCCCAAACCAGTTGATCATAGGGAGTATTAAAAACATAATGTAATGCAACCGTTAACTCTACTACGCCTAAACTTGCACCAAAATGACCGCCATAAACACTTACTACATCAATAATATATTGCCTTAGTTCATTACAAACCGAAAGCATATCGTCCTTGCTCAATTTTTTTAAATCAGCAGGGCTATTTATATTTTGTAATAATTTACCGGGGTTAATATCCATCCTTTTGGATTTAAGAATTTTAAAATTAGCAAATTAATGCCATTGTGTAATTATAACGAAATAAATTACAATTATGTTCAAATCTACCATAAAATAGCTCAAAATCAGAACAGATAAGTTTGAAAGGTAGTATATGTTTATAGGAGATGTGATTTCAACTTAATCCTATACCACAACGTTCACCATTTTTCCCTTTACAAAAATAATCTTCTTCGGACTTTTGCCTTCCAGCCATTTTTGCACTACATCATTTGAAAGAACTATATCTTCAACCTCAGATTGCGATGCTTCCAGTGAAATAGAAATGTTTGTCCTCATTTTCCCATTAACAGAAATGGGATATTCTTTATCTGTTTCTATCAAATACTTTTCTTCAAATGCAGGGAATGTTGCATTTAATACAGATCCTTCTTTTCCAAGTTGACTCCACAATTCTTCTGCAATATGAGGGGCATAAGGCGAAAGTAATATGATTAATTTCTCTAAAAATTCTTTTTTATAACAGCTTATTTCACTCAATTCATTAACGCATACCATAAAAGTGCTGACGGCTGTATTGAAAGAAAAATTCTCTGTATCTGATTCTATTTTTTTAATTGTTTTATGTAAAATTTTTAATTCCTGGTTATTTGCTTTTTCATCATTCCAAATTTTACCGCTTACTTCGTTGTTGAATAATCTCCATAATTTTCTCAAAAAACGATGAACTCCTTCAATTCCTTTGGTATCCCATGGTTTACTTTGTTCAATTGGTCCTAGAAACATTTCATACATTCGAAAAGTATCTGCACCATATTTATTAACCAAATCATCAGGATTAACCGTGTTGAATTTAGATTTTGACATTTTTTCAACTTCGGTTCCGCAGATATATTTCCCGTCTTCCAAAATAAATTCAGCATTGGCAAAGTCAGGTTTCCATTTTTTAAATGCATGGATGTCCATTTCAACTCCATCTACAAAATTTACATCTACATGTAAAGTATCAGTAACGTATTGATTTTTGAGACCGAATGAAACAAATTGATTTGTACCTTTTATGCGATATGCAAATCTGCTGCTTCCCTGTATCATACCTTGGTTAACCAGTTTTTTAAAAGGTTCATCAAATCCAATTAAACCAAGGTCATATAATACTTTTGTCCACATTCTGCTATATAATAAATGGCCTACAGCGTGTTCTGTACCACCAACATATACATCAACTTGCCCCCAGTAATCGCTTGCTTTTTTATCGCAAAAACTGTTGTTGTTATGGGGATCCATGTATCTCAAAAAGTACCAGGATGATCCGGCAAAACCAGGCATGGTGGAGGTTTCATAATTTTCAATTTTCCAACTTTTAATATTCGCCAGAGGACCTTCTCCCTCAGGGCCAGGCCCATAAGATTCTACATGCGGTAATTCAAGTGGAAGTTGAGATTCATCTAATGCATAGGCAGCGCCATTATCCCATTTAACTGGAAAAGGTTCTCCCCAATAACGTTGACGGCTGAATCCTGCATCACGCATTTTGTAGTTTGTTTTTTTTCTTCCGATTCCTCTTTCTTCTATTTTTTCTATGGCAACTTTTATTGCTTCATTCATTTTTAATCCTGTAAGAAAATCTGAATTAACCAATACTGCTTCTTTTGTAGAATTAGCTTCATTACCATCAAAGAGATCACCCAATATATTTGTGATGGGAATATTAAAGTGTTTGGCAAAAGAAAAATCTCGTTGATCTCCACATGGGACTGCCATGATGGCGCCTGTTCCATAGCCCGCCAACACATATTCTGCAATCCAAATAGGAATCTGCTTTCCATTGAAAGGGTTTATAGCATATGATCCAGTAAAGCATCCTGTTATTTGTTTTACCTCAGTCATTCGCTCTCTGTCACTTCTGCTTTTTACGTATTTCAAATATTCGTCTATGCCTGACCGTTGTTCTGTTGTTGTGATTTTTGTAACTAATTCATGTTCGGGTGCAAGCACCATGAAATCTACTCCGAATATGGTGTCTGGTCTTGTGGTGTATACTTTTATTTTGTTTTCAGAATCAATGACTTCAAACTCTAACTCCGCTCCTTCACTTTTTCCAATCCAGTTGCGTTGCATATCTTTCATGGAATCACTGAATTCCACCCTGTTTAAACCTTCTAACAATCTATCCGCATAATCAGTAATCCGCAGATACCATTGACGCATTTTCTTTTTAACAACAGGGTGACCACCGCGCTCACTTGCACCATTAATTACTTCATCATTCGCCAAAACGGTACCCAATGCTTCACACCAGTTTACCTCTCCAAATGCAGAAAAGACCAGCCGGTAATTCATCAGAATTTCTTCTTGTTTTTTATCTGAAAAAGATATCCATTCTTCAGCTGTAAATGGAGAATGGTTTCTTGTATTTATTTTTGAGGAACCATTTGTCTCAAAATCTTTCAAAAGAAAATCAATCGATTCTGCTTTGTTTTTTTCTTTATTGAACCAACTTTTAAACAATTGTAGGAAAATCCATTGAGTCCATTTATAATAATCAGGATTACTGGTTCTGATTTCTCTTTCCCAATCGTAACAAAAACCAATTTTATTCAATTGGTTTTTAAAAGTGTCAATATTTTTTTCCGTGGTATCAGCAGGATGTTGGCCGGTTTCTAGAGCATACTGCTCTGCCGGTAAACCAAAACTGTCAAAGCCTATGGGATGTAATACATTGAATCCCCTGAGTCTTTTATATCTGCTGAAAATATCACTGGCAATATATCCTAAAGGATGCCCTACATGAAGTCCTGCGCCGCTTGGATAGGGAAACATGTCTAATACATAAAATGGAGGTTTTACAGAATCATTACAGACTTTGTAAACTTGCTGTTCTACCCATTTTAGCTGCCACTTACTTTCTATTTCCCTGAAGTTATATTCCATTATTAAGTTGGGTTATGGTATCGTACTTTAGAATACATCAATTTGCTATGACAAATCAAATGTAAGCCAGTTGATATTTTAACAATTTTTCAATTTTTGCCAAGTACAAAATTAAAGTAAAGCGCTTAAAATCTATTACTTTTGTATGCATAGCTTGATTATCCGTTTATTAAAAATATTGTATGGCTCAATTTGGAAAAGCATCGGCAAAAAAAAGTAAACCTTCATACGCGTATGCAATCATAGGTATTTCTCTGGTATTGTTTTTATTTGGTATTGTGGGATGGTTTTTTCTTAACCTTAGAAAAACCGGTGATTATTTTAAAGAAAACATTCAGGTGCATACCTACTTAAACAGGGATGCTTCTGTTAAACGTATCGACAGTTTGGTAATGTTCATTCAAAGTATTCCTTATACGAATAAGGTAGAATACGTGACGAAAGAAAAAGCTATACAAAGATGGAATACTGAAAATGATACAACATGGAAGACATTTTTGAAAAACAACCCGCTTCCAGAAAGCATCGATTTTTATGTGAAGGCAAACTATGTTAATCAAGATAGTCTTAATGCGCTCTCCAATATTTTGCAAAGTAGTTTTCCAGGGGTGATTTCTGAATTTCAATTTCCAACTGAAACGGTTGCCAAAGTAAGCAATTATGTTAGAATTGCCGGATTCGCTTTCCTAATAGTTGCCATTTTACTTACCATATTGGTAGTATTTTCAATTGATAACACCATTAGACTGGCAATGTACAGCAATCGGTTTTTAATTAAAACCATGCAGATGGTAGGAGCAACCAGAGGATTTATTTCGAAACCAATTAACAAACGCGCTGTGATAAATGGTTTGATAGCGGCTATTTTTGCAATAGTCGCTATTTGGGGAACTGTCATTTTAATTGAGAGTTTTTTACCTGATTTTAAAATCCTCCATGATAATAACGGATTGTTTCTTTTATTTTTCATTATTATTTTATTAGGGATTATCATGTCATTAGCCAGTACACACCGAGCTGTAATTAAATATTTGAAAATGAAACTGGATGATTTATATTAATAAATGTGGACTTTTTTCACAACCGGAATCAAAATAAATTCTCGCCAAAAATGAAGAAAAATAGTATATTGCAAATTCAAAAGATATATTATGACAAAGGATAAAAAAGATTTAGAAGTAAAACAAAACCTATTTGGTAAAGAAAATTATATATGGATGTTGATTGGATTATTGTCCTTGGCTGCCGGATTTTTTTTAATGGCTGGTGGAAGAAGTGCTAATCCCAATGAGTTTAATCCCAATGAAATTTACAGTACTCAAAGAATAACTATTGCTCCTATTCTAATAGTAGCCGGTTTCATAATTGAAATTGTGGCTATTATGAAAAAACCATCAGCCAAATAAGTAAAACGAATCTCATATTTTATTGCGAAGTGTTAATGCTTCGCATTTTTTTTAAGTCCAATCAATATGAATACCATTCAAACCATTATAATCGGAATTGTTGAAGGGTTAACTGAGTTTTTACCTATTTCGTCTACAGCCCATATGCGAATTACTGAAAATTTATTGGGTATTGGAAATGATGATAAGTTCTCCATAGTTTTTACGATTGCCATTCAGCTGGGAGCAATACTTTCAGTAGTGGTATTGTATTGGAAGAAGTTTATACGTTTCAATGAATGGCAGTTTTATGCAAAACTCTTTATTGCTGTTATTCCGGCTTTAATTGTAGGAAAATTGTTAAGCGAAAAGATAGATTCAGTGCTGGAAAAACCGGTTATTATTTCTTGGATTATGATTGCCGGTGGTTTGGCATTTCTTTTTATTGACAAAATTTTCAACAAACACACAATTGAATCAGACGAACAAATTAGTTTTCTAAAATCCTTGCAGATTGGATTGTTTCAGTGCTTGGCTATATTGCTTCCCGGATTGAGCAGAAGTGCGGCTACCATTATTGGAGGAATGAGCCTAAAATTGACCAGAGCTGCGGCCGCAGAATTTTCGTTTTTTTTGGCAGTCCCTACCATGTTGGCTGCTACTGTTTATAAACTATACAAATACAATAATGAAAACGGTGGGTTTTCTGAAAATGAAATCAAACAATTGATTTTAGGAAATGCAGTAGCCTTTTTAGTTGCACTGCTTGCCATTAAATTCTTTATTCAGTTTTTGCAAAAACATGGATTTAAAATCTGGGGTTATTACAGAATAGTCGTTGGATTGATATTATTGTTGCTAATTCAAAAAGGATTCATTGCAATATAGTTTTTAAAAAATTATTACTCAACACCTAAAGTAATCAAATGCAAACTGCACCAAAAAAAGTTATCAATGGATGGGCCATGTATGATTGGGCAAATTCTGTTTATAATTTGGTTATCACTTCCACAATTTTCCCTGCTTATTTTGAATTTATTGCCAAGGATAGAATGGATAATTCCGGAAATGAAATTGTTACATTTCTTGGAAGAGAGTATGTAAATACAGCTTTATATAATTACGCGTTGGCTTTTTCTTTTTTAATTGTTGCATTTATGTCTCCAATACTATCATCCATAGCTGACTACAAAGGGAACAAAAAAAGCTTTATGCATTTTTTTCTTACCATTGGAAGCATGGCATGCGCAGGGCTCTTTTTTTTTAATAGTAGCAATCAGCTTGGGTGGGGTATTTTATGTATGATCATCGCCTGTATTGGTTTTTGGAGCAGTCTTGTATTTTACAATTCTTATTTGCCTGAAATTGCAGCCCCACAAGACAGAGATAGTGTAAGTGCAAGGGGATTTGCCATGGGCTATATAGGTAGTGTAATTCTTCAGATTATTTGTTTTGTATTTGTTTTTAAGCCCGCGTTGATTGGTGGCAATGATCTATCAACAATTCAATTTAGGCTGTCGTTTTTATTGGTAGGCATTTGGTGGTGGAGCTTCGGTCAATTTTCATTAAGCAGATTGCCTAAAGGAAATAAGTCGGCAGATTCAAGCAATCGAAAAAATCTGATAATAAATGGGTATTCAGAGTTATTGAAAGTTTGGCAACAATTAAAACATTTGTCGGTATTGAAAAGATTTTTATTTTCTTTTTTCTTTTATAATATGGGGGTTCAAACTGTTATGCTTGCAGCTACATTGTATGGCAAAAGTGAATTGCAGATTCCAACCTCCAACTTAATAATAGCTATATTGATCATCCAGGTGATTGCTATTCCTGGTGCTTTTATAATTTCTAAATTGTCTTCAGTAATTGGTAATTTTAAAGCACTTATGTTGTGTGTGATAGTATGGATTTTTTTGTGCATAGCAGGATATTTATTGCCTGCAAAAGGAATCAATCAATTTTATGCATTGGCTGTAATGGTTGGTTTTGTAATGGGGGGCATTCAAAGTTTAAGCAGAAGTACTTACAGCAAAATAATGCCATCAACCAGGGATACTACTTCTTTTTTCAGTTTTTTTGATGTAACCGAAAAAATTGCCATAGTGATTGGAATGTTCAGTTTCGGCTATATTACCGAAATGACGGGCTCTCAGCGAAACTCAGTACTCGTGCTGGTTGTTTTCTTTTTTATTGGATTAATTGGTTTGTTTTTCACCCAACAAAAGAAAAACAATCTGTCTGTTTTATCTTAGTAAACTATTAAACAAATTTCTCTATTCAATGAATTTATATACTATTAACACAGGTAATTTCAAATTAGATGGTGGTGCAATGTTTGGCGTTGTTCCCAAAAGTATTTGGAATAAAATAAATCCAGCCGACAGCAACAATATGTGCACTTGGGCAATGAGATGTTTGTTGATTGAAGACGGCAACAGACTTATCCTTATTGACAATGGTATTGGAAACAAGCAAGACGAAAAGTTTTTTGGACATTATTATCTTCATGGTGATGATACATTGGAAAAATCGTTAGCGAAAAATGGATTCAACAGAGAAGATATTACCGATGTAATATTGACTCATCTTCATTTTGATCATTGTGGAGGAAGCATATTAAGAGAGGGAGAGAAGTTAGTCCCTGCGTTTAAGAATGCAACTTACTGGAGTAATGAAAGGCATTGGAAATGCGCTACACAGCCTAATGAAAGAGAAAAGGCTTCTTTTTTAAAAGACAATATTCTTCCAATTCAGGAAAGCGGTCAGTTGAAATTTGTTGAAGAGAAATCAGGTTTTTTTTCAGAAAATATTGAAGTCATTCATGCCTTTGGCCATACCGACTCTATGATGTTGCCTAAAATATCTTACAAGGGAAAAAAAATTGTATTTATGGCCGACTTACTTCCTTCAGTAGGTCATTTGCCTATACCTTATGTGATGGCTTATGATATGTTTCCGCTTACTACTTTGAATGAAAAAAAATCATTTCTGACACAAGCTCAGCAAAATGATTTTGTTTTGTTTTTTGAACACGATCCCTACATTGAATGCTGTACGTTACAACTGACAGAAAAAGGCATTCGATCTAAAGATTCATTTAATTTAAATGAATTGTAGGTTATCGCAAACTAACCAATGAGCTTAGGGGGTATCGTAAATTTTGATATCCCATCATATCAACTTTTATACTTCCAACAGTAATAGGACTTTCAACTCTTAACAGCAAATGATTTGGGTCGTCACTTACCCATACAGTCATATTTTCTCCTCCTTCAAAAATTGTTCCTTTAATCAAAAGAGGCTTAAATTTGATTGCTTTGAATTTCCCATATTTTGTTTTTATTTTTTCCCTTCCAATCAATTTGATGTATAGGTGAAATATTTCATCATCCAAGAACATGTCAAAAGGTATTTTATCACCGGCTTTGTATTTTTCAAAATTTATATTACGGGCATAGTAAACCGCACTTACCACGTCTTGGATACAGTCTGTTATTTTAAATACACCATTAGTACTTACAGCTGTATTAGCCGTTTGATTAAAAGTGACATTGTTATATATTTTATGTCCACCTTCGTCAACATTTCTGATAAATTTAAATGGCTTTAAAGTCGCTGTATCAATATAGCTTTCATAACGGTCTCTTACTTTAAAAAAATTATCAAAAAACGGATAGGTTTTACCAACACCAACCGCATGATAAACCGCTTTGCCATTAAAACGCTCTAAAGTAGTTGTAAATGTTGCTTCTCCCGCACCTATATAAGCCCCCAGTGTGCTATAATAAACCGTCATATTTACTACTTCGCCCGCATTGAATGATGTGTTTTTGATTCCACAAAATTCCCCATCTGTTTTTTGCTGAAATGGAATTATTATTCCACATAAAACAAAAAGAAGTTTGATTGTATTCATTTATTAGACTTTTAATTTTATGTTGCAAAATCCCGTTTAATTTATTTAATCTTTTGCGTGGTTTTTAAAAAAAACATACTCCCCAACAGCGATGGAATGAAAAGATTAATTAACCAGATTGCAAATACTGCGGCTTGTATTCCGAGCATATTTGTATTATAAACTCCTAAAATCATTGATGCAGCAGTTGCTCTCACAGGAAGTTCGATAATTCCAATTGTTGGAGCTAAGGCCATCATCAAGTAAAAGATTGAAATTAAACTTATACAAATCGTTGGTTCTATCAAAACATTCATTACTCTTAGAATAATAAGATACTGCAATATAAAAACCAAGTATCTGAGTAAAGACAAAATCAATATTCTTAACAATTCTTTTTTTGTGTAAATAGTTACAATGGCAACATTTTTTGTGATTTTATTAAAGAATGTCCACTTTGAAAAAAGTTTGATAAATAAATCTACGTTTAAAAAAAGCAGTAGTAAGGCAATGCAAGAAACAACGCTTACTCCAATAATCAAGTTGTTTCCCAAAATTTTTATTATACCCGAATCGGCATCAGTTTGATACTTCAGGAAAAACAAACCCATGCAACCAATTAAAAATGTTATAATCAATTGACTTATCCCACTCAATATGGATATTGAAATGGCTTTAATTCTGTTTTCTTTTGCAACGAACAATATTCGACCTCCATACTCTCCAATGCGATTGGGCGTTATCATCGTAATACTGCATCCGGCCAAAACTGCTTTAAATGCATTGTTAAATGAGATTGTCTCCAATGGACGCATCATTTTTTCCCATTTTATTGTTTCGAGTCCCCAGTTTATAAACATCAGAAAAAAAACCAACCAAAAAAATGCGGAATGCCAACTGCTTTTAATTCTCTCCCAACTAGAATAAAAGTCTTTTTGATGAACAAGTTGTTTATATAAGCTGAATGATAGCAGAATAAAGATTACCGAACCTAATAAATAATTGAGTGATATTTTAATACTTTTGTTCAAATAATATTTTACAGTAAAATTAAGTTTGTCCTTGCAAAAAGCACCAAAAATAATATTAGGAATTGATCCCGGAACAATTATTATGGGATTTGGTTTAATTGAAGTTAAACAAACAGGAATTCAATTGGTGGAAATGGGTGTGCTAAAACTTGCAACAAAAGAGGACGCATACGGAAGATTGGAAAAAATATACAATAAGATAACATCACTTATCAGCAGTTATCAGCCGGATAGTTTTGCCATAGAAGCTCCCTTTTTTGGTAAAAATGTTCAAAGTATGCTAAAGCTTGGTCGTGCACAGGGAGTAGCTATTGCAGCAGCCATGCAGTCAGGAATTAACACCACAGAGTACTCACCCAAAAAAGTGAAGCAATCTATTACAGGAAATGGAAATGCTGATAAGGAACAAGTGATGAAGATGTTGCAGCAAATTCTTTCATTTAAGGAAACACCGAAACATATGGATGCGACGGATGCTCTAGCTGTAGCCGTTTGTCATTACTTCCAGCAAAAAAACATTGTATCAAATCCAAAAGGTAAAATGAACGGCTGGAAAGATTTTATTACCAAAAATCCTCAGCGTCAAAAAAAATAATCAACTCAAATTTGAAGTGATTATTTTTTGAATTTCTTTTAATTCTTCAGTAGTTAAACTTAGTTTGGCTTTGGTGAAGTTCAAATCTTCTGCACTGTTTATTGGTAAAAGATGCAGATGGGCATGAGGTACTTCCAATCCGATTGCACTGATACCGCAACGCTTGCAGTTAAAGGATTTTTCTATTGCTTTTGCAATTGGCTCAGCAAAGAGCAGCATCTTATTTAAATAGTTTTCAGGCAAATCAAATATTTTATCTATTTCAATTTTCGGGACTACTAACACATGACCTTTTACCAAAGGAAAGACATCCAGGAATGCGAAGAAATGGTCATCCTCGGCAATTTTATAAGAAGGGATTTCTCCGACAATAATTTTTGAAAAAATCGTCATTATAGTAAATTAAATACTGATTTTATCAATCCTGAATTTCATAATTCCTGCAGGAACATTCACTTCCGCTACTTCTCCTACTACTTTACCTAATAATCCTTTTCCAATTGGAGAGGTTACCGAAATTTTTCCGTCTTTCAAGGACGCTTCTTTTTCTGAAACAATTTGATAGGTGACTGTTTTGTTGGTACTCAAGTTAGTTGCGGTAACTTTTGTAAGAATACTAACCCTCGATGAATCAATACTGGATTCGTCTAAAATTCTAGCTGTGGCAATAACCCCTTCCAGGTATTTTATTTTTGCTTCAAGTATGCCCTGAGCTTCTTTCGCAGCGTCGTATTCGGCATTCTCTTTCAAGTCTCCTTTTTCTCGGGCTTCAGCAATTGCTTTGCTAGCTGCGGGTCTGTCCACACTCTTTAAAGTATAAAGTTCAACCTTCATCTTTTCGAAGGTTTCTTGCGTTACATAATTTGTCTCTGCCATAGTTACATATCATTTACAGGGTATAAAAAAATACAACGCCTCAGACAATCCAAAGCGTTGCATGCTTACAAATATACTAAAAAGGTTAAAAAATCATTTTAAGAAAGGCTCAATTTTTTTTAAAAGCACATTGCTTAATTGGAAGCTCGCTTCAAAGGAGTATCCCCCAATATGAGGTGTAAGAAGAACATTTTCGCTGGAGGATAGAAAATTAAAATCATCATTTTCGATTTCTGAATAAGATGATAGTTTTTCATTTTCCAAAACATCCAACGCAGCTCCTTTTATACTATCATTTTCAATTGCTTCTCTAAGCTTTTTTGTATCAATAATGCTACCTCTTGACGTATTGATGATGTATGGTTTTTTTTGAAGCTTTTTGAAAAAAGCATCATTGGCTATATGTTTTGTCTCATTGGTTAGTGGCAGATGAAAACTAATCACATCCGCTCTTTGAGTTATAGCTTCAACAGTAGATTCAATTATATATTCGTTCCCAAATCCTTGTTTGTATTTATCGTGTGCAAGTACCGTAACATTAAAAGCGGAAAGTAATCTTGCAAAGGCGGAGCCGGTATTTCCAAAACCTATTATTCCTACCGTTTTTCCATTCAGTTCAATTCCTCTATTTTCCTCTCTTAGCCATATTCTTTTTTTAACTTCATTATTGCTCTTAGATATATTCCTCATCAAGCACAATAACAATCCCAATGCATGTTCTGCAACTGCTGTGCGGTTCCCTTCAGGACTACTGACGCAACGTATATTTTTCGAATTTGCATACACTACGTCAATATGCTCCATTCCTGATCCTAACCGGCCAATCCATTTTAAATTTGTAGCAGAATCAATCATTCTTTTGTCGATAGTTATTTGAGTAGCTACAATAAGCCCAGTTGCTTCAGTGATTTGCTCAAGTAATTCATTATAATTTGCATTGGGCAAATGTTTGAATTGTAACCCTTTTTCAGACAGGCTATCAAAAATTATAGGATGAACGGGGGTGGTTATAATAATCATATTATAAAGCAGCAATCATACTTATTTCTACATTAACGTTTCTTGGAAGTCCTTTAACAGCTACTGTTTCTCTTGCAGGATACTCTCCTGTAAAGTATTTTCCATACACCTCATTTACAATTAAAAAATGTTCCATGCCACTTAAAAAAATAGTTGTTTTTACAACTTGATGAAAACCAGCACCCGAAGCATTCAATATTGAGTCAAGGTTTTTCATTACTTGTTCGGTTTCTTCTGCAATGCTTGAATTGATTAGCGTTTCAGTACCGGGAACCAAAGCAATTTGCCCAGAAATAAAAAGCAAATTTCCCGCAATAACAGCCTGATTATAGGGGCCAATGGGTGCCGGAGCATTTTCAGTTATAATAATTTCTTTTTCCATGGAATTTTTTTTAAGAATGCAAATATATCTTATTCAAGCACCTATTTTTGCTAAAAATTATTTAAATGCGGATTTTAGTATTGGGTAAAGAACAAGCGTTTTTAGATTTGATTCAATTATCCTCATCTATCAAATGGTTGAGAGCAGATGATTTTACTTCCTTTGATAATGATGAAATTGCAGATGCTTATTTTAATCTTTTGGACAATGCTGCTTTGGAAAGTTATTCAAATAAAAAGAAGCCGATTTTTATTAATAGCGTATCTTATACATTAATTGAATGTAACCATTCAGAAAATGTCATCAGATTCAATGGGTGGAATGGCTTTATTAAAAGAGAGCTTTGGGAAATGTCAGGCAAAATCAACCATGCGCACGAGGAGGTATTAAATACATTGGGAAAGAAATACGTCAACTTACCGGATGAGCCAGGGTTCATTTCTCCAAGAGTCATTTCAATGATAGTTAACGAGGCTTTTTTTGCTAAACAAGAAAATATTAGCACCGAAGAGGAAATTGATATCGCTATGAAACTCGGCACAAACTATCCTAAGGGCCCCTTTGAATGGGAAAAAGAAATTGGGACTAAAAATATTTATTTTCTATTGAACACACTTAGTCAAATTGACCCAAGATACAAACCTTCCAATTTATTGGAATCAAAAGCTGGCGAAAAATGAGTTTGATTTTACACATAGACACTTCGTTGGAAACTGCATTTGTAAGTATTGCCAAAGACGCTGTGCCTGTTGTAATTAAAACAAATACTGTTCAAAAGGAACATGCAGGTTTTGTTCATAAGGCTGTCGAGGAAGTTATTCATGAATGTGGAATGAGATTGAGTGACCTTGCCGCTATTGCTGTTACTGAAGGACCAGGTTCCTATACGGGATTAAGAGTAGGGATGTCTAGTGCCATCGGACTGTGTTATGCTTTAAAAAAGCCGTTTATAAAAATCAGTACATTAAAGATGATTGCTCAAGACGCATACCTGCAAGCTCAAGATACAGATGCCTTGTATTGTCCAATGGTGGATGCAAGGAGAATGGAAGTTTTTACAGCAATGTACGATCATGAACTCAATGTGATACTAAAACCAATGGCGATGATTTTGGAAGATGATTCTTTCAAAGATTCATTAGAAAAACACAGAATCTATTTTTCGGGAAATGGTTCTTCAAAATTTAAAAACATTCTTTCGGAAAAAAACGCAGTATTTCTCTCGTCCAATAACCTCCCATTATCACTAAGTCAACTCTCCTATGCTGCTTTTTTAAGTTCATCTTTCAGCAATTTCACAGACTCCGAACCAAATTATATAAAAGAATATGTTAATTTTGGTTCTAAGTAGTATAAAAACTACATAATTTTAATAAAAAAGATTTCAAATATTAAATATTTCTATTGAAAATTACTAAATTTGCTTATAGAAATTTGATTTAATACTTTAAAATTTAAAAACCTATGTCAGTTCAAAGTCAACCAAAAGAACAAAATGTTGAAACTCCATTAGGAGCATCGAATACGTTAAAATTCAATCTTTACAGCCTTAAGAAAGCGGCTCTTGTGTTAAGAGCATTAAACCACAAACTTCGTCAGCAGATTTTAGGTTTAATCGATACAGAAAAAAGAATCACTGTTACTGAAATCTATGTGAAGCTTCGCATAGAACAGTCAGTTGCATCTCAACATCTTGCTATTTTAAGACGTGCCGGAATCGTTATTACTCAACGTGATGGTAAGTTTATTCACTATACAGTGAACCATAAAAGAATTGATGAGATCAAAAAATTCGTTTCTGAATTAGTAGATTAAAATTATTCAATTTATTGAATTTAATGAAAACGGTTGCCTTTGGTAGCCGTTTTTTATATTTGCAAAAAATAATTGTATGTATATCAAACAATTTTATACAAACTGCCTGAGTGAGGCAGCTTATTATATTGAAAGCAAGGGGGAAGTTGTAATTATTGATCCTTTGAGGGATATAGATGTTTACATTCAGCATGCAAAAGAGAGAAATGCGGAAATAAAATATATTTTTGAAACTCATTTTCATGCTGATTTCGTAAGCGGTCATATTGATCTTGGAAAAATTACCGGTGCACCAATTATATATGGGCCGGGAGCAAAAACAAATTATACCATAGTTTCTGCTAAAGACGGTGAAACGTTTCATATAGGAGATATTTATTTCGAAGTAATGCACACTCCCGGGCATACATTAGAGAGTACTTGTTATTTATTGTATGATGAAAACAAAAAGCCGCATGCGATTTTTACAGGAGATACTTTATTTGTGGGAGATGTCGGCAGACCTGATCTCAGTAGCGGTAATATGAGTAGTGAAGATTTGGCGGTTATCATGTTCAACACCATGCAGAATAAAATAATTCCCTTGAACGACGATATTCTTGTATATCCTGCTCACGGACCTGGCAGCAGTTGCGGAAAAAGTTTAGGACCTAATACACATAGCACAATAGGTGAGCAGAAACAAACGAATTATGCATTGCAAATAAAAAATAAAGAGGAATTTGTTGAAGCGGTTACTAATGGGCTATCAATGGCACCTGTGTATTTTGCAATCAATGCAAAAATTAATCAATCCGGTTATGACAACATAAATGAAATTATTGAAAGAGGAGCCAAAGAATTGTCATTAGAACAGTTTAAGGATAAGATCAATGATCATTGTATTATTTTAGATACACGACCGGCTAATATTTTTACCAACGGTTTCATTCCTGGTTCAATTTCTATTGGTTTGGAAGGGCGCTTTGCCGAATGGGCAGGAAATTTACTTTCTTTTGAAAAACCCATAATACTTGTTACTGAAAATGGGAAAGAGAGAGAATCTGTTATTCGATTGTCCAGGGTTGGTTTTGATAAAATGCAAGGGTGTTTGAAAGGTGGCTTTGAGACATGGCAAAATGCTGGAGAATCAATTGATATAATTATAGATGTGGAGGCGGATGAATTAATGATGGATATTCCATTTGATCCAAATTTGCAGGTAGTCGATGTTAGAAAGGAGTCTGAATTTGTTGAAGGACATTTGGCTAATGCATTGAATCTTCCATTAAATGAAATGATTGATATTGCTGAAATTGCTCAGTTTGAAGAAAATCAAAACCTGTATGTACATTGCGCAGGTGGCTATAGAAGCGTAATTGCGACTTCATTGCTGAAAAGCCAAGGCATTCATAACGTAAGAAATGTACTGGGCGGATGGAATGCTATCAAGCAACAAGAAAAAGCTGTGATAGAAAAAGGTAGTATTGCTTGAGATTGACAATATCAATGAAGAGGCTCTTTATCATCAATCCATTTGTCAGCAAAACTTTCATTGTATTCCCATCTCCATCTTCTGTGGCTCCAAAGATAATTGTCAGGGTTGGCTCTGATACTCTCTTCCAGAAAGTCTCTGTATAGCTTTGTTATTTGACCTTCTTTCAAATCAGCAGCATTTTTAGCAATCACTTTTGTAACAACGCGGTAATTACCCCTTTTGATTTTTTCTAGTCTTACAAAAACGATGGAGGTGTTGTTTTTAATTCCTCCCTTATCAGGGCCTGTAACGAAAGGTACCGGCCTGTTGAAAAAATTAAGCCAATATGCATTAGAAGGATTGCCGGGATTTTGATCTGCTGCCAATCCAATTGAATATTGCTGTTTCAACAACTGATGCATTTTGTTTTTAAACTCATGCGTTGCCACCAAAACAGTTCCTTTCTTTGATCTAAGGTTATAGAAGATCTTGTCAATAGCCTTATTGCTTATTTTCATATATACCCCAACAAACGGAATGGGCATGTGTTTTGAAATCACCCAATTGGCGTATTCCCAATTAAATTGGTGACCTGAATGAAATTGAATGCTCTTACCTTTTTTAGTCAGCAAAATCACTTCCTCAAGATTGAATTTATTTCTATTAAGAAATGTTTTTTCAGACATGCTCAACAAAGCAATTGTTTCTATAAAAGTATCTGTAAGGTTTCTGTAAAATTTTTTAGCGATTGATTTCTTTTCAGTGAATGACTTTTCAGGAAAAGCAATGTTTAAATTATTGAAAACAACTTTTTTTCTGTAACCAACTACATAATATAAAATGAGATAAGCAAAATCACTTAATCTATACAAAATAAACGAGGGTAGTAGGGATATACAATAAAGTAACGCGTAAGTTAAAAAATACATAGGGCAAATTTACATGCTAAATATGAATTTTCTAAAGTTCATAAAATACTTATAGTATGGTGTTTTGAAGTATAGCGTCTTTGCCAGGAAAATCAGTATTAAAATGCAAACCCCTGCTTTCTTTTCTAAATTCAGCACTTTTAACAATCAGATAGGCCACTGTAATCATGTTTCTTAACTCGCATAGTTGAGGTGAAACTTCTGTTTTATGATACAATGTTTCGGTTTCTTCATGCAACAAATCCAACCTTTTCATCGCTCTGTGAAGTCGTTCTTTATTTCTCACAATGCCAACATAATCGCTCATCAGTAATTTCAATTCTTTTAAACTCTGTGTTATCAAAATCATTTCTCCGGGAGCAGTAGTTCCTTCAGCATTCCAATCAGGAATATTTTTTTTCAGCTCTATATTGTTAATTTGACTGGCAGAATCCAAATAACTTCTGTGAGCAAAAACCATCGCTTCCAAAAGAGAATTGCTGGCCAACCTGTTGGCGCCATGAAGACCAGTACTGGCACATTCTCCAGCAGCATACAGGTTTTTGATAGATGTTCTCCCCCATTCATCTGTTTTGATTCCACCGCAACTATAGTGAGCTGCAGGTGCAACGGGAATCATATCCTTTGAAACATCAATTCCAATACTGATACATTTATTGTAAATATTGGGAAAATGCTCTTTGAAATTTTTTATGTCCATGTGCCTGCAATCCAAAAAAACATATTCATTTCCGTTGATCTTCATTTCATTATCAATGGCTCTGGCTACAATATCTCTGGGAGCGAGGTCTTTTCGGGAGTCGTATTTTTCCATGAAAGGCAATCCCTCATGATTTCTTAAAATTCCACCATCTCCTCTAACTGCTTCCGTTATTAGAAATGAATGACCTTTTATGGAAGTTTCATATAAGGCAGTTGGGTGAAATTGAATAAACTCCATATTTTCAATTCTCCCCTTTGCCCTGTAAACCATGGCAACCCCATCGCCGGTTGCAATAGAGGGATTGGTAGTGGTTCTGTAAACTTGTCCATTTCCTCCTGTTGCAAGCAATGTTATTTTTGAAAGTATTTTTTCTATTTTTTTTGTAAGAAGATTTAATACGTACACTCCATAGCATTCAATATCAGGGGTAGATTTTGTAACTAAATATCCAGTGTGATGTTGAGTTATCAAATCCAAAACGAAGCAATGATTGACGAGTTGAATATTGCTGCAATTTTTAATTGCCTCTAGCAATGTTCTTTCCATTTCCTTTCCTGTTACATCTTTATGATGTAATATTCTTGACTCACTGTGTCCTCCTTCTTTCCCAAGTTTAAAATCTCCGAAAGGGTCCTTATCAAATTGAGCACCCCATTGAATGATTTCTTTTATTCGGTCAACGCCTTCTTTTACAACAATTTCAATGATAGATTGATTGCACAACCCATCTCCTGCAATGAATGTATCTTGAATATGTTTTGAGAAACTATCTTCATTAAAATTCATAACACCTGCAATACCACCTTGTGCATATTTGGTATTGGTTTCATCACTGGTTGTTTTGGTGATGATGGTTATTGTTTTTTCGGGAAAATCATTCGCGACTTTTAATGCATAAGTTAAACCTGCAATTCCAGATCCTATTATTAAAAAGTCGGTATTCATTGTTTTTAAATGTGAATTTAATTGATCAGCTGTTTACAGGAACTTCTACCCAAGCATTATTTTCTTTCAGCAAATTAACCAACTCTTCAACAGCTACTTCGCTGTTTACATTTCTTTTAACCACTTCTTTGCCCTTATACAATGTTATTTTTCCAACGCCGCTTCCAACATACCCGAAATCAGCATCTGCCATTTCTCCGGGTCCGTTTACAATGCAACCCATCACTGCTATTTTAACCCCTTTCAAATGACTGGTAACTGCTCTTATTTTAGCAGTAGTTTCTTGTAAATCAAATAGGGTTCTGCCGCAACTGGGACAACTGATGTATTCGGTTTTAGAAATTCGCGTTCTTGCAGCTTGCAATATTCCAAATGCAACGGAATTGATGAAATCATTGGGAGTATCAACTGCAGAATCTGAATAATGAAAACCAAAACATATTCCATCTCCCAATCCGTCAATTAAAAGCGCACCGGATTCAACAGCGAAATGAATAAGACTTTCTTCTTTTGAAGAAAAGTTACTGTCGCAAATTTGAATAACAGGATTATTAATGCCTTGAATGATTAATTCACAGAACATTCTTCTAATTGACTGCACCGCATTTTTATTGGTGGAACTCAGACAAATAACAGCGGTAGAATCCAATTTAATTGTACGTAACACGTTTTGTAATTGTGCCTGACTTGTTTCTTCAGAGTAACAATCAATCATTACAAAATTCATTTTGTCTGATTTTTGTAATGAATCATTCAAGTACTCAGATTCATTTAAAATAGGAAAACAAACTTCCTTGTTTGAAGCAATGGTCCACGCTGAATACTGTAGAATCACCTTCAATGTTCCAGGTAATTCGAAAGATGGTTCGTTCTGTGAAAAAAAATAATCAGCAGCAGTGTCTGCAATATTCCATTTGTCTGTTTGCTCGTTATATACATAACCAATCGATTCTAAATCTTTTGGGTTCACCGAACTTTTTTTATGATAATCAGCAATTACAACAGGTACATGATCAGCTCCTATGTTTCCAATTGAAAAGGAATGTCTTCTTTTATAACTAAAAGGGTCAAAAGGAAATTTTTCTAATGCAGGCACTTTGTTTGCTGCTAGATGCTCATCTCCATATTGATAGCGTTTAATCAAATGTTTACAAACTGGAATTTCAAATTCAGGATCTTCTGTCAACGAAACACGAACAGTATCGCCAATTCCATCTTCCAGTAAAGTGCCTATGCCTATTGCTGATTTAATTCGACCATCTTCTCCATCACCGGCTTCGGTTACGCCAAGATGCAAAGGATAACATTCGCCAAATTCATTCATCATGTGATCAATGAGCAATCTGTAAGCTTGCACCATTACCTGAGGATTACTGCTTTTCATACTCAGTACAATATTATGGTAGTCTTCATCTCTTGCTATTCGAAGAAACTCCATGGCGCTTTCAACCATTCCGATTGCAGTATCACCATACCTGCTCATGATTCTATCGCTGAGACTTCCATGATTGGTTCCAATTCTCATGGCTGTTCCATACTCTTTGCAGATAAGAACCAAAGGAGTAAATCTTTCACGAATGCGTTCGATTTCTTCGGCATACTCTACATCCGAATATTCAATTTGTTCAAATTTTTTTTTGTCAACATAATTACCGGGGTTCACTCGAACTTTTTCAACTATTCGGGCAGCGATTTCTGCGGCATTGGGAGTGAAGTGAATGTCTGCTACTAACGGTGTTGCATAACCCATTTTTCTGAGTTCATCTTTTATATGCTGAAGATTTTCAGCTTCTTTTTTTGAAGGAGCAGTAATTCTGACAAGTTCGGCGCCGGCTTCAATGCAACGAATGCACTGTTCAACAGTTGCCAAGGTATTCATAGTATCGGTGGTGGTCATTGTTTGAACCCTAATTGGATTTCCTCCCCCGATTAAAATATCCCCCACTTTAACAACTCTTGTTGGAAGCCTTTTATAAGAAGTTGCAGAGGTACAATATGATTGCATATCCTGTATTTTAGAATCTTATTTTTTACCCTCAAAAAAACCGTAGTGCTTCAAAATATCTTTTAAAACATTTAGGCGTATTTCTTTTATGTCAATATTCGAATTGTCCGTTTTTATTAGTGTTGTAAAGAAATAAACATGTCTGTTTTCTTCTATCCAGCCAACTACCCAACCTAATTTTTCTTTAGATTCGTTGATGGCGAAACCCATTTTATAGCTCAGTTTGTAAGCGCTGTTGTCTTCTTCCAGCATAAATCTTCTTACTGTTTCCTGAACAGATTTTCTAAAAGGCAATTGATCAAAATATAGTTTTTTTAACAAGCCTAGTTGTTCATCGGGAGATATTTTAAGTTTATTGTTGAACCAAAAAGAATCAATAGGTCCTTCTGTTATTTTGTTTCCGTAGGATAAGCTGTCAATCCAGGATTGCATTGTTTTTTTTCCAATTCTTCTTGCAACTTCATGAAAAAAAGGGGTTCCATCAATTTTAAAACCATCATGTATATTTTCCCCAATATTGTTCGAGTCTGAATTGTTTGATTTGATAATCATTTTCTCATCTGTTACTACTCCAGTTTGCAATGCAATCAATGAGCTGATTAATTTGAAAGTGGCTGCGGGAGAGAATCGCGCGGTATCCATATTCATATTATAGACCGTAATCTCTCCATCAGCATTGTTCAGCATTGTAAAACAACCATCTACATTGTATTTGTCAAAATAACTTTTAAGATCATTGTCAATTCGTGCTTTATTTACAGAGCAAGAATTTATTAATAAAACAAGGGCGCTCAATTTGAAAATTCGGAAGATAAAATTATTCATTACTAAGAATTGTTATTGTTTTTTTGATTGAATATGTTTCGCGGTGGCGTCCAGCGCTTCATAAAATTTCTTTCCAAATTTTCTGGTTAGGGGCTCTTTGAGAAACTCGTAAACCGGAACTTTTAATTTTTTTCCTAATGAACAAGCTGCTTTGCAATTATCTTCTCTAGGTTCATAGTTAGCCAAAACAGTGACGCCGTCATTGCTTTTTTTGGTTATGATTGGAAAAAGATGACAACTGATTGGTTTTTTCCATTGTATTTTTCCCTCTAGATAGGCTTGTTCAATTCCGCATTTTACTATTCCATTGGAATCTTTAATTCCATAAACACATACTTGACTATTAATTGTTGGGGTAACCCATCCAAACTCCTTATCGTACACGTAATTTCCCTGCTTCTCAATTTCATTTTTACTTATCTTATTTAAATAGGGTAATACTTTATCCAATACCTCGTCAATTTTCTTAAGTTCAGATTTATCTAAGGGTGCACCAGCATCTCCATCTACACAGCAAGCTCCTTTGCATTTATTCAAATCGCAAACAAATTGCTCACTGATAATTTTATCGCTTAATAATACATTGTCAATTGCTATCATGCTGCAAAATTACAATTGATTGATGAATGAAACCTAAATTAGTTCATTACACTTTAAATAATATGGAAACTACTTCTTAACAGAGGTATTTTTATTCCATTTGAATGTATTGATGATATGCTCCATATCCGTTTGCAAAAAATCATGAACCGGTTTCAGGGAGTCTGCATTGGGGCTTGCATTGAAATATAAAGCACCTCTGATGAAATGATTTAAAGTGTCGCTAAGAAAAAACTGCTTTGCTGTAGCAGCATTTCCGCCTACTTTAAAAAATACGCCGTAAATATTGTTAGATGTATGAATCAAGCTGTCACTAATATAGGAGGCAATTACATCGTTTTTATTGGTAAGGTTAAATGCATCATTCACCATCAAATCAAATTGATTGATACCTACTGAATCTTTGTATTTTCCATCAGCTTGTTTTACTTTATAGGTTGCTTTTCCACCAATAATTTTATAACTCAGAAATATCCTTGCGTTCAGGTTGGGAAAATCAATATTTATCCAGTAGTCATTTTCAGGTTTACTGTCAAAATAAGAGCTGTCCTGAATAATATTAGCATAAATTGGAAATTCAAATGAATAGGGGAATGAAGAATCTTTAAAAGGCTTGTATTTATGCTCCGGCAAGGGGATTTTAAAATACCCCGTTTTTTTAGAAGTATAATTGGAGTTGCATTGAACTAGGAATAATAAAAACAACAGCGAAATTATAATGCACTCTTTTTTATGAAGGTAATTTGTCATTTATTGATCGGATGATTTTGGATGAATGACAACTTTAATGGTATCAATTCTGTTTTTGTTAATTTGAAGAGGTATAAAAGTAAATTCATCATGTTGGAAAGTTTCATTCAATGCCGGGAATTCTCCTGCAATTTCCAATAGAAGACCTGCAAGAGAATCACTGTCTCCTCTCACTGAATCAAATTTATCAGAAGGAATGCCAATAATTTTACAGAAATCATTGATCATTGTTTTTCCTTCAAAAATATAGTTGAAATCATCTATTTTTTTGTTTGTGCTGTCATCTTCATCAAACTCATCTTTAATTTCTCCTGTTATTTCTTCTATAATATCTTCCATGGTTACAATACCTGATGTTCCACCAAACTCATCTACCACAATAGCGAAATGAATTCTTTTACTTCTGAATTCCTGTAAAAGGTCTTTGATCAGTTTTTGTTCATGAATAAAATAGGGCAGTCTGATAAGACTGTGCCAGTCATATTCATTACTTTCATTTAAATAGGGCAACAAATCTTTTGTATGGAGCACTCCCACAATTTCATCTAAATTCGATTTGTATACGGGTAACCTGGAGTAATGCAACTCTTCTGTCATCTTGATAAGTTCTGAAAATCCAAAAGAGGATTCTATACCACTGACATCCATTCTTGTGCGCATGATTTGCTTAACAGAAGTACCGCCAAATTTTCGAATGCCTTTTAAAATTTGTTTCTCTTCAGGAGTGGCTTCATGTTCAGGAAGTAAATCGATGGCATAGTCTAAATTGCTGTCATCCATTTTAGATGATTTTGAATAGGAAACTTTTTCCTCAATGCTGTCACTTAGTTTTACCAATCTTTTGCTTATTCTGTAGAAGATGCTGTTTAGAATTTCAATAATAAGAGAAGAATTGGATGCAAACCAAATATTGTGGTGTGTCGCCCATACTTTTGGTAATATCTCGGCAAAAATCACAATCAACAATGTTACTGAAATGACTTTTATTAAAAAATCAATCCAGAAAGGGAGATCGTAAAAACTCAACCATTCATGAAGCAATAAATTGGAAATAAGAATGATGCCGATGTTTACAAAACTATTGGCAATCAACATGGAAGCCAGTAGAATCTTAGGCTGTTCAAGTAACACAACAATCCTTCGGTAAGAAGGAAGTTTCTTTGTTTTTAAAATATTGATGTCTTTATTAGACAATGAAAAGAAAGCAACTTCACTGCCTGCTATAAAAAATGATAAAATAAACAATATGCAGATAGTGATAATTAATACAGTAGTGCCGGCAGAAGTGATTGCCAAAATAAACGGCGAGTGTACATTTAAAGCCGCAAGTCCCGAATGGTAGTCCAAAATTCAGTTTTTAGTTAAGAAATATGACTTGGTTAAAGAGGAGATTAATCAAAAGGTAATTTTTCGTTTTCTCCAGCAACAAAACCGAGGTCATTTATTTTATTTCCAATGCTGTCGTTTTCTGACAGCGAAGTTTCATTTTTTTTGTCAAGCATCACCAGGTTTTCGCCTATTATTTCGGTAACACTTCGTTTGTTGCCCTCTTTATCATTCCAGCTTCTGGTTTTTAATCTACCTTCAATATACACCAAATTGCCTTTGCGTAAAAATTTCTGTGCCATCTCAGCCAATCCTCTCCAAACTACTATTGAATGCCATTCTGTATGAGAAATTATCTTTCCGGATTTGTCTTTAAATTGTTCAGTTGTTGCCACAGAAAACCTAGCTAAAGCAATATTTCCTTCTAAAAATTGCATTTCCGGATCTTTCCCAATATTCCCAACAAGCATTACTTTATTTACTCCTTTCATACAATAATTATAAATCCCTTTTTCAGTAAAGAAGGAATCAAACCGCCTTCAAAATTAAAGATACTAAATAAAGATTCAAATTATTAACCATCATTTTATAGATGGAGGCAAAGTGTTTTTTTGTATGTAATCCTTGATTATTTTGGGAAATGATAGTTTTTCAAGTTCGGCAGTTTTTACTGCAAAATATTCTTCAGGGATAGGAGTTTTTTTTATTTCAATTTCTATAAATAGTGCATGAATGGTCTGATGAGTTAACTGTTGTCGGTAATATTCGCCGATATTTTTGATTGTAAAACTTTTCCCGATTGTTTGTTGAATTTCATCAGATTTGATTATTTCATTTACATTCAATTTCGTCAATTTTTCCAGCAGCACAAATTCATAAAGATTTTGCCAAATATCTTTCTTTTCCCGTCTTCTTATCCAAACGGAATCCTTTTGCCTGACAATAAAATAATAGAACCATCTTTCTTTTTTTATTAATTTCTTTTCTTTGACAGGGTACTCATTGACTTTGTTTTTTTTATATGAAAAGCAATTAGAAGCTAAATTACATTGATTACATAGAGGCAGTTGAGGTTTACATACTGTTGCACCAAAATCCATAATTGCCTGATTGTATATCGCGGGTTGTTTTTTATCCAACAATAAGTTTGCTAATTCATTGAATGTTTTTTTTCCCTCATTCGAATCTATCGATGTAGAGATACCAAAAAATCTAGATAGAACTCTCATCACATTTCCATCTACTACCGCATAGGGTAGGTTAAACGCAAAAGAGGAAATGGCTGCGGCTGTATAAGGTCCGATTCCTTTAAGTGAAAGTATTTCATCATAACTTTTCGGGAAAACCCCACGCATTTCATTTGCGATAAATTTTGCTGTGGCAATAAGGTTTCTGCATCGGCTGTAATACCCCAAACCTTCCCAAACTTTATACACTTCCGCATCACTTGCTGAGGCAAGTTTTATTATATTGGGAAACATTTTTATAAAGTTATTATAATACATAGTGCCTTGTTCTACACGTGTTTGTTGAAGAATTATCTCACTTATCCATATTTTGTATGGGTCTTTTTCAAATTTCCAGGGCATTTTTCGATTATTGTATAAACGATTCCACTCAAGGAGTTTTTCTGTAAAAAAAAGATGTTTTTTGGATATTTTTTGCGACATTTCTCAAAAATTGATTTACAAACCTATTGATAATCATGAACTTAATTTTTATTTTTTAATATTATTTTGTATCTTACTTTCTAAATTACCCGTATATGAGAAAAGCAGATTTAATAAATAAAATTTCAGCGGAAACAGGAATTCAAAAAGTTGATGTAATGGTCACAATTGAAAGAATGATTCGCGAAATAAAAAATTCATTAGCAAGCGGCGAAAACCTTTATATACGTGGGTTTGGGAGTTTTATCATCAAAAAAAGAGCTGCTAAAGTTGGAAGAAACATCAAGAAAAACATATCTGTTGCTATTCCAGAACATTTTATTCCGGCTTTTAAACCTGCCAAAGAGTTTATGCAGGAAATAAAATTTTCTTCCAATATTAAAGAGGCTCCCGAGGTGAATGAAGAAGAGGAGGATGATGAAGAATAGATTAACTTTGCCGAAAGATTAATCTAAGGAGTCAAATCAATGAAAAATAAATTATTAATTTCCATTATAGGAATATTTGCAGTAGTTTTATTATTTTACTTTGGAAAAACTACAAGCAGTCGACAAAAAGATATTCCGGATTTCCCTAAAAAAGTCCAATCATTTGATATCCAAATATTTATAGATTCAGAAAAATCTAAACAAGTTGAATTTGTTCAAAAAGCCATTGGAGGTTTAGAAAAAAATATAAACGAAAATGAAGATATTACTGAAAAAGTTGCTGCCATTTTTTCACTTGCAAATTATTACAAAGACAGTGTAAAGCTCCCCGAAGCATATTTATATTTCATTTCTGAAGCAGCAAAGTTGGATAATTCAGAAAAAAACCTCACCTTCGCAGCCCAATTATTTTTAAATGCCCTTAGATCAGAGCAGGACAATTTAAAAATTGATTGGGAATCTAGCGAAGCTATTTCACTTTTTGAAAAAGCTATTTCAATTAACCCTGAGAGCGATGATTTGAAAATAGGATTGGGAAGTTGTTATATTTTCGGTAAAGGGAGGAATGGAGATCCGCAAGAGACAATGAGAGGGGTTCAGGAATTATTGGGGGTAGTCAGGAAAGACTCCAACAACATGAAAGCTCAATTAGTTCTTGGAATTGGAGGATATGTTTCTGGGCAGTATGATAAAGCCATAGTGCGTCTTTTGAAAGTGGTGGAAAGAGAACCTGCTAATCTTGAAGCAATTGCTTTTTTAGCTGATACGTATGCTGCAAAAGGAATGAAAGAAGAGGCTGTGAAATGGTATCAGATTAGCAAAAGACTTGCCAATGATGATCATTACTCCAAAGAAGTTGATGATAGAGTAAATCAACTTCGATAAAAGAAATAAAAGAAAGTTAATAATATTTATAACAAAAAAAGACTTGGTTATGCCTTGTGGTAAAAAGAGAAAACGTCATAAAATCGCTACACATAAGCGTAAAAAACGTTTAAGAAAGAATCGTCATAAAAAGAAATAATCTCCAATTATTTAGACAAGTTTTTATTTGTCTTTTTTGAATAACTGATACACGTTGGTTTTAACAATCAGGAGACGTTGCGTATCGATTATTTCTTTCAATGGCCCTATACTGGTATTGTCAGCTGAATATTTTATAATTCATTTGATGATAGTGTTATATAGTACTTCCTATCGTGATGCATAAAGGTCTGTTTCTAAAAAGAATCATTTGACCAAGGAATTAATTATCAATGTCAATCCGCATGGCGTTGACATTGCTTTATTAGAAGATAAAAAACTGGTGGAATTGCACAGTGAAAAAACTGATGCAAATTTCTCCGTTGGAGACATTTATCTCGGAAAAGTAAAAAAACTGATTCCGGGCATGAATGCTGCTTTTGTAGATGTAGGGTTTGAAAAAGATGGATTCCTTCATTACACCGATTTAAGCCCGTATATTAGGTCTTTATTAAAGTTTACATCACTCTCCATTAATCAAAGCCCCCATAGTGATTTTGATTTTTCTAAATTCAGAGTAGAGCCTGAAATTGTCAAAACCGGAACAATAAATGAAATTCTTACAGGTAAACCCAATGTACTTGTACAGATTTTAAAAGAACCCATTGCAGCAAAAGGCCCCAGACTCACTTGTGAACTTTCTTTAGCAGGAAGATTTGTAGTAGTAACTCCTTTTTCTAATGTAGTCGCTGTTTCCAGAAAAATTCATTCATCCGAAGAAAGAAAGCGATTACAAAAAATAATTGAAGCTGTTAAGCCTATAAATCTGGGAGTAATTGTCCGTACAGCTGCGGAAGGAAAAAACACTGCTGAGTTACACGAAGATTTACTTAGTTTAGAAAATACTTGGAAGTCCATCCAAAAAAATATGCGTGGCTCCGTAGCTCCTACAAGGATATTGAGCGAGCAAGGCAAAACGCAAAGTATTTTACGTGATTTACTGAATGCTGATTTCAACCGAATCGTTGTAAATGACAAGGCAATCTTTCTTGAAATCAAGTCATACATTCAAAAAATCGCCCCTGATAAAACTGATATAATTTCTTTTTACAACAACAGTTCTCCTGTTTTTGATACCAATGCTGTTACAAAGCAAATAAAGGCGTCTTTTGGAAAAACAGTAAATCTTCCAAGCGGTGCTTATTTGATTATAGAGCATACGGAAGCATTGCATGTCATTGATGTAAACAGCGGATATAAAAGTGTAAGCAACAATCAGGAAGAAAATGCATTGGAAACAAACCTGGAAGCTGCTGCTGAAATAGCAAGACAACTTAGACTTCGTGATCTCGGTGGAATAATAGTGGTTGATTTTATAGATATGAAGCTGATGGACAACAAAAAGAAATTGGCAGACGCTATGGAAGAGCTCATGAAAACAGACAGAGCAAAACATTCCGTATTGCCCATTTCAAAGTTTGGATTGATGCAGATTACAAGGCAGAGAATGAGACCTGAAATGAATATCAACACCAGTGAAATTTGTCCCTCTTGCGAAGGAACAGGTAAAGTTTCTTCTACGCTTATTTTCGAAGATGAAATTGCTAAAAATCTTGATTACCTGGTGATGCAAAAACACAAAGGATTAACAATTGCTGTTCATCCTATTATGTTCACTTATCTTACTTGCGGATTTATTTCCAGAAGAATGAAGTGGAGTTGGAGATTCAAACAAAAAATCAAGATAATAGCAGACACCAATTATAGTTTGACCGAATTCCATTTTTTTGATAACACTGGAGAAGAAATTAGGTTATAGGGTCATGCATTTTAATTGTATTCCTTTTTTTCCTTCTATTTCAATTGATTTTTGTATTCCTTTATATTTTATATTGATGATGTTATTTCCATCTTGTAATGGAAGTCTTATGTAATGAATATATGCAGGCAAACTCATCCAGCCTCTTGTGTCTGCTTTTTCAGTGATAGTGTTGGTTATGCCAACCAAAAATCCAACAGCATCTCCTACTAATTTAGCATTTTCTTCTTTGTTCTTTTTTTCACTTTCGGAATCAGCGGAATTTTTTTTATGGTTTTCAGCAATTCTTGTAGCTAGTTTATCTGATCCTTTTTCAACCGAATGTTTAACCATATAACGAAGAACGGCCTTGCTTAAATCTGATAAAAATCTCTCTTGAAGAATTGACAATGACAAAGTATTGAGATCCTGAGTAATTTCAGGATGATATTGTTGCTGATTCAATTCAATTGATATTTCTGAGGAACGAGGATAAACAATCCTGTATGTTGGCAGTGCAATCTTAATTGTCCTGAAATCTGATAATTTTGATGAGTTTATCCCATTTCCTATAAAATCAAAAGGTTCGGAATGATACACTCCATATTGATCTACAAATTGGTAGGTGGCTTTACCATTTGAATATACTACTGTAATGCTTTTTTCCTCTTTCACGGGTCCATTTCCTTCTTCCAAAAACAAAATCAATTCCCTTTCGTTGTTGCTGGTTTTGATTTCTTTATTGAATTTAGTTTCATATTCAGCCTTATCTCCAGAAAATCCCATTTTTTCTGCGGTATTTATTAAATCATATTTCAATTGTTCAGGAATAGAAACACCGTAGTAATTATTGTTTCTATTAAGATAAATATTTGCGGCATTTCTGTAAGATATAAATGCATTGTTGATGTCTCCTGCCGTTTCATACAACATCCCTTGCAGATTTAAAGAAAATGCATCCGCATTGTATCTTTTCGAACTATTTTTAAACTTATTATTTAATCTGACAGAAGTAAGGGTAATTCTTCTTGCCTCTACCACTGCATCTTCGGGCTTATTCAATGCAGCATAGTTTATCGCTTTGTAAAAATGAACGAGAAATTTTTCAAATTCTTCACCTCTATATGTTTCCATCATTGGGTTAACTATATTACTTACAGCAATGTCTTTACCCGTTTTATAATTTGATTCTAACAGATCATCAGCTTCATTTAAATATTCGTTGCTTTTTTTATAGTTGTTTGTTAGAAATTGCATTCGACCGTTTTCAAAATCATATAGCAGTTTATTTCTTTTCTTTTTCATAAACTTACTTTTACTAACAATGCCTGATGCTTTTTCGTAATTACCCCTTTTTATATTTTGATAATAATCACCCATTATTTGATTGTAGGACACGCATGAATACAAAAAAGGCATTGACAGCAAAAGCATCAATGCCCAATTGAAAATCCTTTTCTTTATAGTGAAATCAATCATCTTCAGGTGTCAAAATCAAAAATGTTTAACAATTCAATTAGTTTTTAACAAATTTTGAAATTTTCTTGTCTCCAATCCAAACCACATCGTTAGTTTCAATATTTGTCAATTCTAGGTTTATTTGATAAGTAACCGTTTTCTTTCTTTTGTAAGCATCAACTATTGAATTAATGGATCCCTGTAAAATAAAATCTGCTCCATTTTCTAATCCAAATTTTTTCATAGTGCTTACAGATGCGTTTGATTGCTGGTCTCCTTTTTCAGCTCTCATTTCTTCTCTTTTTTTACCGCTTTGAACAAGGCCAACTTTACTGGTATTGATAAATGATCTTTCCAGATCTTTGATGAAAGTCTCTGCTTCTATATGCTCATGGCTTTTGTTTGAAACCATTCCTACAATTACAACAGGTTTTTTTCCTTTCTTATCAGAAAATTCAGAAAGCCATCCGCCGCTAAGGCATTGTTTTATCATTTCATCGGCAGTAAGTCTGCTGTCTGTGTTATTCCATTTACCGCTGATGTCTGGAGTTTCATTCGGTTCAATGCGTGTAACCTTGTGTGAACAAGACATTGAAAATAGAATTACGATTAAAAGAGCTAAAGCTTTTACAGATCTCATATTTTTTATTTTAAATGATTGAATGAAAAGTCGGCTTTTTTTAAAAACTAATGTCAAATATAAATGACAATTACCTACGATAAAAATTGGAGTGAATATGATTTCTGTTCATATTGTTGCAACCCCGAACATGGCAGATGTTGTTTATTCTTGCCAATTGTTTTTTTCTTCGGAATGCAACTCGTTCTTGTTTTTTTTCGTTTTTGTTTTCAGTCCAGTCGTAGGCTTTGTAGGTTTTTTGCTCAGTGGTGTTCATACCCTGAAGTGTTTTTTCCTGACCCTTTGTATATTTATTCTCGCTTTTTTTGTAGTTGGGATTTTGATCAGGCACTTTTGTTGATTCCTGGGCTTTAACTATGATTCCTGAAAAAAGGAAGAGAAAACCAATTGAAATTTTTTTCATATACTGTAGATTTAATAATGAATCCATTAAAACAAAAGCCATTAGAAATGACGTTGTATTTATTTCAAATCTATTGATATATCAAACAACAAACAACAAAAAACTGTTAAATTAACTGATGAGAATTAATGATGATGGTTGTGTTGCATAGCAACTAGCTCATCGCCTGT
>CAMCAY010000009.1 GCA_945872815.1 Chitinophaga pinensis
ACAATACTAAAAGTTTGTGGAATATATTTTTAATTGGCTTCCTCGGAGGTTTGGTTGCTTTGCTTACTCCGTGTGTATTTCCAATGATTCCATTAACAGTATCTTTTTTTACAAAAAAAGCAAGCACAAAAAAGTCCGGTATTACAAACGCTTTATTATATGGCTTTTTTATTTTTTTTATTTACATATTGCTGAGTCTTCCTTTTCATTTTCTTGACAGTATCAATCCTGAATTTTTGAATAATATTTCTACCAATGTGTATTTGAATATTATATTCTTTGCTGTATTTGTATTTTTTGCATTTTCTTTTTTTGGATTTTATGAGATTACACTACCATCTTCGTTATCATCCGGGGCAGACAGTAAAGCGGGCTCTGGAAATATAATGGGAATTTTTTTCATGGCCCTCACGTTGGCATTGGTTTCTTTTTCTTGTACAGGACCTATATTAGGTTCATTGCTTGCTGGTTCATTGGCTTCTGATGGAGGCGCCATGCAGCTTTCAGCCGGAATGGGTGGTTTCGGATTAGCATTGGCTTTACCTTTCGCATTGTTTGCTTTATTTCCTAATTGGTTGCAATCTCTTCCTAAATCCGGAGGTTGGTTAAATACAGTAAAAGTTACGTTGGGCTTTCTTGAACTCGCAATGGCATTTAAATTTTTATCCAATGCAGATCTTGTAAAACATTGGGGTTTATTAAAAAGAGAAATCTTTATTGCAATTTGGATAATTACAGGAGCGGCTCTTTCGCTTTATCTATTTGGTAAAATAAAATTCAGTCATGATAATCCGAATGAAAAACACTCCCTTGGCAGAAAACTATTCGCAGTGGCTGTCGGACTGTTTACTTTATATCTTTTGCCGGGGGTAACTAATTCAAAATGGGCTAATTTGAAATTGATAAGTGGATTCCCACCTCCATTATACTACAGTATCTATCAAAAAGAATCTGATTGCATATTGGGATTACATTGCACGAGAGACTATGAAGAAGGGCTGAAAATGGCAAAAGAAGAGAAAAAGCCAATTTTACTCGACTTCACAGGATATGCTTGTGTTAATTGTAGGAGAATGGAAGAAAATGTTTGGAGCGACCCTAATGTTTATAAGTTATTACATGAAAAGTTCATTGTAGTCTCATTGTATGTAGATGACAAAAAAACATTGCCTCCATCCAAGCAGTTTATTTACAAAACAAAAGAAGGTACGGATAAGGAGATCAATACGCTCGGTGATCAGTGGGCAACCTTTGAAACGGAAAATTTCGCTAACAACGCTCAACCTTTATATGCGCTTATTAATACTGACGAAGCTTTGTTGAATTATCCTGTTGGATATACGCCCGATAAAAGCGAATATATAAAATGGCTTCAGTGCGGTTTGGCTGCTTTTGAAGACAAAAAATAAATCCCCCTTCAATTATGAAGAGGGATTGCGTTATTATTAGTAGGATTTTAAAGCGCGATTTGTTTTTCAGTCATCATTTTTCTTAAGTTAAGTAAAGCATAACGCATTCTACCCAAACAAGTATTGATGCTTGAGTTGGTCAAAGTTGCAATTTCCTTGAAACTCAAATCTGCATAATTGCGAAGGATAATCACTTCTCTTTGATCTTCAGGAAGTAAATCAATCATTTGTCTGATCTTATCTCTAGTTTGTCCCTCCATGATTTCATGCTCTGCCCCAGCATCCGATAAATTCAATACCTCAAATATGTCATTATTATCACTGGTTTTAATGCTTGGACTGCGTTTTACTTTTCTGAAGTGGTCTACACACAAATTATGCGCAATGCGTAAAACCCAAGGAAGAAATTTGCCTTCATCATTGTAACGTCCTGCTTTTAAAGTATCAATCACTTTAATGAATGCATCCTGAAAAAGATCCTCTGCAAGGTATTTGTCTTTCACTAACAAATAAATGGAAGTATATATTTTGTTTTTGTGTCTTTCAATCAAGGTAGAAAGAGCATGGGTATTTCCATTCATGTAAGAAAGAACCAATTCTTGATCTGTTAGTTGAGTAACGTTTTTCATGGTTTTAGTTTTTTGGGTTGTAGATTTTTTATCTAGTCGGTTAAGAAAAACAAGTCGTTGAAAATGTAGGGTCGTTTAACTTATTTTCTATTCCGATTTGATATTGTAGACCAAAAGTAGAGTTAAAAATTACCGTTCAAAATAATTTTGAAAGTTTTTTTACGTAAAATCAAAAATAGAGTACTAGTGCTTTAAAAGGGTACGTAATTCTACGAAGTATATTTTCTGAAACCTTTAAAAATATCAGTATTAATAACATTCTTGGCCTATTTTCGTGTAATATTATGAAAACAGAATCTGCAGAAAAAAGCTTGAAAAAAACCAATAAAATTGTTTCTAATGATATTATTATCAAAGGCGCAAGGGTTCACAATTTAAAGAATGTAACGGTCACGATACCACGAAGCAAATTGGTGGTGGTAACTGGTGTGTCGGGCTCAGGTAAATCATCTTTAACAATTGATACGCTGTTTGCGGAAGGACAAAGAAGGTATGCAGAAAGTTTAAGTTCTTATGCAAGACAGTTTATGCAAAGAATGAATAAACCAGATGTAGATTATATCCATGGTCTATGTCCGGCTATTGCCATTGAGCAAAAAGTGGTTACCAGAACCCCCCGAAGTACAGTAGGAAGTATGACTGAAATTTATGACTATCTGCGTCTATTATATGCAAGAGCTGGAAAAACGATTTCCCCCGTCAGTGGAAGAGAAGTTAAAAAAGATGATGTTGCTGATGTTATTAATGCTATCAACAATCAAAAGAACGGGTCAAAAATTCTCTTGCTGGTTCCTGTTAAATTATCTCCGAAAAGAGATGTCAACGAAGAGTTGAATATTCTTTTGCAAAAAGGTTTTTCAAGATTGTATTATGATGGTGCGATTATCAGAATTGAAGATTTACAGGAATCGGGAGAGTATGATTTTCTAAAATCAAAAAAAAATAAATCAACTGAATTGTATATTTTAATTGACAGGTTGGTTAAAAAAGATTTTGAAGATGATGATTTGCATAGAATTTCTGATTCTATCACTACTGCATTTTACGAAGGTGAAGGTTCATTGCTGATAGAAATAGATGGAAGCACAAAGAATCAATTTAGCAATAAATTTGAATTGGATGGACTTCAATTTGAAGAGCCGGTGCCCAATTTATTTTCATTCAATAATCCTTATGGTGCTTGTCCAGTTTGCGAAGGATTTTCTCAGGTTTTGGGAATCGATGAGGATTTGGTGATTCCTGATAAAAGATTAAGCTTGTACGAAGGTGCGGTTGCTCCCTGGAAAGGCGAAAAATTGAGTGCATGGAAGGATGCTTTTATTAGTGCTGCTAAAAAATTCGACTTTCCTATACATAAACCCATTATGGATTTGACAGACAATCAATTACATCAACTCTGGAACGGTAATCAATATGCGAATGGCATCAACGATTTTTTTAAGGAAGTAGAACAGAATCTTTATAAAGTTCAGTACAGGGTAATGCTGAGCAGGTACCGTGGAAGAACATTGTGCACAGCTTGTAATGGTTATCGTTTGCGTAAAGAAGCTCTGTTTGTAAAAGTTGGAGAAAAAAATATTGGAGAATTGTGCGAATGGCCGGTTAGGGATTTATTTGATTGGTTTAATAAATTAACATTAAGCGATTTCGATTGGCAAGTTGCAAAAAGGATTCTCATTGAAATTCACAATCGTTTAAAGACATTGATGGACGTAGGATTAGGTTATCTTACATTAAACAGACTAGCGAACAGCTTAAGCGGAGGGGAAAGTCAACGTATTCAGTTAACAAGAAGTCTGGGTAGCAATCTTACCAACTCCTTATATATTTTAGATGAACCTTCCATTGGATTGCATTCAAAAGATACAGAAAGATTAATTGATGTATTAAAAGAGTTGCGCAATCTGGGCAATACAGTTGTAGTGGTAGAACATGATGAGATGATGATGAAAGAGGCAGATTACATTATAGATATGGGAC
Source organism: Chitinophaga pinensis (assembly GCA_945872815.1). Classification (GTDB taxonomy): domain Bacteria; phylum Bacteroidota; class Bacteroidia; order Chitinophagales; family Chitinophagaceae; genus Ferruginibacter; species Ferruginibacter pinensis_C. The sequence continues at coordinate 4,019 of CAMCAY010000009.1, forward strand.
CATTTGCCAGTCATCTTGGCGGGGAGGTGGTGGCAGTAGGTACTTATGATCAAATCATTAAAAATAAAAAAAGTCTCACCGGACAATATCTTTCGGGCGAACTAAAAATAGATGCCCCAAGGCAAACAAGAAAATGGAACAGAAGTATAACAATTGAAAATGCAGTTGAAAACAATTTGCAAAACATTACGGTTGAGTTTCCTTTAAACCTGATATGTGCTGTAAGTGGAGTAAGCGGAAGCGGAAAGACGACACTAATAAAGAAGATATTATATCCAGCATTGAAAAAGATTAAAGGCGAATTTGTTGATAAGCCGGGTCTGTATAAAAAAATAAGCGGTGATATAGATTACATAAGACAAATTGAAATGATTGACCAAAACCCAATTGGTAAATCAAGCAGGAGCAACCCGATTACTTATATAAAAGCTTATGATGAAATAAGGGATTTATATTCTAAGCAACCACTTAGCAAAATGAGGGGATTCATGCCTAAGCATTTCTCATTCAATGTGGATGGAGGAAGATGTGACGCATGTAAAGGAGAGGGGGAACAAATTGTAGAAATGCAATTTCTAGCCGATGTTCACCTTGAATGTGAAGTGTGCAAAGGAAAAAGATTTAAAGAAGAAATATTGGAAGTCTCTTACAATGGAAAAAATATTCATGAGCTACTGGAAATGAATGTAGATGAAGCAATAGATTTTTTCAGTAAAGACGTCAAACACGGTGCTGATATTGCTAAGGCAATTAAGCCTTTGTCTGATGTAGGGCTGGGTTATGTAAAGCTGGGGCAATCTTCCAATACACTAAGTGGGGGTGAAGCACAACGTGTAAAACTTGCTTCGTTTCTAGGAAAAGGAAAATCACAGGGAAGTGTTTTGTTTATATTTGATGAACCAACAACGGGTCTACATTTTCATGATATAAAAAAACTGCTCGCCTCTTTCAATGCTTTAGTTGAACAGGGTCATTCAATTATTGTAATAGAACACAATACAGATGTGTTGAAAAGTTGCGATTGGATAATTGATCTTGGACCGGAAGCAGGTGAAGACGGAGGAAAGTTGGTATTTGCTGGAACACCTGTGGAACTTAAAAAGAAAAAGCTGGGATATACATCAAAATACCTTTGATAAATTTATCTTAACCTATCGCTTTCTGCAACAATTTTTTGGTCTTTTCTGATTCCTCTTAAAGCCATTAGGAAGAATATCATTACAAGAAGCTGCAAAAATGAACCTATTGTATAGTTTCCTTCTGCAAATTTTTTAATGCATGTTTCGTATTCAAACATCAATAGTAATTCAAGAAACATAGCAATTAGAATTGTTCTTATCTGAATCTTTCTGTTAGTGTATAAAAAAATTGCTACAAATGAAAGTACGCCAATGGATACAGTTAGCACATTCGTAATAATATTATACATCCCGTTTAACTGAGTAAATGTTTTAACAGATGTACTCAGTTCTTCTGCAGGAAACATATTTCCTGCATAAAAAGATACTTTTAGACTCGCAAATAAACATGCGGAGGCCAGCAATAGCCATATAGTTTGAATTCTTTGTATCATAAATTCTTACGTTTGTAGGGATGTGAATAATAATCAATTATTGTACTTCGGGATAAAGAGGAAATTGTTTCATAAAAATCTTCACTTCTTCTTTTACAGTCTGAATCGTATTTTCATTGTCTATATCCATCAAAATTCTGTCAATAAAATCAACTACTGTCTGCATATCATTTTCTTTCATTCCTCTTGTAGTAACAGCAGGAACACCTACGCGAATACCGCTTGTTACAAAAGGACTTTTATCATCAAAAGGAACGGCATTTTTATTTAAGGTTATGTGTGCTCTGTCTAAAGTTTCCTGAGCTTTTTTACCTGTAATATTTTTGTTCCGAAGATCTATTAGCATCAAGTGATTATCGGTGCCTCCGCTAATGATTTGGTAGTCTTTAGCAACAAAGGCAGTTGCCATTGCTTGTGCATTTTTTTGAACTTGTCGGATGTATGAAGTGAATTCGTCGGAAAGCAACTCCCCAAAAGCTACTGCTTTAGCAGCAATAACATGCTCAAGCGGACCACCCTGAGTACCAGGAAACACAGCCATATCAAGCAAATGACTCATCATACGGATATTTCCCTTAGGGTCTTTTAATCCAAATGGATTTTCGAAATCCTTTTTCATCAAAATAATGCCGCCTCTTGGACCACGCAATGTTTTGTGCGTAGTGCTGGTAACAAAATGACAGTGTTCAAATGGAGAAGATAGCAATCCTTTAGCAATTAATCCTGCAGGATGAGCCATGTCGCATAAAACAAAAGCATTGATTTCGTCAGCTACTTTTCTGATTCTTGCATAGTCAATATCACGGCTGTAGGCAGAAGCTCCACAGATAATTAATTTGGGTTTTTCTGTTCTTGCTTTTTCTTCCATCATTTCATAGTCAATCAATCCTGTTTCTTTTTTTACACCATAAAAAAATGGTTTGTAAAATTTCCCTGAAAAATTAACAGGAGAGCCATGAGTAAGGTGACCACCCATACTTAAATCAAGCCCCAGAATAGCATCGCCGGGTTGCAATATTGCAAGCATTAAAGCTGCATTTGCCTGCGCACCGCTGTGTGGTTGTACGTTAGCATATTCGCAATTGAAAACTTGTTTGATTCTGTCAATGGCAAGTTGTTCTACCTGATCTACAATTTCACAACCACCATAATATCTTTTTCCTGGATATCCTTCTGCATATTTATTGGTCAAGGATGATCCCATGGCTTGCATAACTTCAAGACTGGTGAAGTTTTCGCTTGCTATCAACTCAATTCCTTCTCTTTGTCTTTCTAATTCTTTGGAAATTAAATCAAACAGAACTTTGTCTTTTTGCATAAAATAAATTTGATTAGCAAAGATAAGTATGAGACATTATTCAAGGTTCAATCAACTTATTATTAATAAGCTTCCGTGCAATGAATTTGTACTCTAATTAAATAAATAGGCAAATAAAAAATATATTGACCAAGCCCCGTTTCACAAAAAAATACTAATTCTATCTAGCTATAATTAAGCAGGTATTCAGTTTAGCTAAAATGCACTAATTTCACAGTCCGAAAAGTAAATTTAATGAAGGCGATTATTCCGGTGGCTGGAGCAGGTACAAAGCTTCGACCACATACATATACACAACCAAAGGCATTGATTCCTTTGGCAGGAAAGACAATTCTCAATATTATCGTTGATCAATTGAGGGATGCCGGCATTAGTGAATTTATTTTTATCATAGGTTATTTGGGAGAAAAGATTCAGGATTATGTTCAAACCAATTATCCTGACTTGAATTGCCATTTCATCTCACAAAATGATCGTCATGGAACAGGTCATGCTGTATCATTAACCCAGGAAATTGTTGGCAACGACCAGGTTTTGATTGTACTGGGAGACACCATAGCTGAATATGATTTAAAACAAGTGCTGGCGGAACCGCATTCAATGCTGGGCGTGAAAAAAGTAGATGATCCGAGGAATTTCGGAGTGGCTGAAGTAGAAGAAGATGGGTTTGTATCAAGAGTTGTAGAAAAGCCTGTAATTCCAAAAAGTAATATGGCTTTGGTGGGTATTTATAAAATCGTTGAATCGCATTTGCTTTATGGATGTTTGGATAAAATAATCAATTCCAATGAAAATCAGCATGATTTTAATTTAACCGATGCATTGGAATGTATGATACAGCAGGGTGCTAAATTCAAATATTTTAAAGTATCCAATTGGTTTGATTGCGGAAAAAGAGAAACACTTTTGGAATCCAATGCCATTTTACTGAAAAAGTTTGGCGGGAATGTTTTTGAAAACAATCCTTTTCAAAACACTATCATAATTCCACCGGTAAGCATTGGAGAGGGTTGTGTGATAAAAAATTCTGTAATAGGCCCTAATGTTGCCATCGGAGAACATACGAGTATCAATCATGGAATCATCAAAGACTCTATTATTGGAGCGTACTCAAATATTGTAGAGATTGTGCTGAATAATTCATTGATTGGAAATGATGCAGAGGTAAAAGGCGTGAGTAGAAACTTGAACATAGGCGATAATACAGCCATTGATTTAGGTGGTAGTAAATCATAAATAAATTAAGTGTTTTGCAAAAGCAAACCTATCAAAATAACATTTCGAAACTTTTTGGAATAGAGCTTCCTATAATTCAGGGCGGAATGATATGGGCAAGTGGATGGCGTTTAGCCGCTGCCGTTAGTAATGCCGGAGGATTGGGTTTGATTGGAAGCGGAAGTATGTATCCCGAAGTACTGAGAGAACATATCCAAAAATGTAAATCTGCTACAAACAGGCCTTTTGGAGTAAATATTCCATTATTGTATCCAAATATAGAAGAGCACATACAGACAGTCATTGACGAAAAAATTCCGATAGTTTTTACTTCTGCAGGTAATCCAAAAACGTATACTTCATTCTTAAAACAACATGCTGTCATTGTTGTCCATGTTGTCAGCAGCAGTAAGTTTGCATTAAAGGCGCAGGAAGCAGGTTGCGACGCTGTCGTAGCAGAAGGGTTTGAGGCAGGTGGGCATAATGGAAAAGAAGAAACAACTACCATGGTACTGATTCCTGCAGTTTGTGATGCCGTTAATATACCAGTAATTGCTGCTGGAGGAATTGCTACCGGAAAACAAATGCTTGCAGCAATGGTGTTAGGTGCATCCGGAGTTCAGATTGGAAGCAGGTTTGTGGCAAGTGCAGAAGCTTCAAGTCATATAGATTTTAAAAACCTTGTCATACAAACAAAGGAAGGAGAAACAGAATTATCTCTGAAAAAAGTGACACCAGTCAGATTGATCAAAAATAAATTTTATCAACAAATTCATCAAGCAGAGCAACAAGGGGCTTCAAAAGAAGAGCTTGAAAAAATACTTGGAAGAGGTAGGGCTAAAAAGGGGATGTTTGAAGGTGATTTGGAAGAAGGAGAATTAGAAATTGGCCAGGCAAGTTGTTTGATTAAAACAATAATGCCTGCAAAAGAGATCATTGATGAGATATGGACTGAGTATAAGGAAGGGATTCAAAAATTAACCTTAAACCTTGAACCTTGAACTCTTGAATTTTTTTCTACCCCTTTGTAAATGCCCATCTGAACATTTCTTTCCAAGATGCTTTTTTGCCATACATCAAAATACCTGTTCGGTAAATTTTCCCCGTAATCCAGGTGAAGAAAAGAAAAGAGCCAATCAACAACAATATTGATAAAGCCATCTGCCATAAAGGAATTTCGTAAGTGATTCTCCCCATCATTACTATTGGAGAAGTTAAAGGAAATATACTGCCAAATACAGCCAAGTCACTGTTGGGGTCATTCACTGCTTTTGTCATAATAACAAATCCAAGAATGATCGGCATTAATACCGGAAATACCAATTGCTGGGCTTCTTGTTGGTCTTCGCTGACTACACTACCTGCCGCTGCAAAAATGGATGCATAAGTAAGGTATCCCCCAATAAAATAAAATAAAAAAGACAGCAATATTTTCAACAATGGCAGAGAAGCAATCCCCTGAACTGTATTGGTTAACAACGAGATGTTTTCCGCATTAGCCTGAGGAACATTATTAATCTGATGAATTAAATCGGGAAAGAAAATAGGTATAGCAGATTGCATTACAACCAATAAGATTATCCAAATAATAAACTGAGTTAATCCAACAGCTCCAATTCCTAGTATTTTCCCCATCATTAACTGAAATGGTTTTACCGAGCTAACAATAACTTCAGCAATTCGATTTGTTTTTTCTTCTGAAACACTTCTCATCACTTGGGTTCCATATATCACCATCATCATGTAAATCAAAAAGCCGCAACCGAAAGAAACAGCATAAGCAATTCCTGCAAAACTTTTTTTACTTCCTTTCTCCGTATCAATTGTATTTTCCAGTGAAACATCTTTTGTAAGACGTTCAAACGCTTCAGGATCAATACCATTGGCGCGAAGTTGTTTAACACGAATGGCATCATTGATAATTGATTCGATATTTGCAATGGTGGGAAGACTTGTAGATGAAGGGCTATGAAGTCTATATTTTTTTGAAGCAGAACTATCACTTGATATATATAAAAACGACTGGAAGCCTTCTTGTTTGTACTTGCTTATGAATGATTGTTCGGTTTCATTTTTAAGGAATGAAAATTCAAGCTCTTGTTCTTTGTTGTCAATTTTTCCGTTGAAAATATTTGCTTCATCAAGTACGGCAATTTTTTGTTTCTCATTGTTTCCGCTGACTGTGATATAAATGATAATGGCATAGAAAACCATGATAACCAAAGGCACCCCTATGGTAGTAAGTAAAAATGATTTCTTTTTTACTCTGGTGAAATACTCACGGCTTAGAATGATTCCAATCTTGTTCATTTGAATTGTTTATTTCTGTCGAAAAATTAATTAATCATTTCAAATTTTCTGGTAGGGGTAGTTTCTCCAACTAATCGTATGAAAATCTCATTCAATGAAGGCAATACCTCATTAAATGATTGAATGCTGACATTTTGATTTATAAAAAAGTTAAGCAATTCATTGTTGTTAGTATCTTTTGATAATTTCACCAACAGTTTTCCTTTATCGAAACTCACCACTTCAAATATGTGAGTCATCAAATTTTCGGGGATGATATTCCCTTCAATGCTGAATATGTTTTCTTTGAAGTTTTGTTTAATCTCACGAACAGTTCCATCTAATATTTTTTGTCCTTGATTGATTAAAACGATTTGATCGCATATTTCTTCCACCTGTTCCATTCTGTGGGTGCTGAAAATAATAGTTGCACCATTTTTTGCAAGGGTATAGATCTCTTCTTTTATGAGATTTGCATTGACTGGGTCTAATCCGCTAAAAGGTTCATCCAATATGATCAATTGAGGATTGTGCAATACAGTGGTTACAAACTGAAGTTTCTGGCTCATACCTTTACTAAGGTCTTCTACTTTTTTATTCCACCAACTTTCCATTTCCAGTTTTATAAACCACTTTTTTATACTGGTCATGGCATCTGTTCTGCTCATTCCCTTCAAACGCGCAAGATAAATGGCATGTTCGCCAATTTTCATTTTTTTATAAAGTCCTCTTTCTTCGGGCATGTAACCTATGTTGATGATATCATTCATTGGATGGAACTTTTTTCCATTGAATAATATTTCACCGCTGTCGGGATAAAAAATCCCGGTTATCATTCTGATTAAGGTTGTCTTTCCAGCTCCGTTGGGACCCAACAATCCGAAAATACTGCCTTTCTCAATGTTGAAACTGATATCTTCAACAGCCTTCTGGTCTGAAAAATATTTTTTAAGGGAATGCAATTCTAAAATGTTCATAGAATTTATTTTGACTGTATAAAACTAAGCTATTCATTTCAATCTTAGAAAATATCAGGTTTCATATTCGAATAAAATTAACATGTACGGATGGAAGAAATTTTATTGCTGATAACAGACGCTATTCGTTCTCCATCCATGGCAGCACTCACAATTCCCCCGGCATATCCTGCGCCTTCACCGCATGGGTAAAAGTTTTCAAATTGAGGATGTTCAAGTGTTTCGCTGTTTCTGGGAATTCTTACAGGGCTGGATGTTCTGCTTTCAGTAGCTACAACAATTGCTTCATTCGTGTAATAACCTTTCATTTTTTTTCCAAACGATTGAAAGCCACCGGCCAATGCTTTATATATAAAATTCGGCAAAACCGAGTTGAGATTTGCAGGTTCAAGTCCTGGTAAATAAGAGTTTTCTGGTAGCGAAGCAGATATTTTATTTGTGCAAAAATCTACCAGTCTTTGCGCAGGTGCTCTGAAATTCCCTCCACCTAATTGAAAGGCTTTTTGTTCTACCATTTGCTGAAAATAAAGGAATAGAAGAGGATGGCCTGCATCAATTGGTAAATGTCGAATATTATTATAAGCATCTTCTTGATTGACTTGCACAACCATTCCACTGTTGGCAAATGGATTATTGCGTTTAGAAGGGCTCCATCCATTTACTACCAATTCTTCTGCACTTGTAGAAGCTGGTGCAATAATACCACCCGGGCACATGCAAAAGGAAAACACACCCTTGGCATTTACCTGATCTACCAAACTATAGGAGGCAGGGGGCAAAAATTCACTTCTTACCTTACAATGATATTGAATGCTGTCGATCAAGGCTTGAGGATGTTCTACTCTTACTCCTAAAGCAAAGGGTTTGGCTTCTATCAGAATATTTTTTTTATGAAGCAGTTCAAAAATATCTCGGGCTGAATGTCCGGTAGCCAATATAAATGCATCGCCATTGAAACGGGTATCATCAGCTGTAATGGCCTCCTTTATATTATGATTGTTTGTTGTAAAATCGACAACTTTTTTATTAAAATGCACTTCGCCACCACATGATATTATCAGCTCTCTCATTGCAGTAATAATTTGGGGAAGTTTATTGGTTCCTATGTGTGGATGTGCGTCGTAAAGGATGTTTTCAGGTGCTCCAAATCTTACAAAGAGTTGAAGTATTCTGTTGATATCTCCTCTTTTATTGCTTCTTGTGTAAAGTTTTCCATCGCTGTATGTACCAGCGCCACCTTCACCAAAACAGTAATTGCTATCCGGATTGATGATGCCTTGTTTATTGAGTGCAGCCAAATCACGTCTTCTGCTTTTTACATCTTTGCCTCTTTCCAGAATGATGGGTTTAATACCTATTTCAATCAATTTTAGGGCAGCAAATAAACCAGCAGGCCCTGCACCTATTATGATGACTTTCTTATCAGACTTTTGTACATCTTTGAAATGAAATTCATGAATGCCTGAATGATGAAAAGGTTCATTTACAAAGGCATTTAGCGTGATGTTATAGTAAATAACTTTGCTTCTGGCATCAATTGATTTTTTAAGAATGTTATAGCCGGATACAGCAGTGGTTTTTACATTTGCATGTTGCGAGACCGCAGATAAAATGAAAGATTCATTGGTAGCTTCTTGGGGAAGAAGTCTTAGCGTTATTTTTTGTTGCATTTGTGTTAGGTATTAATCCTAAAAACAATAGATCAATTCAATTAGAAAGGCAGATCATCTGTGCTATCAGGGGGAAGGGAAGAGAAAGTATCCAATGGCTCCAAATAATCATTGTCAATAGTAGATTTGCCACTGGATTGCAGCATTTGCTCAATTCTCCATGCGTCTAAATTGGTAATGTAATTGGTTTTTCCGTCTCTTTCCCACTTTGAACCCTTTACGTTAAAATAAACCTTTATATCGTCACCAACATTTACTCTGTCAATGAGGGTGGTTTTATCTTGTACACTTTGAAATTTCACATAGTTGACAATGCTTTTGCCATTGATTTCATCGGTTTTTTCCACCACAAATTCCCTGGTTTTAAAACTTTCCGTTCTTTGAACTGTATCGTACTTTGCGATAAGCTTTCCTGTTAATTCGTAACTCATAAATTGTATTTAAAGGGTCAAAAATAGCTATAAATTTTCCAATTGGGCGGTGTTTTTCCCAGAACATATAGAGAAAATTATTTTTGAACAAAAAATAGTGAATAAAAAAACCAAAACAGACTGTTTTATTCTTAAAAAAAGAGTATTTTCAGTATCCGAAAAATGAAATTTTTCTAAAAAAATCAGGGTTGTCGCAGTATGGAGAAAAACAACAGATAAAAAAATTTTTTTTTCAACATTTTCGTTGGATATTCGCCGTCCCATTAAACTTTTTTGTTTTTGGGAACAACAATCAGCAAATCGAATGATTTGTCTAATTCCTAGAAAATAATTTATTCAATATATAAACAGGGTTTGGTAATAATGGAGAAGTCTTTTGAAAAAGTATGGCATAATTGTCTGGAGATAATTAAGGACATAGTAGAGTGGCAGCATTTTAAAACTTGGTTCGAGCCGATAAAGCCAGTTTCTTTAAAGGAGAAAGTACTTACTATTCAAGTTCCCAGCCAATTCTTTTTTGAATACATAGAAGAACATTATGTTTCTTTATTGGCTAAGACCTTGAAAAGAGAATTGGGAAAAGAGGCCCGGTTGGAATATAGAATCATGGTGGATAGTGGGAATAGCAAGAGTAAGCCGTTGACCATGAATTTGCCTGGAAATGGCTATAAGTCTTATGCGCACAATGAATTGGATTTTCCTTTGGTTGTTAATAATCCAGTAAAGAATCCGTTTGTTATTCCGGGCTTGAAAAAAATGCAGATTGATCCTCAGCTCAATAGCGCATATACATTTGATACATGCATAGAAGGCGATTGTAACAGAGTAGCTCGTAGAGCCGGTAAGACGGTTGCAGAAAAGCCGGGTTCAACTTCATTCAATCCTTTGGTTATTTATGGTAGTGTAGGTTTGGGAAAAACGCATCTTGCCCAGGCCATTGGAAATGAGGTGAAAAGATTATACAGCAATAAGGTTGTATTGTATGTTAGTTCAGAAAAATTCATCAATCAGTTTATAGATCATAGTCGCAACAACGCAATCAATGATTTTATTCATTTTTATCAGATGATAGATGTGTTGATTATTGATGATGTTCAATTTTTCAATCGTGCAGAAAAGTCTCAGGATGCTTTCTTTTCCATCTTTAATCACTTACATCAAAGCGGTAAGCAATTGATTCTTACTAGTGATAAGTCACCAAAAGATTTGGAAGGTGTTCAAGAGCGTTTATTGAGTCGTTTCCGTTGGGGGTTAAGTGCGGATTTGCAATTGCCCGATTACGAAACCAAAATCGAAATTTTAGAAAGCAAGATGAAGCGTGACGGATTGGAGATGCCTCGTGAAGTGGTTAAATATATAGCATACAATATTAACAGCAACGTTCGTGAGTTGGAGGGTGCATTGATTTCTTTGCTTGCCCAGTCTTCATTGAATAAAAGGGAAATAGATCTGGAGTTGGCGAAGAAAGTGTTACGTAATTTTGTAAAATCTTCCAGTAAAGAAATTACCATTGATACCATTCAAAAAATGGTTTGTGAATACTTTGATGTGCCTTACGATAAGTTGTTGCAAAAAACAAGGAAAAGAGAAGTGGTTCAGGCGAGGCAGATCACGATGTTTTTATCCAAAACATTTACAAAAAATTCATTAAAAACAATTGGAGAGCATTTTGGCGGCAGAGATCATACTACAGTAATTCACAGTTGTCAAACAGTAAAAGATTTGATGGATACGGACAATTTATTTAAAGAGAGTGTGATTGAATTGCAACATAAGGTGCAATTAGCGGCCATGTAATTATTTAATAATTATGGTTGTTTTTATTTTGGGAGATATTGCTTTCAATTGTATTTTTGCAACCCTTACAAAAGTGTAAGGTAAATTAAATAAAAGGAGAGGTGCCTGAGTGGCCGAAAGGGCCGGTTTGCTAAACCGTTGTACGAGCTTAAACTTGTACCGAGGGTTCGAATCCCTCCCTCTCCGCAAATTTTATTACAATAGAGATAATAATCGTTCTTAGATTGTTATCTTTACAAATAATAAGATTTTAAAAAAGAAGATAACCAAGTTCGGGATGTAGCGTAGCCCGGTTATCGCGCCTGGTTTGGGACCAGGAGGTCGCAAGTTCGAATCTTGCCATCCCGACAAACGTAAAAACCTCAGCAAATCGCTGAGGTTTTTACGTTATTATTAATACTCTAAAATAGCTTATTGAAAACAATTATGCTGTTAATGACATAGGTAACAATAATAAAAATGGCACACTTAAATCATACTTAGTTGACTCATATTTAGTACCCATTGACATTTTTCCATAATAAGATTTTAATCTGTTTTGATATAGTTTTTCAGATTGTATGAACCATGCTTTCTTTCCTAATTGCTGTGATAAGAACCATTTTTCAATTAGTCTTGCCATTCTCCCGTTACCATCTGCAAATGGATGAATTTTTACAAATATCAAATGTATCATAGCAGCGTAATAAAAAATTTCGTTCATTGTCATTTCTCTCGATATCAGTGATTTTATTTCTTTGTAAAAAAGATCCATTTCTTTTTCTAATATTTCTTTTTTTGCTCCTTGATATATTGGTATTTCATTCGAATATACAAAGACATCTTTGTCTCTAATATTTCCCCTGTATTTATTTTCCTCAAGTAAATTTTCAGATAATATTTCATGTGCAAACAATATATTATTTTTGCTTAATGAGTTTTTGCTTGCAAAATCATAGGCTCGTATTAAGTCTTGAATTTCTTTGAAAGATTTACTTTTTGTATTAAATCCGGAATTAGTATATCTTAGGTAGGAGTCAAAGTCAATTGGGTTTCCTTCAATCATTGATGAATATACAGATGACTTTGCAATGTTATATCCAAATGATTCAGCATTTAAAACGGTCTCCTTTATTTTGTTAAAATGCTTTAAAATAGATATTGGTTGTTTTGATTTATAATAGTTTAAATACTCAGAAATAATCAATTTTGTTTTCATAACCTAAATTACAAATAAATTATTATACATGTCATTTTTCAATTTTAAAATGGAGAACATAATGAATATCCTCCAAAAAGTGCGAACTCCCAGTAATCGTCCCGACAAAACCAATCAAGCCTCTGTCTATTTTGCAGGGGCTTTTTGTATTCTTGCAGTCGACTACGAATGATTTGTGAAAAAAGTGTATTAAGTTAGGCGCTATTTTTATTGTCTAAAATGATATGCTAGTCCTAGTTGAGAATTTAAAAGCGTAGTCCATTTTTTTCCTACAAGTCCCTTGGTTTGATTACAGTTTCCGTATTCGGTGAATATTGATATGGACTATAACCAATATCAATAAAAGTAGAAAGGTATTTGTTATTGCTTTTTGAAGATTATACCCAAACTTAATATCAGCTTCACCTCCTATGCTAAAGGCCTTTGATTTTTTATTATAGAATTCAAAAGGTCTACCATTTAAATTTCTGAATAATCCGCTTGTAGTTACTGCAATTATTTAATCTGAATAAAAATGGTTATTTTTTTCTTTATTTTGATAATGAAGGATATATCCAAGGTTTAAAAAATGAAGTTTTAAGTCATTGGTAAAATTTTGATTTTCTGCTGAACTTCTGAAATGCGAATATGAAAAATTTAACCCTTGGCTAAAATGGCTGTTTGTTTTAAAAATCCTGGATACCGAGCCGTTAAATCCATTATTTAATAAAGGTTGATTTTTGATGTTAAATGGACGACTAAAGTTATAAGTTTGAATAATTTTATCCCATTGATCAGAATAGATATACTTGTAAGAAAGTTCAATTTTAAATTCTTGTGCCTTTATAGTACAAAATGAAAAAATCAACACTAGGACATTTATAAATCTTATCATTTATTGATGTCCTTTAAAATATTTATTACTTCTCTATACCCCGTTTCCATTGCACCATGAACAGTTTGATGATGCCCATTTAAATTCATTGCTTCTCCTGCAAAGTAAATTTTCTTGTTTATTGATTGAGCTGAAATCTCTCTTGCATTACCCATTCCAATAGTACTATATGAATAAGCGCCTTTAATGAAAGGATTTGTGGTCCAGTTTTGCACATAGTAACTAATTAAAGAAGCTGATGCTTGTCCATTGTACATTGAATCCAATTCCTGAAGTAATGCATTTTTAATCTCTATATCGCTTCCTAAGGAGGTTAAATATTCAGCCTGTTCACCCATAATAAAAGCAAGTAGCACATTATCGTCTTGAAGCTTTCCAATACTTTCATCAGAATATGAAGCAGATGTGCTACCTCCAATAATATTTTGATCAAAGAATTTATTATTGAATTTTAAAAATACTTTCATTCCAGCATCCATTCCTATTTTTGAAAAAGCATTAGTTTTATCTAAAGGTAATGATGGGATAAACTCTATAGCATTTGATTTAAGAATTGTAATTGGAACAGTAATTATTACTTTATCTGCTTTAAAAGTATTATTGAAACTATCAGTTATTTCAATTGTAGAATCAGTATAATTTATTTTTTTGACAATGGTATTTAGTTGGATATTATTTTGAATTTTAGATACAATTTGACTGTCTATTAAATCAAAATAGGTCTCTTCGAATTTAAAATCATCATCACCGGATATCCAGTTTTCTTCTTCTTTTATTTTCCAATAAGCCGAAATTCTAGAAGCTGCTGCGCCAGAATCGCCAGCAATCCCCTCTACAATGTTTTTGTATTCGTTACCAAACCCTTCTTGTATGGCAAAATCCTTAAATGAAATATCGGGCAAGTTTTTTTCTCTTGAAAATATTGCATTGATATCTTTAGGCAAAGAGCTGACAATTTGATTTTTAAACCAATATTTTTCATCGCTATTGTCTAATGTGATTTTTGCTCCTGATCGACTTGCCAATTCACCTGCAATACTATTTTTGCCATGAAGCCATTCTGCACCAGTATCTAAAGGGAAATTCGCAAATCCTGAAAGTTTACCAATTCGGCCTCCATAATTTGATGAAGCCTCTAAAATTTGAAAGTCTATACCTTTAGATTTTAATATATACCCAGCATACAATCCGGCAGCTCCCGCTCCTATAATGATAACTTTTCCGTTAAATTTCAAGTCTTTAAATAGTAGTTCATTTCTACAAGAGGATAGGCATAATGAAGGAATCAATAGCCCTCCAATTGAAAAAAAAGTTGATTTTTTTATAAAATCCCTTCTTTCCATTTTAATAATTTAATAGATAATGAATACTGTGTTTAATTATTCTATTTATTTTATCAAGGCTGTTGAAATTCTATTAAAGTTTGATGAACTTTTTTTTGTGTTCTCCAATCATCATTATGTATAAACCATTAGGGTATAATGATGTATTGATATTGAATGTTTCTGAGGATACAAGATTGGAAAAAATCATTTTTCCTAGCGCATCGAAAATATACAATTGTTCTCCGATTAGGGTATTAGAAACTTTCACATTCAAATTATTCTCTGTCGGTACTGGCCCTATTACAACAGATTCGATTATTGTTGTGTCAGTTGGGGTATTTGATTTAACCAGATAGTTTTTTAAATAAAAACTAAGATCAAACTTATGCAGCTTTGCTGGAACATGTATGGTTGTAGGCTGAGTTCGGTTCAATTCTTCATTTGTAACATAATATGTCAGTCCGTTTTTTGTGGCAATAGCTTCTACCTGATGTAAGTTGATCCCAAGATTTATTTTTCTTTTATTGCCGTTGAAAAAATCAGTATTGTCATAGTCATAGAGCAGGTATATAAATGGCTGAACTAATTTAGAATATCCGCAAAGAACTATTAATTTTTCATTTTCTTTATAGGTTGCACCTGTGATAAGTCCCTGAACATCCAACGTTGCTTTATAATTAGCGGTGTGATTTCCTGGAGTTTTTGGCATTGAATATATACTTGTTTTAGTGTCAATCCATTGTTTGCTAAATAAGAATATACTATCGGCAGATACAATAAATGACTCACAATCAAAATTTGTATTATTGGCACCTGTAGGATTGAAATCAGTTTGATTGGAATACGAGAAATTGATGGTGTCAATTATAGGCGAATTGATTAGCACTGAGTTTTTTTCTATTCTCAATATTTTTAAATCTGTTCTGTTGCCATTTACATTGTTTCCAAAATCGCCGATGTAAAAATAATTGTTATCCTGTGAAATCTCTTCCCAGTCACGATTGACCAGTTGTGTCAGAGGATAAGATTGATAGTTGATAACATCATTTGTATCAAAAGAATAGATTTTTTTATCGCCATTGTCATTATGGGTCCATAATTTATCATTCCAAATAACCAAGCCGGAAGTTTCTATGATGGATGCGGGAAGACTATCACTTTGAAATAGATTTATAGTGGAAGAACCATAAGTGCAAGTTCCATTGTTTTTTGTGGCAGCAGGATTGTAATTTGTAGCTAAAGGATCTGTACAACCTAGGACCTGAGATTTAAGCAAATTAAATTGAATTATCAGTCCGAATGTTAAAATGATATACTTCTTCATAATCGATTTCATAAGTTAAAACAATATATATTTTTCTGTAAATGAATTACGATACAATATAATAAAATAATTTATTAACAAAGCATCCTTGTTTATTTTAATTTGGAATGATAACTTGTGTAATATTTTTATCATTAAATAATGAATCCATAATCTAGATTCAATACATAATGCAGATTCTTTTATTTAAAGTTGATTTATAAACCAAATCTAAACAGAATATGAAAAAATTGATGTATGTCCTATCATTTTTAATGTTGAGTTATAATTGTTTTGCCCAATGTCCGAATATTATTCAGGCAATGGTAAACTCCTGTGGAACCAATGAAGGCAATAATGAATTTGTCCTTTTTTCAACAACCACTATTGCAAATGCTATTGATTATACATTGAATTATGGAAGCACTAATCCTCCAAATGTAAATAATCTTGCAGGTTCAGACGCTTCAATAAAAACCGGAACAGGAACAATTACCACAACTGGCGGATGTTCAGTTATTGAAGTGACAAATCCTTCTACTTCTATCCCTGCAAATAGTAGGGTTATTTTTATACCAACTACATTTGATCAAAATTATGATGTTACAGCTTTGTGCAACGGAGCAAATCCAATCTATGTAGTATATATAAAAATGAATGCTAATGGGGGTATTAATAGCAACTGGAATGCAGGAGGAACCTTTTCTAACAATGCTAATACAAATAGATATCTGCAAATTGCACAGTCGAATACAACAGGATGTGATACAATCAACGCCCCAGTTAAATTTTATGTAGCATCTGGTAATTGGGGCAGTAATACAGACGGAAATTTTGTTACATGGAATGATACCATACCAAGCTATGGAAACAATGGATGCAGCTCAATTGTATTGCCTTTAAAATTTATTAATGTAAGTGCGGTAAATAAAAAAAATACAAACATGATTAGTTGGGCAACAAGTGAAGAAATGAATGTTTCCTATTTTGTAGTGGAGAAATCAAGCAACGCAAAAGACTACTTTTCATTAGCCGGAATTAATGCAAATGCTAATTTCAGCAACAATCAACAATATCAATACACAGACAATAATTTAGAAAGTTCAATTTTGTACTATAGAATAAAGGCTGTCGATATTAATGGATTGTATTCATACTCTAAAACAGTATCTGCACAATCAGGTAAAATAAGTCCTTCTCAAATTTCTATATACCCCAATCCAGTTAAAGATATAATTACAATTAGAACTGTTTGCAATAAAATTTCAACTGCATCTGTCAATGTTTATGATATGATGGGAAAGTTGGTAAAACAAGTAGCTTATTTCAATGCTAATAGCACAAACTATCATAAGTTAAATGTTAGTGATTTACCAACTGGTAAATATTGGGTTCGTTTGAAAATTGGAGATGAAAATATAATGGAGGACACTTTTTTTAAAAATTAGTAATCGATAAAATTTTCGAAAACCAAAAACTAAAATTTCGCTCCGAATGAAATAAAAAATGTTCTGCCGTCAGCAGGCAATAAACCAGGACCAGGATAACCGCTATGCCTTCTGGTAAAATATTTTTTATCCATCAGATTATTTATACCTGTCTTGAAAGTAAATCTGTCGTCGGCTTTAAATTGCAAAGTACAATCAATAATATTGTAAGCTGGTATCAATCCATTTTGGGCATTAGCTGATGGTAAAATTGTGTTGTTGGCATCGCTGAATGTTTGATCAACATAACTATGTTGTGCTGTAAATAAGAAGTTAGCATATTCTAAACCAAGACCAAGCCTAAGGATGTTTTTTGGAGCATTTTCTACTGCTTTCCCTTTAATCGATGAATCTTTATGCTTGTTGCTATATTTCGCATCGGTATAACTGTATGAGGAAAATATTTTCGCATATACGGTATTTTTTAATTTAAATAATTTTATCGGAAGCAATTCTATGTAACTTTCAATCCCTTTATTGATGCTGTTTCCGGCATTCGTAATAAGTCTTTTGCTGTTTGTTGATACTGTGATTGTACCTATTTTATTTTCATAATTTAGATAAAATATACTAACATCAAATTGTAATAAATTTTTTAATTTTCCTCTGTAACCTACATCGAAATTATAACCGCGTGCATCGGAAATGTTTTCATCAACAGAATCTGTAGTTGGGTTCGCCTGTAAATTTGAAAAAAGGATTGGCCTGTATGCTTGAGATACATTGGAGTAAAATTCTGCCGTTTTCGAAATTTTATACTCAGCCCCAATACCCCCTAAAATAAAATGTTTTGTTTTAGAATAAGGTACTATTTTAATTTCATCTCCATTAGGTTGAAATGATGCTCTGCCTATTGCTTTTCCATGTATGTATTCATAACGAATCCCTGGTATTAATGAAAATCTCTTACTTAATCTTAATAGTGTTTCTGCGAATACAGCATAATTTTCAGAAGCAAACCTAAAATCCTGAAGATACTGACCTGATAATGTCATTTCATAAAAAGTGTTTGTTGTTCCTTTTCCATTTGCAAGTCTAGAAGTAATCCCATTAAAATAACGTAAGCCGGTTGAAAGCGTGTTTGTTTTTTTCCCTATTTTATAATCGGTTATAAATCTGCTTTCCACCCCAAAATTTCTAAATTTGTCTGCTTGGAGCGTCCTATTTTCATAATTGCCTGTAGCATTATTTATAGTATCGTTAATATTTATTGTCTGCGTAAAACCCACGCTGTTTCTGTCTCCTGCTATTGCAAAAACCTTTGTGTTCCACCTGCAATTTTTATTGATGTAATAGTTCAAGGTAATTGCCGGTGTAGCCCATTGTATATCCATCCAATTTCTGCTTCTTTTACTTTGTTTTGCATCGGTAAGAAATTCCTTATCGGTCAAGCCTCCGGGTTGTTGACTATTCATGTGAGACAACATTACTTCAGTTGTTAGAAATACTTTATCAGATAAATGAAAAGTAAAAGAGCTAAACCCATTATTGATAAGGTATTTACTGTTTTGTCTCCATCCATCTCCATTTCTGTGGTTGATAAAATTGTAATAATGAATATTTTTATTTTTTCCACCTACCGCATTGTATGAATTAAAAAGACCATTGCTTCCGATGGTTTGTTCAGTTTCATATTGAATAGACTTATTGATGTCATTTCCATTTTTTAAAATATAGTTAATCATCCCACCAAATTGTGGTCCATACTGTAAAGATGCTTGACCTCTAACCAATTCAATTTTTTCAACTCCTTGCATGGGCGGATTATAATAGGCCTCAGGATATCCGTATGGGTCAGCTGCAATATCATATCCGTTTTGTCGTACATTAAACTCCCAGCTTCTATTGGGACTTAACCCTCTAGCAGCAATTCCAATTTGAATTCCGCTAGGATCGCTTTCCCATACATGAATACCTGGTACTTTGGAAAATATTTGCCTCATAGTATTGGTGGCAGTATTACCCTGAATTTTATCTAAGACTAACAGCGTTGTTTTTTTTCCTGCATAAATTTCAGTACCAACAATTTGAGGTAATTGTTGAACGTCGGAATTATTATATAGACTAATAATAGTTATATCAGGTAAATTTCTCGAATAATGATTCAATGAGTCTATATGTAACGTATCAGACTGAGAGTAGGCTTTTGAATTATAAATTAAAATGACGAAACAATAAGAAAAAATTCTTTTCATTTATTTTTTTTGCGAAAGTAGAGGCCTATTTTTAAAAAATTTTACGAAATGAGAAATTCAGTTTACGTCTTTGGTAAACAAACATCTGTATTATTTTATTTGATATCAGGTCAAAAGTAAAGTCAATATAGGATAGATAGTATTTGCGAAAAAAGCATTTTCTGATTTATTCAGCCACTGAAAATTATTTATTTTTGATTGATATGAATGCTGGAAAAAACCATTTCGGTTAAAAAAGAAACGATTTCTGATTCATCTTTTTGCTTGCTAAAATCCGTAAGTGAGGGTAGGTTATTCATGAAAAAATTTTGTAAATGCGCCATCTCAATAATTGTAGAAGCCAATGACTTAGGGTATTTGTATTTTTTATTACATTCCAAAATGATCTTTCCTACAATGTTGCACAAATCTTTATAGGGCTTAAAAAACTTTTGTTTATTGTCTTTTCCCACATGTTTGGTTAGATAGGATTTGGAGCCTTCCGATATTACAATTTGGTGTAAAATTCCTTCGTCAATATGGCTAGTATTTTTATCATCTTCTACTGTTTTTGCGAGCAATGAAATTACTTTCTTTAATTTAACAACTGGGTTGGAAATGTTATTCGTATGGTAGTCAATTTTAAATTCCAGCCACCCCCAATACCAAGAAGTAAGATATACCAACAGTTTGTGTTTGTTCTCAAAATACCTGTATATGCCTGCTTCAGTGGTTCCAATTGAAAAGGCTAATTTTTTGAAAGTAAAAGCCTCAAATCCCTTGAGATGAATCAATTGTATGGCATGTTGAACAATGTTTTTTCCCAAATCCGAATTTTCAGGGTTCTTCAGAAATAAAGATTCATTCATTTTTATTTTTATCTCAAGGCTCATTTTATTTTATTGTATAGTTGTCAAAAATAGTAGTGTTTTAACTATCACTTAAATAGTTTAAGGTAAAATAGTTTGAATTAATGCGATGTCGAAAAAAACCAATAGTAAACAAAATTAAAAATAATTTTACAATTATTTTAGATAGCAATACTATCAATAAATATATTTCGACTATCTTTGTTTCCTAAATTTTTTACAAATGAATCAATCCGCTTTATTTAAACATTTCAAAAGTGATTTACCAGCTAGTATTGTAGTTTTTTTTGTAGCCCTTCCACTTTGTTTGGGAATTGCATTAGCTTCTGGTGCTCCACTCTTTGCAGGTATTATTGCCGGCATTATTGGAGGGATTGTTGTTGGGATAGCCAGCGGCTCTCCATTGGGTGTAAGTGGTCCTGCTGCTGGCTTAGCGGTTATTGTATTCACTTCTATTGAAACGCTAGGGGGTTCATGGCAGGCATTTTTAACTGCGGTAGTATTAGCTGGAATATTTCAAATGATTCTAGGATTCGCAAAAGCGGGATTTATTGCTTATTTTTTCCCGTCATCTGTGATAAAAGGAATGCTAAGCGGGATTGGGTTGCTTATCATTCTCAAACAAATTCCTCATGCTTTAGGATGGGATATGGATGTTGAGGGGGATGATGCATTTTTGCAATCAGATGGACAGAATACTTTCTCAGAAATATCCAAAGCGTTAGATTTTATTACCCCCGGTGCTTTAATTATTGCGGTTGTTTCAATTTGCATACTATTATTTTGGGATCTTTATTTAACTAAAAAGCACAAAATATTTCAATTAATTCAGGGTCCTATCGTTGTGGTTGTTTTAGGTATTGTCATGAATATTCTTTATACAAAACAGTTTCTGCCGTTTAGTTTGGATGAAAAACAAATTGTATCCATTCCTGTTCCGGATTCGGTTGGCGATTTTTTTCATCAGTTTACTTTCCCGGATTTGTCAGTATTAGGAAATTTTGAAGTGTGGAAAATTGCAATCGTAATTGCAATTGTAGCAAGTTTGGAAACTTTATTGTGTGTAGAAGCAACAGATAAACTAGACCCCGATAAACGTATAACACCTGTAAATAGAGAGTTGAAAGCCCAAGGGTTAGGAAATATTGTTGCTGGCTTGATAGGTGGATTGCCTATTACTCAGGTAATTGTAAGGAGTTCAGCTAATATCAATTTTGGTGGTAAAACCAAGTTATCTGCAATTTTGCATGGCTTAATTTTATTGATCAGCGCAATTAGTATCGCAGGAGTATTAAACCTAGTTCCTCTGGCCTGTTTGGCGGCTATATTGATTATTGTAGGATACAAGTTGGCTAAACCATCACTTTTTGTTCAAATGTATAAATTAGGTTGGGAGCAATTTATTCCCTTTTTAGCTACCATTATTGCCATCCTTGCAACAGATTTACTAAAAGGGATAACTGTTGGAATATTATTTGGTATTTTTTACACCCTTCGCCATAGTTACAGAAATTCCCATCATTTAAAGGAAGTTGAAAAAAGTGAAAACGGAATGAAAGTACATTATTTAATATTGGCTGAAGAAGTTTCTTTCTTCAATAAAGCCAGCGTATTAAAAACCCTGGATTCAATTCCCTCAAATTCTAAAGTAATCATTGATTGCACCAAATCAAAATCAATAGCTTATGATGTCATTGAGTTAATAAAAAATTTTGAAAGCAATGCGACCACAAAAAATATAGTAATTGAAAAGATTAATTTTATCGAAAATTGATCCCCAAAAAAATAAACATTATTATATGAAAAGTAGTCTGCGGCTTCCAATATTATGTATAATATTTTTCACTTTCTCTATTAATGTTTTTTCCCAGCAAAATAAAATAGGTAATTGGATTGCTTATATGGGAAATCAAAAAATTAACAACAAATGGAATTATCATAACGAAATTCAATATCGCAATTACAATTTATTAGGAGATATCAATCAATTGTTGATTAGGACAGGATTTGGATATGCTGTTACAAAGAATTCAAACTTACTCTTAGGCTATGTATTTCTTGAATCTCATCCGAAAGATATTATTTCAGGAAATAGCTATAAAATTACCGAAAATAGGATATTTCAGCAATACATTAACAGAGCCCGGGTTAAAGATTTTTATCTAACCAATAGATTTAGATTTGAAGAAAGATTTTTTTCAACCGATTTTAAAACAAGGTTTAGATACTTTGTGTCTCTCAACAAATGCTTAAATAAAAAGGATATAGTCAGTCATTCTTTCTATTTATCAAGCTACAACGAAATTTTTTTAAACACAAATGGAAAATTATTTGACAGGAATAGATTTTTTTTGGGAGGCGGTTACTCAATTAATAATGACTTGCGAATTGAATCGGGTTTTATGATTCAATTTCTCCCAAATTCAAATCAAAAACAGCTAATGATGACTTTTGTTAATAACACTCCATTTAACAAGTTGTTTTAGTAAAGAATAAACAGGATGATTAAAACAGAAAATCATCAATAAATGGTCTAATCAGTTTCAGTATCTATCAAAAATAATTTTATAAGCTAAATAAATAAATTTAAAATTCTCTAAAAATGAAAACACTAACAAAAGAAATGCAGGCTTCCATTAGTCCCAATATGGCTTTAGATCTTTTGATTGATGGGAACAAAAGATTTGTAAATAATTTAAAAATAAATAGAAATTTACTTCAGCAAGCCAATGAAACATCTGATGGTCAGCATCCATTCGCTGTAATTTTAAGTTGTATTGATAGCCGAACCTCTGCTGAATTGATATTTGATCAGGGTTTGGGCGATATATTCAGCGTGAGAATTGCCGGCAATATTGTGAATGAAGATATTTTAGGAAGCATGGAGTTTGGCTGTAAAGTAGCCGGCGCTAAATTCATTATGGTATTGGGTCATACTAAATGTGGTGCTATAAAAGGAGCCTGCGATCATGTAGAAATGGGAAATCTTACTACATTACTAAATAAAATTAGTGATGCTGTGGAAATAGAAAAAGAAACCATTGAAAATAGAAATTCAAATAATAGCATTTTCGTTGAAAATGTTGCAGCTAATAATGTTCGATTAGTTGTTAAAAAAATAATGGACGATAGTCCAATTCTAAAAGAGCTGATTTCAAGTGGAAATATTGGTATTGCAGGTGGTATTCATGATATTTCTACAGGAGTTGTTACTCTTTTCAATGACACTTTGATTGTTCATTGATATTTATTGATACAATTACTACCTCTTTCTTAGAGTATCTTCACCATTTCCACATGAGGGATGCCGTCTTCGAGATATTCTTCGCTGTCAACAAAAAATCCCAATTGATTGTAAAACTTAATCAAATGACTTTGAGCACCAATTCTGATTTTGTTTGTATTGAATTCTGATTGTGTTTTTTGAATTGCAATTTTCATTAAATCCACTCCCAATCCCTTTCTTCTAAAAGAATGATGCGTAATTACTCTACCTATACTTGCTTCAGAAAATGAAATCCCGGGTTTAATAATTCTTGCATATGCGACTAGTTTTTTCTCATGCCAGCCACATAAATGCCAACAATTCAAATCTTTTTCGTCTGTATCATCATACACACAATTTTGCTCTACCACAAAAACAGCATTTCTTAGTGATAAAATACTGTAAAGTTCATTAGTATTCAGTTCTTTAAAATATTTGTATGTCCAATGAATCATCTTTTAAATTTAAAATCAATAATTATATTTCTCTTTCCATCTTTCTTTTAAAAATCTTCTAATTTCTTCTTCACGTGCATTTTTTTGGGGGGAGTAGAATGCAGTACCTGAAATTTCATTCGGAAGAAATTCCTGTAAAATAAAATTGTTTTCATAATTATGAGCATATTGATAATCTTTGCCATAATTCATGTCTTTCATTAGTTTGGATGGAGCATTGCGTAAATGTAGCGGAATAAATAAATCCCCTTTTTCTCTAACCGCTGTCAACGCTTCTTCAATTGCCATATAAGATGCATTGCTTTTTAAAGAAGTTGCAAGATATATGGCACATTGAGACAAAATAATTCTGCTTTCGGGATAGCCGATAATATTAACTGCCTGAAATGTATTATTGGCAAGTAATAAGGCATTTGGGTTAGCATTGCCAATGTCTTCACTAGCGAATATAAGCATTCTCCTAGCTATGAATTTTACATCTTCGCCGCTTTCTATCATTCTTGCAAGCCAGTAAACTGCTCCGTTAGGATCACTTCCTCGCATACTTTTAATGAATGCAGAAATGATGTCGTAGTGCTGTTCACCCTTTTTATCATACACCGCAACTCTTTTCTGGGCAACATTCATTACTAGTTCGTTTGTAATAGATTCTCCTTCTCTCAAACTGTCACAAACTATCTCTAGTAAGTTAAGCAACTTCCTAGCATCACCTCCCGATATATTGATAAGCGATTCCGTTTCTTTTAAAATGATATTCTTCTTAGATATTTCAGCATCTTTTTCCAAAGCAATATTCAATAGCTTAATTAAATCTTTTTCCTCCAATGATTTCAATACATATACCTGACACCTACTCAACAACGCACTATTGACTTCAAAGGATGGGTTTTCTGTGGTGGCGCCAATCAAAGTGATGATTCCTTTTTCAACTGCACAGAGTAATGCATCTTGTTGTCCTTTGTTGAAACGATGAATTTCATCAATAAACAATATGGCGCCATTTTTATTTTTAGCTTCCTCAATAACCTCACGAATATCTTTTACTCCTGAAGAGATAGCGCTTAAAGTAAAAAAAGGTAATTCAAGCGAATTAGCAATAATACCTGCAATCGTAGTTTTTCCTACTCCAGGAGGTCCCCATAATATCATGGAAGGAATCTTGCCCTTTTCGATGGATGTTTGCAAAATGCCACCTTTGCTGATGAGATGTTCTTGCCCTATGAGATCAATCAATTGTCGGGGTCTTAAACGTTCTGCTAAAGGAGGAGTATTCATTCAATAAAAGTAAAGAATAATTTCACTCCTACGGAGTTTTATGGTTGCTCGTTTTTTTTGTAGAGTAATTTCATCCCTACGGGATTTTATGGTTGATCAATATAGAACAAATGAAACAATTTCATCCCTACGGGAAATTGTAAGTGTTTAATTTTCTTGAATGATTTCAATAATATGGAGTTTTATGTGTACTTTATATCTTGGAATAGTTTCGGTTTTTTTGAAATCCCGAAGGGATGAAATTAATCTAAAAGGATAAAGTGAAAATATGCAACCCCGTAGGGGTGACACTATACAAAAAACCTAGGTAAAGAATACAAACAAACCCCAGAGGGGTTTAATTAATCTAAAAGGATAAAGTACAAATATGCATTCCCGTAGGGGTGACACTATACAAATAACCAAGGTGAAGAATACAAACAAACCCCGTAGGGGTTTAATTAATCTAAAAGGATAAAGTGAAAATATGCAACCCCGAAGGGGTGACACTATACAAACAACTAAGGTGAAGAATACAAACAAACCCCGTAGGGGTTTAATTAATCTAAAAGAAACCAACTCCAAAATCTTCAACCCCGAAGGGGTGACACTATACAAAAAACCTAGGTAAAGAATACAAACAAACCCCAGAGGGGTGAAATTAATCTACAAACTCAAAAAGATAATCTTCTTTATATTCAACCTCGAATTTTTCCAACAGTTGGATATACTCTTTTTTGAAGTTGGACTTTTTGTGATGCTCTTCCTGATTCAAAATGTAATTATAAACGTTTTTAACCTCAGAGGTTGCATAAGAGAAAGCTCCAAAGCCTTCCTGCCATTGAAATTTCCCCTTGACTAATTGATTTTCGTTTATAAATTTTGAAGAGTTATTTTTAACATCTCTTATCAATTCTGATAAACACATTGATGGTTTCAGCCCAATAAAACAATGGATATGGTCTTCAACTCCGTTAACGATTATTGACTTTTGTCCTTTTGAAGTTATAATTCCTGAAATGTACTTGTGCAAATCTTTTCTCCATCTTTTGTCAATTTGTTTCGCTCTACCCTTAACTGCGAAGACTACATGGATGAGTATTTGAGAATAAGTATTTGCCATGATGTTATTACTTTTTTAAAAAATAAAAGTAGTAATAAGCATACTTAACAAAATTCAGTCAATCCAAAAATTTATTCAGTTTTAAGATTCAGCTTGATTTGCAATTCGTCAAATTGTTTTTTGTCAATGGATGAAGGCGCATCAATCATTACATCTCTTCCACTATTATTTTTTGGAAAGGCAATAAAATCTCGAATACTTTCACTTCCACCTAAAATTGAACAAAGTCTGTCAAAACCAAATGCGATGCCCCCATGAGGCGGAGCGCCATATTCAAAAGCGCCAAGTAAAAATCCAAATTTATGCTGTTGTTCTTCCTCGTCCATTCCAAGTGCAGCGAACATTTTTTGCTGTAATTCTTTTTGATAGATCCTTATGCTTCCTCCACCGATTTCATTTCCGTTCAGCACCATATCGTAGGCATTTGCTTTGATATTTGCGTAAGGATGTTTTAGATATTCCGAAGGATTTTCTATAACAGGGTTGTTACTAATCATTGCATGAATGTCTGAAGGCTTGGGCGAAGTAAAGGGATGATGTCTTGCAACCCAACGATTTTCTTCTTCTGCATATTCAAACAATGGAAAATCCAACACCCATAGTAATTTAAACTCATCGGGTTTGCGTAATCCCAATTGTTGACCTAGATAAAGTCTCAATTCACTGGCAGCTTTTCTGGTTCTTTCTTCAGCTCCTGCTAATATTAAAATAAGATCACCGGCTTTTGCATTTACAGCATTTGCAATATTTTTCAACTTCTCTTCTGAATAGAATTTATCGACACTGCTTTTAAACGTACCATCAACATTGCATTTGATGTGAACTAAACCTTTCATTCCAATTTGAGGGCGTTTTACCCACTCCGTTAGTTCATCGGTTTGCTTTCTTGTATATTCACTGCAACCGGGAGCTTCTATGGCAATAACGGTTTCCGCATCATCAAAAACTTTGAAATCACTTCCGCTTATCAATGAAGAAATGTCATTTTGATTTGGAAATGTATGAGCAGGAAATTTTAGATTGCACAATCTCATGTCAAACCTGATGTCGGGCTTGTCATTTCCGTAGGTCCACATGGCATTTTCCCAACTCATTCTTTCAACAGCATCAGAGTAATCTATATTCTTCACATCTTTAAAAATTCTTTTAATGAGATTTTCAAACATGTTTAAAATATCTTCCTGTTCTACAAAAGCCATTTCGCAATCAATTTGTGTAAATTCTGGCTGCCTATCTGCACGAAGGTCTTCATCTCTGAAACATTTTACAATCTGATAATAACGGTCATATCCGCTTACCATTAATAATTGTTTAAAGGTTTGCGGTGATTGAGGAAGGGCATAGAATTGTCCGGGGTTCATTCTGCTGGGAACAACAAAATCTCTCGCTCCTTCAGGAGTTGATTTGATGAGAAAGGGGGTTTCTATATCCATGAAATTATGTTCATGAAGATAGTTTCTGGCGCTTCTTCCAACTGAGTATCTCAATTCAAGATTGTTCTTTACCGGCTGTCTCCTCAAGTCAAGAAACCTGTATTTCATTCTTAAATCATCTCCGCCATCTGTTTCATCTTGGATGGTAAAGGGGGGAGTGATGGATTGATTCAAAATATTAAACTCCGTAATAAAAATTTCAATCTCACCTGTCGGAATATTGTTGTTTTTATTGCTTCTTTCATGAACTACTCCATTAGCTTGTAAAACAAATTCTCTTCCAAGCGGATTTGCTTCTAGTTTTTCATTCAGACTTTCAGAAAATAATAATTGGGTTATGCCATAGCGGTCTCTGAGATCTACAAATGTGATACTGCCAAATTTCCGGACTGTTTGTACCCAGCCAGATAAGGTTACAGATTTATTGACATCTTGTACTCTTAATTCCCCGCAGGTGTGTGTTCTGAACATGATAAAAAATCAAAGTTGTAAATAAAAAAATCTAGAGATTGTTTTTGGAAATTATTTCCCCAGATTGATTCTGCAAATATAAGCCAAAGAAAATCTACCCTTCTATTACTCATTTACATAGTTTCCAATTCATCTTTGTGTCGGGGTTTCCAAATAATATAGTAATACCCCAAAAGACAAATACCAATTGAAAAAGGAATCATAGCTAAGTGTTTGAATGTGAACATCCCAAACAATGGCATTGTATCAAATTGTAAAAATTCGCTTATCATCCAATAACTATTGGCGGTGATCCATACTGTGATGGCCAAATTATGGCAAAGTTCACTGATTAAATGTCTGGTTCGCCAAGCAATAATGATGGAGATGATTAGGGTTGGTACAATCATAATCATTCCCAAAGGACGCCAAATCATACACCAAGCAACATCTTTAAAAAGCCAGAATACTATATGCAGATTTTCCATTTTTCTGAATTTCAGCGGAATGTTATATACAGGTTCCATTAAATTTATTTATAGAGGGTTAAGCATAAAAAAACTCCCATTCAGCAGAATCGGAGTTTATAAGTTAAAATGAATTGATTATTTTTTTATTGCCTCAGCCATAGTCTTTCCAATATCTGCAGGACTTGCAACTACATGAATTCCACATTCTCCCATGATTTTCATTTTTGCAGCTGCAGTATCATCTGCACCGCCAACGATTGCACCAGCATGTCCCATTCTTCTTCCGGGAGGAGCCGTTTGTCCAGCAATAAACCCTACAACAGGTTTTTTATTTCCGGTTGATTGGATATATTTTGCAGCTTCAGCTTCCATTCCACCACCTATTTCTCCTATCATTACAATAGCATCAGTTTCATTGTCGTTCATCAGCAATTCTACTGCTTCTTTGGTAGTGGTGCCAATGATAGGATCTCCACCAATACCTATGGCTGTAGATATTCCCAGTCCTGCTTTTGCAACCTGATCAGCAGCTTCATAAGTTAGCGTACCTGATTTAGATACAATCCCAATTCTTCCCTTTTTAAATATAAAGCCGGGCATGATACCAACTTTACATTCTTCAGCAGTAATAACACCCGGACAATTGGGGCCAATCAATCTTGTGTTGGTTCCCTGAAGGTAACTTTTTACTTTAACCATATCTTGAACAGGAATTCCCTCTGTAATACAAACCACTAATGCTATGCCGGCTTCAGCGGCTTCCATGATGGCATCTGCAGCAAATGCAGGTGGTACAAATATAATGCTTACATTGGCGCCTGTTGATTTCACAGAGTCCGCAACTGTATTGAAAACAGGCCTTTCTAAATGACTAGTTCCACCTTTACCAGGAGTAACTCCTCCCACGACATTCGTACCATATTCAATCATTTGCGTTGCATGGAAAGTACCTTCACTTCCTGTAAAGCCCTGGACAATTACTTTTGAATCTTTGTTGACTAATACTGACATATAATAAATTAGTATAAATAAGAGAATAAAAATTTTTGCAAAGATAAGGGACTTCTTTCAATGCTAAAGCAGTTGGGTATGACTTATGGAAATGTAATATAAACTGACCATTCCGCAATTTGAATGGGAATGGGAATATTAAAATAGATATTATGGCTTATTGGATTTGCTTTTATCTTCCATCATTCTCAATTGTTTAGCACCCTGCAGGAATTCAGAAGCAAATATGAAATTGTTCAGATTTTTATTATCTGAAAAAATAATGTCTTCGCTATTGCCAGTCCATTCTTTTTTTCCGTCTTTCAGATATAGAATATTGTCTCCAATTTCCATTACACTGTTCATGTCATGAGTGTTGATTATTGTAGTCATCTTGTACTCGTGTGTAATGTCAAAGATGAGTTTGTCAATCAACATGGAAGTTTGCGGATCTAATCCTGAATTGGGTTCGTCGCAAAATAAAAATTTGGGATTGAGGACGATTGCCCTGGCAATACCCACTCTTTTTTTCATCCCACCGCTAATTTCCGAAGGAAATTTCTTGTTGCTTCCGATTAGATTTACTCGCTCCAGAACTTCGTTTACACGTTTTAATTTGGAAGAAAGGGATTCTTTGGTAAACATATCCAAAGGGAATTTCACATTGTCTTCAACAGTCATGCTGTCAAATAATGCTGATCCCTGAAACAACATGCCTATTTGCTGACGCAACATTTTTCTGTCATCTTCATTCATGTTGGTGAAGCTGATGCCGTCATAAATAATTTCACCTTGATCAGGTTCAAATAAACCAACTAGGCATTTTTGTAAAACCGTTTTACCACTTCCACTTGTGCCAATGATCAGATTGGTTTTCCCCGTTTGTAATACATGGCTAACATCGTCGAGTACCAATTTGTCGCCAAAGCGTTTTGTGATATTTTTAAATTCAATCATGATAAAATGGAGTGTTATAAAAGTAAAGCCGCTAAAATATAATCAGCCAGCAATATTACAATACAACTGACCACTACAGATGTTGTGCTGTTTCTTCCTATTTCAAGTGAGCCTCCTTTTACATTGTATCCATAATAGGCGGGTATGGAGCTGATAATGAATGCAAAAGTATAAGCTTTTATCAGCGCAAAGAAAACATTATAAGACACAAATGATTCTTTTAATCCACTGTCGTAGCTTTCAGATGAAAGAATTCCAGACATTGAAACAGTGAGTCTGCCCCCATAAATTCCCAATACCATTGCTATTACCACCAGCATAGGAATAGTTGTGATGGCCGCTGCGATTTTTGGCAATACTAAATATGTTTTGGTGTTAATACCCATGATTTCCAGTGCATCAATTTGTTCACTTACTCTCATGTTGCCGAGTTCGCTCGCAATTTTACTTCCTATCACTCCCGCTAGTACAATACAAATAAGGGTAGGTGCAAATTCCAAAATAACGGTATCTCTTACAATTTGAGATATGATTGATTTTGAAATAAATGGATTAACAATTTGATAGGCAGTTTGAACAGCACTTACTGCACCCATAAAGATTGAAATGATACATACAATTCCCAATGAACCGATTCCTATTTCGGAGCATTGATGCATAAATTCTTTCCAGTATAATTTGGGATTTTCAGGTTTGCTGAACATGCCCTTTAACATCAAAATATACCTGCCAAAATGTGCGAAAAAATTCATTCTATGATTTCAGATGGTTTTATGAATCTGTGGATATATTCTTTGATTTTCTTTTCCACCACTTGCTTTTTTTTACTACTTCCTGAATATTAGTTTTGTTTTTGGATTGTGCATCCACAACCGCTATCACAGCCATATTGAAGATAGACCTGATGGAGCTTCCGAGTTGCAATACATGCACAGGTTTTTTCAATCCAAGCAATATAGGTCCAATGCTGTCTGCTCCGCCAATTTCCTGCAAAAGATTCAGTGCAATATTTCCTGCTGAAAGATTCGGAAAAATAAGCGTGTTGACTTCTCCGTCTAATAATTCAGTAAAGGGATAATTTTCTTTTAAAATTTCTTTATTGAATGCCAGTATGCCCTGGATTTCACCATCACAAATCAGGTTGGGGCTTTTGGCTTTCACGATTTCTCTGGCTTTCCTCATGATGTTGGCTTCAGGAGAATTACTGCTGCCAAAGTTTGAATAAGAAAGCATGGCGATTTTAGGAACAATATTGAATTGCTTCACTTCTTTTGCTACTAGCAATGTAATTTCTGCAAGTTCTTCTGCTGTTGGGTTGAAATTAACAGTGGTATCTGCAAGGAAAAGCGGCCCCCTTTTTGTAAACAACAGATACATGCCTGTTATTTTTTTTACACCATCTTCCATGCCTATTATGTGTAAAGCAGGACGAATGGTGTCAGGATAATTTCTGCTCAACCCGCTGATCATACAATCAGCTTCACCGGATTCCACCATCATGCAACCAAAGTGATTTCTTTCCTTCATCATTTTAAGGGCTTCATAACGATTGATTCCTTTTCTTTGCCTTTTTGCAAAAAACAAATCACCAAACTCTTTTCTTACATCCTCGTTTTCATCAGATTTAGGATCAATAATTGGCATATCCTCAATATCCACAGAGTTGGCTAAAGCAATCTCCTTTATTTTTTTCTCATTACCCAGCAAAATAGGGTAGCCAATTTTTTCATCGAACACCAGCTGCGCAGCTTTCAAAATCTTAGCATTTTCTGCATCTGCAAAAACAATGCGCTTTGGATTGCTTCTTGCTTTATTGCCTAGTACACGACTGAGTTGATTATCCAATCCAAGTCTTTTGTTTAATTCTATCGCATAGGCGTCCCAGTTAGTAATGTTGATTCTTGCCACCCCGCTTTCCATTGCAGCTTTAGCTACAGCGGGAGCTACAGTAGATAGTAATCTTGGGTCAACAGGCTTGGGAATGATATAAGTTGGACCGAAAGAAATCGTTTTTTCGTTGTAAGCAAGATTTACAATATCCGGCACAGGGGTTTTGGCCAGTTCTGCCAAAGCCTTTACTGCAGCCAGTTTCATTGGTTCGTTAATTTGCTTGGCTCTTACATCCAATGCTCCGCGAAATATATATGGGAACCCTAAAACATTGTTTACCTGATTGGGATAGTCACTCCTTCCTGTTGCCATGATAACATCTTTTCTTGCACTCATAGCAAGGTCATAAGTTATTTCAGGGTCAGGATTGGCCATGGCAAATACTATTGGATTTTTAGCCATTGATTTAACCATTTCTGGTGTTACTACATTTCCAACACTCAATCCAACGAAAACATCCGCATCTTTCAGCGCCTTTGCCAAATCATAGTCCTTGTATTTTGCATCCACACTGAAAGGAATTTTGAATTCTTCAATGTCGGGTCTGCCTTTGTATAAAATTCCTTTTCTATCAAACAGCATAAAATTGGAGGGCTTCGCTCCCAATGACTCATACAATTTAATACAGGCCATAGCTGCTGCACCTGCACCATTTACAACAATCCGTACTTTATCGATTTTCTTTTTCTGAATTTCCAGTGCATTCAAAAGAGCAGCGGCCGAAATAATAGCTGTCCCGTGCTGATCATCGTGCATTACGGGAATGTTGCATTGTTTTTTCAGCTCCTGTTCTATGTAAAAACATTCAGGTGCTTTGATGTCTTCTAAATTAATACCACCGAAAGTTGGCTCCAATGATTTTACAATTTCTACAAATTTCTTAGGATCACTTTCATCAATCTCAATATCAAACACATCAATGTCGGCAAATATTTTAAACAAAACTCCTTTCCCTTCCATCACAGGTTTCCCTGCTGCAGGTCCAATATTCCCCAGGCCTAACACTGCTGAACCGTTACTGATTACTCCCACCAGATTTCCCTTGGCTGTATATTTATAAACATCATCAGGATTGGCTGCAATTTCTTTGCAAGGTTCTGCTACACCCGGAGAATATGCTAAGGATAAATCGCGTTGTGTCTTTGCTTCTTTAGAGGGTATGACCTCTATTTTTCCGGGTCTTCCTTTGGCATGATATTCTAATGCTTCCTGTTTACGTAGTTCTTTTGCCATAATTATTTTTTATAGATGTTATGCCAAATTTAATTGCTTCAAAGTCGAATTGACTTTGTCATCTAATCTAAAAAACTGAATGAGAAATCAATTATTGTTACAATTGATTCAACAACAGTTTTTTAATGTAATTTAATTGTTTAGATATCCTTAACAGCCAAGTTAAAAGGACATGCAATTTACTAAAATGAAACGAAGTAAAGACTAATATTATTGATTCTTTTATAAAACAGTAGATATGAAAATTGTAATGAAGAAATATAATTTAATCAAATTTATGAAATTAAAAATCGGGAGATTCTAGGTCTTAGTTGATTTAATAATGAAAATTTAACTATTCAATTTACATGGGGTTTATAAAAATATTAATAGTTAAACGTCATTTTCTGGTGAGTTTTCTTCAGTGTTGATTGTTTGTTCAGGTAAAGCTGAATCGGAAACGTTTTCAATATTTTCAACTGCCGTTAATTTATTTTCATTTTCAAAAGACTGATTTTCCTCAGTAGAATTTATCACTGTTGCTTTCACCAACTCTTCCATCAATACCTCATTAATCTTTGGTAATTCACTTGCGTTATTAATTCCAAAATAATCCATGAAAGATTTGGATGTAGCGTATATCAATGGTTTTCCAACTGCATCTTCATTGCGTCCTGAGATGATGATGAGATCTTTTTCCAATAGCTTTTGAACGGCATAATCGCAGTTCACTCCTCTGATGGATTCTATTTCACTTTTAGTAATGGGTTGCTTGTATGCAATGATGGCCAATGTTTCCATTGCAGCGGAGGACAAACGTTTTAAAAATTTATCACCATTTAACAAGGCTACTGTCTTATGGTATGTTGGTTTTGTGAGAAATTGCCATCCACCACCACTTTGCTTTAATTCAAATGCATAAAATTCTGTTTGATATTTTTCTCTGATACCTTCAA
Source organism: Chitinophaga pinensis (assembly GCA_945872815.1). GTDB lineage: Bacteria > Bacteroidota > Bacteroidia > Chitinophagales > Chitinophagaceae > Ferruginibacter > Ferruginibacter pinensis_C. Next base: position 38,974 of record CAMCAY010000009.1, read on the forward strand.
TGGCTGATTCGATTTGTTCCATACTAGCCCTATCTTCGATGAAACCCAATGCATTGTTGATTAATTCATTTATCTCCTCTGAAGAAAGTGCTTTATCACTCGCAAAAATCAATGCTTCAATATGTGGTATGATTTCAGAAATTTCCATGTGTTGTTTTTTTTGTGAATGGTTTTTTTAAATGGACAATACAATTTTAGATGTTTCATCCATTCTCCTTTTTCCCATTTACGTCGTATTCATTTCATACTACCCCTGCAAAGCTGCAGCACCACTCACAATTTCTGTCAATTCTGTTGTGATGGCGGCCTGACGTGCACGGTTGTAGGTGATTTTCAATGATTTTAGTAATTCATTTGCATTGTCACTTGCTTTGTCCATGGCTGTCATACGTGCTCCATGTTCGCTGGCATTTGCATCCAATACAGCTTTATATAATTGAGTATTTAAAATCTTGGGCATTAACTCTGCAATCAATACATCTTGCTCTGGTTCGAAAATAAAATCGGCCTTTTTTTCCCCCGTTGTATTTGCTGCTTTTTGTACCGGTAAGAAATGTTCTGCAATAAAAACCTGTGAAGCAGCATTTTTAAATTCACTATAAATGACTTCCACCGCATCAAATTCTTTAGCTGTAAAAGCATCCATCGCAAATTTGGCCGCAGCCTGCACTCGCTCAAAACGAAGATCGGCAAAGATATCCCAATATGCATTCACCACTTTGTATCCTAGTTTATTGAAATGCTCGTACCCTTTTTTCCCGATAGGTAAAATCTGGACATTTCCTTTATTAAACTGACTGCTGTATTTATCTTTTATTGTTTGTTTTGTCAATTTTATCAAATTACTGTTATATCCGCCACACAAGCCTCTGTCACTGGTAACTACAATAATCAGTACTTTTTCAATAGCCCTTTCTGCAGCTAAATTCAAGGAAACATTTCCTTCGCCCGCACTTACAATATTTGACAACATCTCTTGTAGCTTTTGGGCATAGGGGCGCATTTGGGTAATGGCATCCTGCGCACGACGCAATTTAGCGGCGCTAACCATTTTCATTGCTTTTGTTATTTGTTGTGTGCTTTGTACACTTTTTATCCTGTTTCTTACTTCTTTTAATGCACCACTCATAGGTAATTCGTTTTATGAAAGGCAGTTTTTTAAAAAGCCTACAATATTGACTTATTTTTTGCTGCAAATGTAGGTCAATTACTATATAATTCAAGGAGATATTTTTTCAATTAACCAACGAATTAGCAATATTATGTGCCCTTTAAACCATTATATAGCATAAATTAAATACATAATATTTTCTCTTAAAAAGAATACATAAATATATTTCATTATAAACTCGGGCAATTGTTTTAATAAATTCATCAAATCACTTCAATCGCCTTAAACTTCTTTACCTTTGCGACCTGTCATTATGACTATTTTTAATTGATAGTTTATATTTGGCAGTATTTATTTATCAGTCAAGATTATTAAGCAGCAGATATGTTAGGAATTATTTCTAAATTATTCGGTGGAAGCAAAAGTGAGAAAGATGTAAAAAAAATCACTCCCCAGGTAGCTAAAATTAATGAGTATTTCAATCAATTCCAATCTTTATCCAACGATCAGTTAAGGGAAAAGACAAGTGAATTCAAGTCGCGCATTCAACAACATCTCTCTGAAATAAATGCACAGATATCAGAAAAAAATAATCAAGCTGAGGCATTGCCTTCTGAAGACATTAATGGCAGAGATTTGATATACAATGAGATTGATTCATTGAAAAAAGTCAGAGATCAAAAAATAGAAGAGGCATTATTGGAGATTTTACCAGAAGCATTTGCTGTTGTGAAAGAAACAGGCAGGCGTTTCAAGGAAAATGAAAATGTAGAATCCACAGCAACTGAACTTGACAAAGAGCTGGCTACAAAGAAGGAATACATCACTATTTCCGGAAGCAACGCCATTTTTAAAAACACTTGGAATGCAGCGGGAAGTATTGTGAAATGGAACATGGTTCATTACGATGTTCAGCTGATTGGTGGTGCTGTTCTTCATTCCGGTAAAATTGCAGAAATGGCAACCGGAGAAGGTAAAACATTGGTTAGTACATTACCTGCATATTTGAACGCACTTGCCGCTGAAGGCGTACATATTGTAACTGTAAACGATTATTTGGCCAGAAGGGATAGCGAGTGGAATGGTCCAATTTTTGAATGGTTAGGTTTAAGGGTTGATTGTATTGACAAGCATGAGCCTAACAGCGACGCGCGCCGAAAAGCATATAATGCAGACATCACTTATGGAACCAATAATGAATTTGGGTTCGACTATTTGAGAGACAATATGGTGCATCATCCCGATGAAATGGTGCAACGCAAACATCATTTTGCTATGGTGGATGAGGTGGACAGTGTTTTGATTGATGATGCCAGAACACCTTTGATTATCAGTGGCCCGGTAGGTCATAGCGATAATACCCAACAATTCTTTGATTTGAGGCCAAGAATTGAAAAGTTGGTTGATGCCCAAAGAAAAGCGGTCAATCAGTTTTTAATAGAAGCCAAAAAGAAAATTGCAGAAGGAAACGATGATCCAAAAGATGGCGGCTTATCATTGATGCGCGCTCACAGAGGACTTCCCAAAAACAGCGCTCTGATAAAATTTTTGAGCGAACCAGGAATGAGGGTTAAACTCCAAAAAAGTGAGAACTATTATTTGGCTGATCAGAAAAAAGAAATGCCGAAGGTTGACGCTGAATTGTTTTTTGTAATTGACGAAAAAAATAATTCTGTTGAATTGACCGATCAAGGCCTTAATCTGATTACTAGAACAGGAGAGGATCCTGAATTTTTCGTATTGCCTGATATAGCTACTAAATTGACTGCTATTGAAAAGTCAAGCGAATCCTCAGATGAAAAACTTAAACAAAAAGAAAGTTTGCTGAATGAGTATTCTCAAAAAGCAGAAAGAATTCACATCGTTCAACAATTGTTGAAAGCCTACACTTTGTTTGACAAGGATATTGAGTACGTTGTAATGGATGGTGCCGTGAAAATTGTGGATGAACAAACCGGTCGTATTTTAGATGGCAGAAGATATTCTGACGGATTGCATCAGGCACTTGAAGCTAAGGAAAATGTAAAAATTGAAGCTTCTTCTCAAACCTATGCTACTGTTACATTACAGAATTATTTTAGAATGTACCATAAGCTGGCCGGGATGACCGGTACTGCCGAAACAGAAGCCGCTGAATTGTGGAGCATTTACAAATTGGATGTTGTTACCATACCTACTAACGTTCCGGCTATACGCAAAGATGAACAAGATAAAGTTTACAAAACCAAGCGTGAGAAATATAAAGCAGTTATAGATGAGATAGAAATTTTGCGCAACGCAGGCAGGCCAACGCTGGTTGGAACAACTTCTGTGGAAGTGAGTGAATTGTTAAGCAGAATGCTTAAGCAGAAAGGAATTCCACACAATGTATTGAATGCAAAACAACACTCTAAGGAAGCACAGGTAGTTGCAGAAGCGGGATTGGCAGGCGCTGTAACGATCGCTACCAATATGGCAGGTCGTGGTACGGATATCAAACTTGGCCCCGGCGTAAAGGAGGCAGGTGGATTGTCAATTTTAGGAACAGAGCGTCATGAAAGTCGTCGTGTAGACAGGCAGTTGCGTGGTCGTGCCGGAAGACAGGGAGATCCAGGAACATCCAACTTCTTCGTTTCGTTGGAAGATGATTTGATGCGCATGTTTGGAAGTGAAAGAATTGCGGGCTTGATGGATAGAATGGGTTATAAAGAAGGAGAAGTGATTCAGCACAGCATGATTACCAAAAGTATTGAGCGTGCTCAGAAAAAAGTAGAGGAAAATAATTTCGGTATACGCAAACGCTTGCTGGAATACGATGATGTGATGAATAAACAGCGTAATGTGGTATATGGCAGAAGAAACCATGCATTGTTTGGCGAAAGACTTGCACTTGATTTGGATAACGCCTTTTATGCAGTAGCAGAATCGCTGCTCTTTACTTTCAAAGAAACCTTAAACTACGAAGACTTCAAATTATCCGCGATTGTTCATTTTGGTATTGATACAACTTTGACAGCGGAAGAATTGGATAAAGAAAGTGAGACTGATCTTACAGGGAAGTTGTATAGTGAAGTAATGGCTCATTATACTCATAAAAAATCAACCATTGTATCACAAACAATGCCCATCATCCATAATATCAGAAAGGAACAGGGTAGCCATATTGAAAATGTATCGGTTCCATTTACCGACGGTAAAAAAGCCATCAACGCACTTGTAAAGCTAGATAAATATTTTGCATCCGAAGGCAAAGAATTGATGTCGTCCTTAGAAAGAAATATCACACTTGCCATCATTGATGATGCATGGAAAGAACATCTTCGTGCAATGGACGATTTGCGTCACAGTGTTCAAACAGCAGGGTATGAACAAAAAGATCCACTGGTAATTTATAAAATTGAAGCGTTTGCAGCTTTTAAGCAAATGAATGACCAAGTAAATAAAGATATAGTGAGTTTCTTAAGCCATGCTACTATTCCTATTGAACAGTCAAAGTCCGCTCAAATAAAAGAAGGAAGAGAAAGAAAAACGGATATGAGCAAGATGAATATCAACAAAGCTCAGATTGATGCAGCAGGACAAGACTATGCATCAAACGAAAATGATTACTATGATCCATCAGCACCACTAAAGCAAGAGCCAATAAGAGTGGAGCCTAAAACAGGACGTAATGACCCTTGCCCATGCGGAAGCGGGAAAAAATTCAAGCAATGTCATGGCAGAGAATCATAATTGTAATTGATTTTTTATTTCAGTAATAAAATGAAAAAACTTTTATTGTTCATTTCAATTAGTGTAACTCTGTTGCCTGCTAAGGCTCAGCGTTTTATTAATGATACTGCTGCAAATGGATTTTCTATCACCCATAAAGATGAAAGAATAGATTTGCTTGGCAAAAAGATGGCGGAATACAACGAGAGTCTTGCTGAAAAAATTCAAATGGTGGATGGTTATCGTTTAATGTTGCTGAATACCACAGACAGAAATCAGGCCATGCAGGTGAGAGCAACCTTGTTGCAGCAATTCCCGGAGCAGAAATTATACATGACTTTTTTATCTCCTTACATAAAAATAAAACTGGGAAATTTTCTTGACAAGAAAGAAGCAGAAAAGTTGCGAAAGCAAATATTGGATTTAAAAATAGTTACTGGGAATATTTATATTCTTCCGGAGAAAGTGGAACAGAAGCCCTTGGAAAAAACAACTGCCGGAGAAGATTAGCAGTAGAAATTGTTTATGACATTTTGTTGTTTTTCGTAAAATCAATATCAATCATTCTCAAATTAGCAACATGCTTGAAAAAATAAAACAACTTGCCAAAAATTACGCACCAGAATTCATTGATGTTCGTCATCATTTGCATGCAAATCCTGAATTGAGTTACGAAGAGTATAAAACATCTGCATTCATTCAGCAAAAATTAACTGATTGGGGTATTCCATTTGAAATAAAGGCGGTTACGGGTGTTGTTGGATTGATAAAAGGGAAAAACCCTGATAAAAAAGTTGTGGCACTTCGTGCAGATATGGATGCATTGCCTATACTGGAAGAGAATCAAGTGTCATATAAATCTACAATTCCTGGAATAATGCATGCTTGCGGTCATGATGTCCATACAACCTGTTTATTAGGCGCTGCAAAAATTCTACATGAAACAAAAGAAAATTGGGAGGGTACAATAAAATTAATTTTTCAACCCGGAGAAGAAAAAAATCCCGGAGGAGCCAGTTTGCTCATAAAAGAAGGCGTTCTTGAAAATCCAGCCCCAGAAAAAATATTTGCATTGCATGTTCATCCGGGGATGCAAGTTGGCACATTTAGTTTCAGAGGAGGAATGGTAATGGCCAGTGCTGATGAGATATACATTACCATTAAATGCAAAGGCGGGCATGCAGCGGCACCTCAGTTCACAGCGGATTCTATTTTAATTGCATCTCATCTTGTAATCAGTCTTCAGCAAATAGTCAGCAGAAACAATAATCCGTTTAATCCCACTGTATTGTCTATAACAGCTGTAAACGGAGGTAATACAACAAATGTAATTCCATCAGAAGTAAAGATGATGGGTACATTAAGAGCGATGAATGAGGAATGGAGATTTAAAGCACATGAATTAATAATTCGCCAAACCAAAGAATTGGTAACGGCAATGGGAGCAGAAGCGGATGTGAGGATAGATGTAGGCTACCCGTTTGTTTTCAATGATGAAAAATTAACTCTGCAAGCAAAAGCTTTAGCAGTTGATTTTGCTGGTGTTGAAAACGTGTTTGAAACCGAGCTAAGGATGGGGGCGGAAGATTTCGCTTACTACAGTCATAAAATACCTGGTTGTTTCTTCAGATTGGGTGCAGGGAATAAAGAAAAAAACATTGTCAGCAATGTACATACTTCTACATTTAACATTGATGAATCTGCCATTGAAAATGGAATAGGCATGATGGCATGGTTGGCAATCAGTGGATAGGAGAATTTAAATACGTACCTTACTTAAAAATCTTTAGTTATGAAAATAGCTTTTCATGGCGCGGCGAGGACTGTAACAGGTTCCAAGCACCTTATTACACTTACCAACGGAAAAAAATTATTGCTTGATTGTGGAATGTTTCAGGGCATGGGTCCCGAAACAGGAGAACTTAATAGCACGTTTGGATTCAATCCTAAAGAGATCAACCATCTAATCTTATCTCATGCTCATATTGATCACTGTGGCTTGTTGCCTAAACTTATTAAAGACGGATATAACGGTAAAGTATATGCGACACCAGCTACAAAAGACCTCGCAAAAGTACTGATGGAGGATTCTGCGGGTATTCAGGAAACGGATGTACAGTTTGAAAATAAAAAAAGAGCTTTGTTGGGCTTGCCTTATTTAAAGCCACTTTATACAACAGAAGACGCCTTGATTGCAGCAGATCATTTTGAGTCTGTAGATTACAATACTTGGCACAAAATTGATGACAACTTTGAATTTTGTTTTACCGATGCCGGACATATTATAGGAAGTGCGGCCGTTCATTTGAGAATCAATGAAAACGGAAAAAAAAGTACACTTACTTTTAGCGGAGATGTAGGGCGTTACAGGGATATTATTTTAAAATCACCGGCAGTATTTCCTCAAGCAGATTATATTTTATTGGAATCAACATACGGCAATAGTTTGCATGACGAACATCAATCAACTACAGATACTTTGTTGAAATGGATTGAGCAAACTTGTTTGAAGAAAAAGGGGAAATTAATTATTCCCGCATTTAGTGTTGGAAGAACACAGGAAATTCTGTACTCGCTTAATCAGTTGGAATTAGAAAACAGGTTGCCCAATTTGGAATATTTCTTGGATAGTCCTTTAAGTACTAAGGCCACACAAATCATTAAAAGTTTTCCTCAGTATTTTAATGCCCGAATTCAGAAAGTTTTACTGAGTGACAACGATCCATTTGAGTTTAAGGGATTGAAGTTTGTAAAGTCAGTGGATGAATCAAAAATGCTTAACTACTATAAAAATCCATGTGTGATTATTTCTGCAAGTGGAATGGCAGAGGCAGGAAGGGTTAAGCATCATATCAGTAATAATATTGAAAATAGCAAGAACACCATATTGTTGACTGGCTATTGCGAACCGCGTTCTTTGGGAGGGAGATTGATGCATCGACCAAAAGAAGTAACCATTTTTGGCCAGCCTCATGAAGTGAATGCAGAAATTGCAGAGATGAGAAGTATGAGTGCACATGGGGACTACGATGATCTTTGTCAGTTTTTGGCTTGTCAGGATCCTAAGTCTGTAAAAAAACTTTTCATCGTGCATGGGGAATATCCGGTTCAGATTGATTTTCAGAAAAGACTTATCAGAAAAGGATTTATGGATGTGGAAATTCCTTCGATGCATCAGGAAATTGGGTTAGGATAGTATAGAAAATAATCGCAAAAAATTTTCCATTAAATTGATGAAATGTATATCCAATAGGAGTTTAAGAGACTTTCATTAAGTAGTTTATAGTAAAAAGAGAATCTTATTTTTACTTACCTCCAATCCTAACTTCTACAAAAAATAAACAAATCTCAATACTAATAAATGTCTAGTTCAAATTTTACTCTAATAAATTGTAGGGTTTATTGGAGTTCGGTTTCAAACAAGAAAGGAAAATAGGACGAAATTGAGGGGAGCGCACAGTACGTCTCTATTACGTCTTTTTAATTTGGAACGTAATAGGGACGTAATGAACAAAACTGAACAAGTGAATAAAATGTCGAATATGGTAGAGATTAATATCAGAGAGGGTTTAAACGAAAAAACCTGTCGTTTGACAGGTTTGAACTGGTACCACGTACGGGACTCGAACCCGTGATTCCTCCGTGAAAGGGAGGCGTCTTAACCTCTTGACCAACGCGGCAGTTGTTTTTCGGACGGCAAAGATAGGGCTGATATACTTTTTATCCAAACTTTTTTTAAAGTCGTAATATTTATAGGTCAAGTACAATACCAATGTTCCTTTTTAGTTTAAATAATTGTTCTTTATTCAACTTTCCCAGCCTTTTAAGCAGTTTTTTATTGTCAATTGCTCTCATCTGATCTACTAATACATCGCTTTCTTTTTCTAATTGCTCTTTATTTATGTAAACCCTCAATATTTCCGCCTCTTTAACAACGTTGGATGTGATAGGGCAAACAATTGTTGATGGGTGAAGTCCATTCAATAAATCTGATTGAATAACCACTACAGGCCTGGTTTTGCCGGGTTCTACCCCCTTGGAAGGATTTAAATTGGCCAACCAGATTTCATATTTGTTAATCTTCATAAATCAGCTTTTCAAATTCTTCCAGAATTTCCATAGAATCTCTACGAACCATTTTGGATTCAATTTCCAGTTGATTCTTCAATAATTTTCTCTTGTTATAAAGATTAAATACTTTTAGCGCCTCATTAATGTACCTGTTTCTTGCCAATTTCATTTTTGTTGTAATTTCTTCCGTTTCTTCAAAAATTGAATCATCTAATTTTAATGATAAAGTCTTCATTGTAATAATTTTTATCAAAAGTATATATTTATAGTATACACTCCAATGGGTAAAAAATTATTAACGCATTACAATGATATAATACAAATTTGATTTACAAATCTATAAATAACTAAGTGAAAAAACATTTAATACGGATCTTTTTCTCCGAAGTTTTGATTTATGCTCGTAACAATCTGTATTGTCATGTTATTCTGATAATAATCAACAAAATTATTCAACCTAATTACATGCACAAATCGTAATTTTGCCTCTCAAAATAATTAACATCAATATCATCAATTATGAGTACAATTAAAGTTGCTATCAATGGTTTTGGCCGTATCGGTCGTCTTGTGTTTCGTCAAATTTATAACATGCAGGGAATAGATGTGGTGGCTATCAATGATTTAACAAGTCCTGCAACTTTGGCTCATTTGTTAAAATACGACAGTGCTCAAGGAAGATTCAATGAGAATGTTACTCATACGGATAGTGCAATTGTAGTTAATGGACATGAAGTAAAAATTTATGCTCAAAAAGATCCTGCACAAATTCCTTGGGGAGCTCACGGAGTGGATGTTGTTATTGAAAGTACAGGATTCTTTACTGATAAAGATAAAGCGGCAGCACATCTATTAGCTGGCGCAAAAAGAGTGGTAATCTCCGCTCCTGCAACGGGCGATTTAAAAACGGTGGTTTTCAATGTAAACCATGCAATCTTAGATGGCAGCGAAACCATCATCAGCTGTGCCAGCTGTACTACCAACTGTTTAGCCCCAATGGCTAAAGTACTCAACGATCATTATGGAATTGTTACAGGTATCATGAGTACCATACACGCTTACACCAATGATCAAAATACATTGGATGCCCCTCATCCAAAAGGCGACCTTCGTCGTGCAAGAGCCGCTGCTGGAAACATTGTTCCAAACAGCACAGGAGCTGCAAAAGCAATCGGTCTTGTTTTACCCGAACTAAAAGGTAAGTTAGATGGAGGTGCTCAAAGAGTTCCTGTAATTACCGGTTCTGTAACTGAATTATATTCTATTTTAGAAAAATCTGCCACTGCTGAAGCCATTAATGCCGCTATGAAAGCCGCTGCCAATGAGAGTTTTGGTTATAATGAAGATGAAATCGTTAGTAGTGATGTGATTGGAATGCATTTCGGTTCATTGTTTGATGCTACCCAAACTAAAGTAATGACGGTAGGTGATAAGCAAATGGTGAAAACTGTCAGCTGGTACGACAATGAAATGAGTTACGTATCTCAATTGGTAAGAACGGTAAAACATTTTGCAGGATTGATTTCTTAAAATAATAAGAGAATTCTTATTTCCAAAACGTTCATTAAATAAAAGCACTTTAATAACAAAGCATGTCAGCATTTATTCATTACAATTTCTCAGGAAAGAAAGCATTGGTTCGTGTAGATTTCAATGTTCCATTGAATGATCTTCTTGAAATTACTGATGACACAAGGATGACTGCTGCTATTCTTACAATAAAAAAAATATTGAATGACGGTGGTTCTGTTATTTTAATGAGTCATTTGGGCAGACCCAAAGACGGACCAACTGATAAATGTTCTCTGAAACATCTTCTAAATCATCTTCAAGAATTATTACCACAAACTAAAGTAGATTTTGCAAATGACTGCATTGGTTCTGAAGCTTTTGATAAAGCTCATAATTTAAAAAGTGGGGAAGTATTATTATTGGAAAATCTTCGTTTTTATAAGGAAGAAGAAAAGGGTGACAAGGTCTTTGCTGAAAAATTGAGTAAGCTTGGTGATTTATATGTAAATGATGCATTTGGTACTGCTCATAGGGCACATGCATCAACAGCTGTGATAGCTGATTTTTTTGCGGCGGAAAAAAAAATGTTTGGTTTGTTAATGGAGGCCGAAGTACTGAGTGCAGAAAAAGTATTGCATCATGCCGATAAACCATTTACAGCCATTATCGGCGGCGCCAAAGTGAGCGATAAAATATTGATCATAGAAAATTTATTGCAGCGTGCCACTGATATCATCATCGGGGGAGGAATGGCCTATACATTCTGGAAGGCACAAGGTAAAAATATAGGTAATTCTCTTTGCGAAGACGATCGTTTGACTTTAGCAAATGATATTTTGCAAAAAGCAAATGCTGCCGGTGTGAAAATTCATCTTCCAATTGACAGTACGATTGCCGATAAATTTGCTGCAGATGCTCAAACCACTAATTGTGAAAGTTTTGGAATTCCCAATGGCTGGATGGGATTAGATATAGGACAAAAAGCCATTACTGACTTCAGGGAAGTCATTCTGAAAAGTAAAACCATTTTATGGAACGGTCCCATGGGTGTATTTGAAATGGAAAAATTTCAACAGGGAACAAAATCGATTGCATTGGCTGTAGCCGAAGCAACTGCAAATGGTGCCTTCAGTTTAATAGGAGGGGGAGATAGTGTTGCAGCCATCAATAAATTTCATCTTGCTTCGAAAGTAAGTTATGTTTCTACCGGCGGCGGCGCTATGCTTGAATATTTTGAAGGGAAAGAACTTCCGGGAATAGCAGCAATTAAAAAGGGTTAATTCAATTTTATCTTTTCTTCGCGAGCTCTTGCAACAGTCTCCATTGGTGATTGATAGTTTCTTTTAAAAAAACAATTTCTGCTTTTTGTTTTTCAATCAATTCGATGAAGTTGTCTTTTTTTGCAACTTCAGATTTACTTTCTTTTACTAAATGATCAATAATATTTAACTCTGCGTGTTCCAGTTTTTCGACATCTACTCTCAATGCTTCGGCTATTTCTAGTAAAGTATATTTGTTGATAATACCGGTTCTTTCAAAATAAGAGACCATTGATCTTGTTTTGCCAATTTTTTTCGCAAGGTCGTCTTGCCTCATGCCATTGTATGATCTGATTCTTTTTATTTTTTGACCGATATGAGAAAGCGTATTTTTCACAAATGCAATAGACAAAAAAAAGTAATTCCAAAAAGCAAATAAATTTGCAAAATGATAATTTTTTATTAATTTTAATTACTATTGATAAATTAATGTTCATATTCCAATTTAAAATATTGTATTTATATAATACAGTAAAATTATATCAATATACAATATTAAATTAATTATATTCAGTATTTGAATCTGATATTCTTTAGATTCTCAACACAAAAATTCCCGATCTGTTTTTACAGTCGGGATTTTTTATTTTATTAATTTATAGGAAAAAATTACCATCCGCCGCTGGCGCCACCACCACCGAAGCTACCACCTCCAAAACCACCAAATCCGCCACCACCGGAGCTTCCGCCCGATCCGCCAAATCCTCCACCCATGGGGAAAAACATAGGACCGCCCCAGCCGCGTCTGCTAATAGTAGAGCTCCCACCTCCACCACGTGATGTGAAGGATAAAAATAAAATAACAAGAATGACTAGCATTAATATTTTACCGCCCGATGTTCCTTTGCCTTTTTTATTGGGTGCTTTGTATTCTCCCTTTACTGCTTTAATAATTGCATTGGTGCCTTCATCTATCCCTCTGTAATAATCATTCCCTTTGAAGTTGGGCCTTACCACATCATCAATAATATGCTTTGCAGTGATGTCGGGTAATGCACCCTCTACACCATATCCGGTAGAGATGTTTATTTTACGATCTCCTATTGAAATGAGAAATACAACTCCATTATTATAATCCTTTCCTCCCACACCCCACTCACGGCCTAGCTTAAGCGCAAAATCACTGATATCGTAATCATTCAGCGAAGACACTATTACCACCGCAATTTGAGTAGAAGTGCTGTCATCAAATGCGTCTAGTTTTTTTTCTAAAGCAATTTGCTGATCAGCGGTGAGTGAATTAGTGTAGTCGTTTACTAGTTTAGGTGGATTAGGTCTTTGAGGAATATCCTGACTATTGGCAACCATTATACAGGCACTCAACCAAAAAAATAAAAAAATAGATTTAATGAATTGCATGAATCGGAAATTATTTATTTGCCAAAAATGATATCATCCGGCAATTCGTTTTTATCTTCTGAGGAATCGTATGGAAATTTTTCTATGAGCGCATTGCCAACTTCTGCAATGCATTTCAAAATGCCATCGGTTAAATTATTTTGCTTAAAATGACCAATCATTTGAGAAACCTGATGATTCCAGAATTCAGTACCCACACCTTGGTGTATGCCTTCATCTCCAAACAAGGCAACTTCTCGGTCTTTAACAGCTATATAGAGCAAAACAGCATTCCGTTGTTTGGTTTGCTGCATGTTCATTTTAATGAAAATCTCGGAAGCTCTTTCAATTGTATTTACAAGTGGGTTCTTAGATTCTATATAAATTCTAATCTCTCCACTTGTTAATTGCTCGCAGGATTTAATTGCTTCTACAATTCGTTTGTTGTCTTCTGTTGACAAAAAACTCTTTTTCTTAAACCATCCGAGCATTTGAGTTATTTTTACTTGATGTCAAATTTGATATCTGGTGCTTTTTCAGTTCCCTTTTCTGCTTCGAAATAAGGTTTGTCAGAATAGCCAAATAAACGAGCTAATATCACGTTAGGGAAACGCTTTACTCGTAGATTGTAATCTTCAATTGCTTTGTTATAATCCTGACGGGCTACATTGATTCTGTTTTCAGTTCCTTCTATTTGAGTTTGAAAATCTCTGAAAGCAGCGGTTGTTTTTAAGTCTGGATAATTTTCTGCAACAGCCATTAATCTGCTGAAAGATCCTTGCAGATTAGCTTGCGCTTTTTGGTAAGCCTGCAAAGATGCAGGATCATTGATATCAACTTTTATTTGCGTAGCTGCAGATCTGGCTTCCATCACTTCTTTTAAAGTGGATTTTTCGAAATTTGCAGAACCCTCAATTGTTTTGATGACACTGCTGTATAAATCCGTTCTACGTTGGTAATTTGTTTCCACATTACCCCATACTTTTTTTACGCTTTGGTCTGCGCTAATCAAACCGTTATAACCATTGCATCCCCAAAAGAAGATTATTAAAAGCAAACCAGCTAATCCGATAAGAATCATTTTACTTGTACTCATACATTTATTTTTTTGTAAAATTAGTCAATAATGCATTCACAAAATTGTTAAATCCATTGAACCCTTAAACCTTGAACTATTAAACCTTGAACTATTAAACCTTGAACTATTAAACCTATTTAGTATCCTGCTTTTCCTCCTCCTATGTTCTCTATTGGATGCCAGGTGGTTTTAACTTCTTGAAAATCATTGATGAAATAAGGAGATTGGGTTTCTTCATTCATCCATTTTTGGAATTCATAAATTACCACTCGTTTCAAATTTAAAGCTGCTTTTTCTTTGATGGATTGTTGCATAGACTTATCAGATTCACAAAAGCAAGTAGCATTCACATCCATGTGGTCTGCAAAATAGGGAAGCAGCTCAGAAACTTTGCCTGTCAGAATGTTTACCACTCCACCTGGTAAATCAGAGCTGTTCAATACTTCAGCGAATGTTACCCCACACAAGGCTTTATTTTGTGAAGCAAGTATTACACAGGTATTTCCTCCTGCAATTACAGGTGCCATGATAGAAACCAATCCGATCAATGAATTTTCCTGAGGGGCAATGGCTGCAATAACACCCATTGGCTCCAATACAGAGAAATTAAAATGTGAGGATGCAACAGGATTTACACTGCTAAATACTTGTTGATATTTATCACACCAACCACTGTAATAAATTAGTCTGTCTATTGAAAGATTGACTTCATTTTCGGCAATCGCTTTTGAAGAACCTTGTTTAATCAGTTCATCAACAAATTGTGCTTTTCTACCTTCCAGCATTTCTGCAATGCGATACAATATTTGCCCGCGATTGAAAGCACTTCTGCCACTCCAGGCTCCGAAAGCACCACGCGCACTTCCAACAGCATCTCGGAAATCTTTTCTCGAACTGAGACAAACATTGGCCAGTTGCTCACCCTTTGGGCTACAGGCAATATAGGTTCTGCCGGATTCCGTTCTGGGAAATTGTCCGCCGATGTAGATTTTGTATGTTTTAAGTACTTCTAATCTTTTTGTGGTTGCCATGGTATTATAGTTTAATTCGCTTCGCTGGTTTAAAAGTTCAACGGTTCAATAGTTTAATAGTTAAAAGGTTTAAATCACTTCGTTGGTTTAATGGTTTAAAACGCTTCGCTCGTTTAATGGTTTAAATCACTACGTTGGTTTAAAACGTTCAATAGTTTAATAGTTCAAAGGTTCGATGGTTTTCTTAGTCCATTGAATCTTGTTTTTTGTAAGTACTGTATCAATTTAAAATTCATTGCACTGATTTTAGAAGCCAACACAAAGAATTCATCAAACTCATTTTGTTTGATATAATTTCTATCTAATGCTCTGTATAGTTGAGATCTTAACTCGCCATAAGAAGCTTTTGAAAAACCCAAAAACTGAATAAACTCAGCTTTTGTACCTCTTTCAAATCCTTCAGCAATATTATCCATTATAGACCCCGACGACCCTTCTATTTGATTAATAATTCTGAAATTATTTTTAAAATGCTTTCCGTCAATTAAGTCACCTATTTTTTTATTTAACTCTCTGCTCAATTTCCACACCTCAAGGTCTTCAAATCTTTTTACAGTAGACATTTTTTATTTCAAAATTCGCTACTTCTATTGATGTTATTTAAAGAAAACCAACCTAATATTTATGTTTTTTTTTCACCCAACTCTTGAACCTTGAACTATTGAACCCTTGAACTTTAAACCGTCAAATACCCCTCCAATCCATGCATTCCGCCTTCTCTGCCAAAACCACTTTCTTTGTAACCTCCAAAAGGAGAGGTAGGATCAAATTTATTGTAAGTATTTGCCCAAATCACACCTGCTCTTAATTTGGATGTCATGTTGAAAATCTTGGAGCCCTTGTCTGTCCAAACTCCTGCAGACAATCCAAAAGGAGTGTTGTTGGCTTTTTCAATGGCTTCATCTTCTGTTCTAAAAGTTTGAATCGCCAATACAGGCCCAAAAATTTCTTCTTGTGCAATTCTGTTGGATTGAGCAACATTTGTAAAAATAGTTGGCCTGCAATAGAAACCTTTTTTAGGAATATTGCATGAGCTTTGAAACATTTCAGCTCCTTCCTGTTGTCCTATTTTTAAGTATTTGTTGATAACATCCAATTGTTGTTTTGAATTGATTGCACCGATGTCGGTATTCTTATCTAATGGATTACCAACAATGAGAGATTCCATTCTGTCCTTAAGTTTTTGCAATACAATTTTGTACACTGATTCTTGTACAAATAGTCTGGATCCCGCACAACAAACATGACCTTGGTTAAAGAAAATGCCATTGATTACACCTTCAACTGCTTGGTCAAGAGGAGCATCATCAAAAATAATGTTGGCGGCTTTTCCACCTAATTCAAGCGTAGCTTTTTTATTAGTTCCTGCAATGGCTTTTTGAATGATTTTTCCAACATCAGTCGAACCTGTAAATGCTATTTTATTGATGTCTGGATGATTTACTAATGCTGCTCCTGTTGCACCAGCCCCGGTAATAATATTTACTACACCCGGAGGTAAGTCGGCTTCCTGAATAATTTCTGCTAATTTAAGTGCTGTTAGTGGGGTTGTTTCAGCAGGTTTTAACACAACCGTATTGCCTGTTGCCAAAGCAGGCGCTATTTTCCAGGCTGCCATCAATAATGGAAAATTCCATGGAATGATTTGACCTGCAACACCTAATGATTGCGGCTTCCTATTTGGGAATGCATACTCTAATTTGTCGGCCCAACCCGCATAGTAGAAAAAATGATTGGCGGCAGTTGGTACATCAAAATCTCGGCTTTCTCTGATGGGTTTTCCTCCGTCTAATGTTTCAATGACGGCCAACTCTCTTGCTCGTTCCTGAATCATTCTGGCTATGCGATAAATATATTTGGATCTTTCTTTAGCAGAAGTTTTTTTCCAAACTTTTTCATAAGCATTTCTTGCTGCAACAACAGCTTTGTTTACATCAGCACTATTCGCTTCTGCTACAGAAGATAATTTCTCCTCATTGGCAGGGTTTATTGTATTAAAATATTTTTTTGAGGAAGGTTTCTCAAATTTACCATTGATAAACAAATCGTATTGATCTGCAATCTTCGCCACAGACTTACTTTCCAGCGCAGGGGCTAAATTGCGAGAGCTGTCGAATTGTAGTTTGACGGTATTATTTTTTTTAGTTGCCATAATTATATGTAAAGTTGAGCGGTCTTAATATATCTTATTTTCGATTCAGTATAATTTGATATTAGTCTAATGCAAAATAATCTGCAGATTGATAAACCCCTGTTTTTTGTTTCATTAATTGCATTAAGATGTCATTTGCCAAACTGCTGGCACCAAACCTGAACCATTCATTATTCATCCATTCTTCACCCAATACTTCATTCAACATCACCAAATAATGCAAGGCCAATTTGGCTTTGGAAATACCACCCGCAGGCTTCATCGCAATCTTCTTGCCAGTTTTGTAATAAAAGTCGCGAATCGCTTCCAGCATTACAAGTGTAACAGGCATGGTCGCTGCTGGCGAAATCTTTCCCGTAGATGTTTTAATGAAATCCGCACCGGCATACATCGCAATATCGCTTGCTCTTCTAACTTTATCATAAGAACCCAGCTCGCCAGTTTCTAAAATAACCTTCAATCTCGCCTCTCCACAAGCTTCTTTGATTGCAGCAATTTCATCAAAAACAAAATTGTATTCTCCCTGATGAAATTTCCCTCTGGAAATGACCATGTCAATTTCATCGGCACCTTGGTTGATAGCGAATTTAGTATCTCTTAATTTTACGTCTCTGGTAGATTGACCGCTTGGAAAGGCAGTAGCAACAGATGCAACTTTAATCCCTGAATCTCCCAATGCTTTTTTGGCAACAGCTACCATCGATGGATAAACGCAAACAGCTGCTACAGAAGGAAGTCCTGGGTATGCATCATGCAGATGGCAGGCTTTGTAGCATAGCTGTTTTACTTTTCCGTCTGTATCTTTTCCTTCCAATGTGGTAAGGTCTATCATGTTCAGCGCAAGTTTCAGCCCTTTTATTTTGGTTTCATTCTTGATGCTGCGTTTGGTAAACCTAGATGCTCGTTCCTCAATACCTACCTGATCTATTCTTGGGGTTAAAGAAAAATCTGGTATTGTTTTTATTTCGGCCATTACAAAATTGATTGTTATTTATTTTAAAATTAAGCAATTAATCGCTCTAAAGATGAGGTGATCATTTTTTCCACAACAGCATTTCCGTCTTTTGAATAAGCCTGTATGACTCTATTGGCAACCACTGCATTGATACTTAAACATTCATGACCCAATAATTTTCCTAGGCCAAATATGGCAGATGATTCCATTTCAAAGTTTACAATTCTATGTTGATGGTAGGAGAAATCAGAAAGTTTGTCAATCAGACTCCTGCTTCTAGATTGTAGTCGAAGTTCTCTTCCTTGAGGCCCATAAAAACCAGGCGCAGTAACGGTAATGCCTTTGAAAAATTCTTCATTGAATTTATTCAGAAGCATCTCACTTCCCTTGAAAATATAAGGCACAGTAATAGAAGTATCCATTTGAGTTTGTTCAAGAAAAGAAGCAATCAATTCATTTTCTTCGTTTGATTTTTCGTGCACATAATAGTTCATCAAATTGTCAAAGCCAAGCCCATGGGTAGAGGCTACTAAACTGTCAACAGGAATATCTGCCTGCAATGCTCCACAAGTGCCAAATCGAATGATGTTTAACTTTTTCAGAGAAGGATTGATGGTTCTGGATTCAAAGTCGATATTGGCTAGCGCATCTAGTTCATTGATGGAAATGTCGATATTGTCCGGACCAATGCCGGTAGATAATACTGTTAGTCGTTTATTTCCAATATAACCGGTATGCGTAATAAATTCTCTGTGCTGAAGTTTGTGTTCAATTTTATCAAAGTGCTTGCTGACTTTTGGTACGCGTTCAGGGTCTCCAACAATGATCACTGTATCAGCTAATTCTTCCGGACGAAGATCAAGGTGATAAATAGCGCCGCGGTTGTTGATGATTAATTCAGATTCACCAATTTTTTGCATAAGGTTGATTTTATTGGGTATTAAATGTAGGAAAAATTTTATTATCAATCCAAAGAGATCAAGTGTAGCAGTGTTTTTGATAAATAAAAAACGATGCCTTAAATCAAAGGCATCGTTTAATCAAGATATAAAAAAATCAACTTTTATTTAAACCCTTTATCAATGTACTCTTCTATTTCTTTCCCTTTTGCTTTACTTATCTTGTCAAGATTTTTCTTAAATCCTGCATCTGTGTAAGCTCTGTATTGAGCAGGAATTTGATTTCTTAGCTCAATGATATAATCAATACCTTTTTTAATATTGCTGAGGTCATTTATTTTTATAAGAAATTCACTGAATTTATCAGCCATTTCAAATTTACCTTGACTTAAAGGCGCTTCACTGAATGTATTTGCAATAAATTCAAAATCAGATTCAACGCCGTTTTGGATAAGTATTTTTAAAATTTCGTCACTCAATAATCCTTTTGCATCTTTACTGTATTTTTTCGCAAGTTCATAGGCTCCTTCAGGATTCAATGCTGCTAGTCCTTTAAACGCTGTGCCGGCAACATTGTAAGAAGAGTCGTTGATGGCAGATTCATAAAGTGATTTGTATTTGACGTCTCCGTTTTTAACAAGCACTGCTAACGCGGCAGCTTTAACTTTTCTGTTGACATCGTTCTTTGCAATTGATTCAATTGAATTCAGCAACTCTTCATCATTTTTTAAAGAGGAACTTCCTATTTTCTGTATAGCTGCAATTCTGAGTTTGAAAAAATTGTCTTTCAATCCTTCTTTTAATTTGGCAGGGTTGTTTTTAGCAAAATAATCCAGCGCTTCTTTTCTGTCAAGGTAATTTTTGCCGTATTTCCATTGGGCTAAAAAGTTATCTTCAGATTTGGCATCTGTTTTTTCTGCAAGCAATATTTTATCTGCATCTACACTGATCCATTCTGGCTTTTGTGTAGTGTTGAAATAAAAAGTATCGTTGAGTTGATCGATGGTTATTTGATGTCTTGTTTTAATGCCATTAACATATATATCAACTGCAATAGGAAGTACAAAGACTTTGCCGGATTTTTGTGTTTGGCTGATGATAACTGCCGGTCTTGTAGCTGAGTCGTAATTGTAATTTATTTTCAATTTCGGATGACCGCTGCCATAGTACCACTGATTCCAAAACCAGTTAAGGTCTTTTCCTGTTACTTCCTCAAAGGCAAGTCTAAGTTGAGCTGCTTCACCCGTTTTAAATTTGTTGGTCATTAAATAATTATTAAGCGATTTAAAAAAAGCTTCGTCGCCAACCAAATTACGCAGCATGTGTAAAATTCTCCCACCTTTATTATAACTTACTCCATCAAATACATCTTCTCTGCTCGAGTAGTAGAATCTGACCAAATCCTTTTTTTCGCTGCCGCTCATCAAGTATCCTTGCATATCTTCAAATCCATGAGCATCGGCAAAGTCTTTCCCGTGTTTGTATTCATCCCAGAGGTATTCGCTGTAGTTTGCAAAACTTTCGTTTACGGTAATATTACTCCAGCTTTCAGCAGTGACTAAGTCTCCAAACCATTGATGAAACAATTCGTGGGCAATGGTTTCTTCCCATTCATTCCCATCAGATAGTTCACGTGCGTTTTGATAAGCGCTCTCTTGATGAAGAGTGGAAGTGGTGTTTTCCATTGCGCCGCTTACATAATCGCGCCCTACAATTTGAGCATATTTTTGCCAAGGAAATTCAACTCCCAATTTATTGGAAAAAAATCCCATCATTTCCGGAGTGGCCCCAAAGATTTGACGTGCATAAGGCGCGTATTTTTTTTCAACGTAATAGCTGACCTCTTTTCCTTTGTAATTGTCTTTAGTAATCGAATAGTCCCCAACGCCCATGAAAAATAAATAAGGAGCATGTGGAAGATCCATTTTCCAGTAGTCGGTTCTTGTGCCATCTGTATTTTTCTTCTGACTAATTAGCAAGCCATTACTAAGTGTTACGTATTTATCAGGAACAGTTAGGGTAATTTCTTCAGTGGATTTTTGATTGGGTTTATCAATTGTAATCATCCAGGCACTGTTAGATTCCGTTTCACCCTGAGTCCAAATTTGCGTAGGTTTATTCTTTTCCGTTCCTTTTGGATTAATGAAATACAATCCCTTTGCATCAGTAATAGCAGCGCTTCCCTCGGTTTTTAATTCATTCGGCTTACTGGTATATTCGAAATAGAGGGTATATTTTTCTTTGTTTGAATAGGTTTTGTCAAGATGAATATTCAATTGCATACCATCATAAGTATATTTTAAAGGGGATTTTAGCGCACCTTTTACAACTGCGACTGTTTTGATGTCCATTCCCTTTGCATCAAGCAATAAAGAGTCTGTAGGGTTGCAGGTTGGTTTCAATGTCAACCATTCTTTACCATACATATAAGACTTATCATAGTCAAAACGTACATCCAGCTTGGTATGAACAAGATCATTGATTCTGGGAGAGCTTTCCCGGTAATTTTTTTTCCAGGAAGTGTCAACTGTTGATTCTTGAAATTGAGCATTTGCGACAAATGAAAAACTTAAAATACTAAGTACAAAAAAGAAATGTTTCATAAAATTGATTTTGGTCGCCAAAAGTAAATCTAGAATTTTAAAAATTTATCTTAATTTTTAAAATGCAATAAAATCAACCACATTAAGTAGTTTTGAAAAATTATAGAGGTAGGACTTTAAATTGCTGCATTTTTTTAATGAGTTTTTTAGCGCGATGTCCGATACTTTAATTTAATGCATATATTGTCATTAGAAAATTGAACTGGTAGTGAATCGTTGTAAAAAATTAATATTCCTTTTGTTAATGGCTTATTCTGTAAAAGCCCAATCCCTTCATTTTGTTTATTTTCAATCAGAGAACGGCGCGCCTTTTTATGTGAAAATAAAAAGTAGTATATATAGTTCTACAGAAAGTGGTTATTTGATTCTTTCAAAACTTGAAGAGGGTAAATATCCCTTGATTATTGGTTTTCCCGGAAATCAATTGCCTTCTCAAAATTTTGATTTTGAAATAAAGAAGGACGAGAATAGGGGGTTTATTATTAAAAGTGGCCAACCGGCAATGTTTAGTTTGATAGATTTCAAAACATCATCGCCTCTATTGCCTATTAGAGATACTGCTGAAACTAGTCCAAAAGACACCGTTATTCAAAAAAACAAAGATGAGTTTTCTAAAACGCTGGCAATGGTTACAGACAATCCTTCAATTTTAGAGGAAGATGAATTTGAAGGAAATAATGGGTTGGGTAAAAGCAACATTTCGTCATCACAAAATATCATTATGGTTTTTTCTAAGAAGGAACCGGCGGGATTGTCAATGAAGTACTTGATAAAGGAGGGCGTAAAGATTGACACAATATTGATTTTTATCCCTTATGAAAACAAAAAAAAGAAAGAAAAAGCGGTTTTAAAAAATACCTGCAATGAAATAGCGTCTGATGCTGATTTTATTCAGCTGAGAAGAAAAATGACAGCTGAGGATAATGAAAAAAAGATGATTGCAGTTGCAAAAAATTCATTCGCTGAAAAGTGCTACACTTCAGATCAGATAAAATATTTGTCAGCGTTGTTTACTAATGAAGATGACAGGATTGGTTTTTTACAGGCAGCCTATCCCTCTGTAATAGATAAAATGAATTTTAGCGCTTTAGAATCATTATTGACGCTGGAAAAAAATAAAAGTCGCTTTAGGTCGATACTTCAACCATAATTCCCTCAAAATATGACAGCTCGTTTTTTTATAGAGGTGGCTTACCAAGGTGCGAGATATGCTGGATTTCAGAAACAGGAGAATGCAAACAGCATTCAATCGGAAGTAGAACGCGCTTTAAGGGTATATTATAGAGAAGCAATTGACTTAACAGGTTCATCAAGAACGGACGCTGGGGTACATGCCTATCAGAACTATTTTCATTTTGATTATCGGTCGGATGCTGAAGAAACAATGAAAAATTCGGTGTATCATTTGAATGCAATACTTCCGGAAGACATTGTCATTAATAGAATAGCAAGGGCGTTGGATGGAGCGCATTGTAGATTTGACGCAGTTTCAAGAGAATATGAATACCGGATTTACAGATCAAAGAATCCTTTTATAAAAGATCGTGCATATTATTTCCCATATACCATTGATATAGATAGAATGAATGAGGCAGCAGAGATGATAAGATTAAATGAAGATTTCCAGTCTTTTTCAAAGAAAAATACACAGGTACATAATTATGTGTGTAAAATAGAAGAGAGTTATTGGAAATGGGAGGGTGATATGTTGATTTACAAGGTAAAAGGCAATCGTTTTTTAAGGGGAATGGTCAGGGGATTGGCAGGAACTATGCTGCGACTTGGCACAAACAAGCTGAATATTGATCAATTTCAATCGATTATTCAATCAAAAGATTGTAAAAAAGTGGATTTTTCTACACCTCCTCACGGGTTAATTTTGGTAAAAGTGAATTATAAAGTAGGGGTTTTCAAAAATTCCTAAAAATAATTTAAGAGATAATGATTGTCTACAACCCTTTGTTTAATAGCTTTTTGGTTCATTTAGATTGAAAAAAGAAAAGAAATACTTCAGAATTTTTTAAATTAATTTTGACAACAACAAAACTGCCCTTATCTTTGCGTCCCGCTTTTAAAAACGGAACAGTTCTTTGGTCACAGGTAAAAAATATTTTCAGAAAAATAGAAAATAAATTTGGTGGATAATAAAAACCCCCTTACCTTTGCACTCCCAATCAAAAAACGGGTGTTGTTCCACAGGGAATAGCAGAAATAAAAAAGATAAAAAATAATTGAAATAATGAATGGTTTTGTTCTTTAAAGTTAACCTTTGGTTGCTTTAAAAAATAAGATCGAAGATCTTTGAAAGTTTGGAAACAGCAGCAAATCATGTAAAAATGATAACAACAGGTAATGTTAGCGCAAATATTAATTTAGAATTTGACGTTAATTTCCAATGAAATTAAACAGTCAGTTCAAACAACTCATTTACAATGGAGAGTTTGATCCTGGCTCAGGATGAACGCTAGCGGCAGGCTTAATACATGCAAGTCGAGGGGCAGCGCGGGTAGCAATACCTGGCGGCGACCGGCAAACGGGTGCGGAACACGTACGCAACCTTCCCAAAACTGGGGAATAGCCCTCCGAAAGGAGGATTAATACCCCGTAACATAACGAAGAGGCATCTCTTTGTTATTATAGCTCCGGCGGTTTTGGATGGGCGTGCGGCTGATTAGGTAGTTGGCGGGGTAACGGCCCACCAAGCCTTCGATCAGTAACTGGTGTGAGAGCACGACCAGTCACACGGGCACTGAGACACGGGCCCGACTCCTACGGGAGGCAGCAGTAAGGAATATT
>CAMCAY010000010.1 GCA_945872815.1 Chitinophaga pinensis
ATATGTGTGCTCAAAGTCTAATTGCCGGTGAAAGCATGAGAAATACAAATGGTTTCTCCGCACTTCCTAGTGGTTATCGATATATTGATGGTTCATTTCAAGCTTTGGGGTATTTTTCTACTTGGTGGCCCTCAAATGAATTTAACACAACATCTTCGTGTAATCGCTCAGTAGATTGGAGAAACACCCATTTTGGTAAGGGACAAAACTATTGGATTCATGGCTTCTCCGTTCGTTTAATAAAAGACGAACCACCATCCACCCTCAACGATGGTTTGGTTGCCTATTATCCTTTCAACGGAAACGCCAATGATGAAAGTGGTAATGGTAATAATGGTATAGTGAATGGTGCAACTTTGACGACGGATAGGTTTGGGAATAGTGATAAGGCGTATCAGTTCGGAAGTTCAAATAATATTTCTGTTCCAATGTCAGAACAACTATTTATGTTACCTATTAGAACATTTTCATGTTGGTTCCAATCAAATGGGCAACAGAGCGGAGGAAGAATTTATGAAACTACTTTTATGAATGGTGGCATTGCAATATCAAATGGTAATACTCTTGATACTTGGTATGGGTATTCCCAACATTGTTGTAATATTATTGGAATTAGTTCAGGAGCAAATAATCAATGGCATCACTTAGTTTCATTTGCAAATGATTCAACTGGATTAACTGAGGTATACTTGGATGGAACATTAATTGTAAGTGACATTGGAAATGCTTCAGGTGGTAATGGATGTTTCATACCCAACTATAATTGGCAAAATCATTTTGTAAGATTTGGATTGGGTGCATCAGGAGAAAGTTATAATGGTTTCATAGACGACATCCGCATCTACAACCGAGCACTTACGCAGGAGGAGATTAGTTATTTGACAACACATTAATTGGAAAGGCAAAATTTAAAAGGGAAAAGTGAAAAATTCAAATTGTTACCAAAAATTGGTAAATTTGGCAAAAGGATATTGTTATGAAAAATACATCTATATCACTTGGCAATCATTTTGACCAATTTGTAAGCAGCCAGGTTTCTGCTGGCAGATATCAAAACATAAGTGAGGTAATTCGTGCAGGACTGAGGCTTTTAGAAAACGAGGAAAGTAAAGTAATCGCCCTAAAAAACGCCATACAAGAAGGCCTAAGCAGCCAAAGAGTTGAAAGCTTTGACTTCGATGAAAATATAAAAATGCTCAAATCTCAAAAGCGTAAGAATGGCTAAAATTGTATGGAGACAGAAAGCAATTGACGATTTGAGCGATATTTGGGATTATACAATTCAAGAGTGGTCAGAAACCCAAGCGGATAAATACTTTGAGATTATAAAGTTGGCTTGTAATGAAATCGCAGGGAAACCTAGCATTGGTAAAGTTTACACAGAAATCAGCAACAATTTATTGGGACTTAGGTGTGGAAAGCATATTATATTCTATCACAAAATTTCCGAAGATGAAATTGAATTGATCAGAATACTACACGAGAGTATGGACTTGAAAAAAAGAATAACCGAATAGTTTTAAACAGATATGGTTTCTTCCCCATAACATTGAACCCTTGTACCAGCAAAGCGGATTGAACTTTAAACCAGCGTAGCGACTTTAAACCCAAAACAAAAGCCTACTGCTTGCAGTAGGCTTTTGTTTTGAAGTGGGCCCACCTGTCCCGATAACTATCGGGAGAACCAGGGACAAGATTATTTACTATATTTTTCAAGCAATTTTTGTGAGATTTCGGGAAAGGTTAACAGGTTTTGGATGTATTTTTTGCTTTTCATTTTTTTAATATGGTGTTCAATTTTTCTTGCTTGAATATCCGAATGGCAAAGTATCTCAAAAAACAAAGTCCAATCTGAATACTTAGAGGTGAAACTATTTTTATAATAGTTGCTTAAATGTCTATTTAATCTTTCTTCGGCAGAAAGGGTTGTTGAACCGATATAGAACTTATCAGCAATCGTACTATGAAGTATATAAACAATAGCCATATTAAAATAAAAAACCGCCTACTTAAATGAGTATGCGGTTTGATTTTTGTGGGCCCACCTGGGCTCGAACCAGGGACCCCCTGATTATGAGTCAGGTGCTCTAACCAGCTGAGCTATAGGCCCTTTCTTTTGCAAGAAAGATTTTATATAAACTTACCGCTGGCTCGGTAAGCATCGTGCTTATTATTTCTGTAAAAATATTTACAGGTCGCAAAAGTAACTAAATTCAGATATTTGCACCAATATTTTTACAATTAATTTATGCCTGCATTTAAGAATATTCTGTTTGATTTAGGTGATGTACTGATTGATATTGACTTTCAAAAAGTAAAAGCCGCCTTCGAAAACCTTGGTATTACCGAGTTTGATAAACAATTTTCTCAACTCACAGCCTCCAGCTTGTTTGAAAACCTTGAAACAGGCAAAATATCCGAAACGGATTTTTACAAAGAAATTCAACAGCAATCAAAAATTCCTTTGGCAGAGACCGACATTAAAAATGCGTGGAATGCTATTTTACTGGATTTCAGAGCAGAAAGCATGAAAAGGTTACAAGAATTGAAACAAACACATCGCCTGTTTTTATTAAGCAATACCAATGCAATTCATCTTACGGAAGTTAACAACATTCTTCACAGACAGCTGGGCATCAACAATCTGGATGTGTTTTTTGAGAAGGCCTATTATTCTCATGTAGTCGGCTTGCGTAAGCCATACAGGCAAGTGTTTGACTATGTGCTAAAGGATGCCGGAATAGTTGCGTCCGAAACCATGTTTATTGATGATACACCACCCAATATAGAAACCGCAGGTCAGCTGGGATTTAGCACTCATTTATTACAGAAAGGAGAAAGAATCGAAACAATGACCTTTTAAAAATCTGCGTTTATTTAACCTCTTCAAATTCTATATAATCCCCTCCTCCAATATCGCTTTTATTTTTATTGGGGGTGCTAGCAGATGAGTTATTATTTGTATAAGTGTTTGATTGTTGTTGGTTCATTTGTTGCGATGCGTGATCCATTTTCTTTTTAATTTGTTTGGTGGCTTGATATACTGGCAAAACCAATTCAAAAACAAACTTATAAACAATATATAATACAAAAAGCTCGAGCAGAAATTTTATCATGTTGCAAAGTTATTAATCTTGATAAACATTTTATGTTAATTTTTGGGTGTCAATTCACTATTCATTTGGATTTTAACGGAAGTAATCGTATTTTTGTGTTGTTAAGAGAGGAAATTGAAAGGGAACGGAATCGTTCCCTTCTTCTTTTCATAAAGGTTACCATGAGCACAGAAACCAATTTAGAGATAGTTAAAAACTTATTATTGCCTTTGTTGGAGGGAGATATCTTTTTAGTTGATCTTAAAGTAAAGCCCATCAATAATTTTAAGATTTTCCTAGATGCAGATTCCGGTTTGGGTATTGAAAAATGCATTAAAATAAACAGGGCTTTGTACAAGATAATGGAGGAGATGGCTTTGTATCCGGAGGGTGATTTTTCGTTGGAAGTATCTAGTCCGGGCATAGACGAGCCCTTAAAACTTCACCGTCAATATTTAAAAAATGTCGGCAGAAGTGTGGAAGTGTCATTAATCGACGGTACCAAAAAAGAAGGAAAATTGTTGGGGGTAAATGAAAACGAGATTACAATAGAATTTACCGAAGGAAAAGGAAAAAAAGCAGTAGTACATCAGCTGAACATTCCTTTTTCGGAAATAAAACATACGAAAGTTCAAATAAAATTTTAATTAACACAAAAACCCCCATCCGGCGGGGACCCGATCATGTTCGGGAGAAAGTTCGGAGAGGAATATGGCAAGCATTAACTTGATAGAATCATTTCAGGAGTTTAAAGAAGCCGAAGGCATTGATCGCCCTACGCTGATGAAAGTAATGGAAGATGTGTTTAAAACACTGATCCGTAAAAAGTATGGCAGTGACGAAAATTTTGATGTGATTGTCAACGACCAGAAAGGTGATCTTGAAATCTTCCGTAGAAGAACGATTGTGGATGACGATGATTTGTACAATACGCTTACGGAGATTGAATACAAAAACGCCATTTTAATTGAGCCCGATTATCAGGTGGGCGAAGAATTATATGAAGAAGTGGATATACAAGCCGAATTTGGCCGTAGAGCCATTCTTGCAGGAAAGCAAACATTAGCAGCTCGTATCAACGATTTGAAGAAAAATGTATTGATTAAAAAATACGAAGACCGCATAGGAGAAATTGTATCTGGAGAGGTTTATCAAGTTTGGAAAAAAGAGGTGTTGATTTTAGATGAGGACGGCAACGAAATGTTGTTGCCTAAATCTGAGCAAATACCAAGCGACTATTTTAAAAAGGGCGACTCGGTTCGTGCCGTTGTTAAAAAAGTAGAATTAAAAAACAGCCAGGCAATCATCATCTTGTCTCGTACAAGCCCTTCATTCCTTGAAAAATTATTGGAAATAGAAGTTCCGGAGATTTTTGACGGATTGATTGTCGTGAAAAAAATCGTAAGAGATCCAGGAGAAAGAGCTAAAGTGGCTGTAGAAAGTTTTGATGACAGAATTGATCCCGTAGGTGCTTGTGTGGGTATGAAAGGAAGTCGTATACACGGCATCGTTAGGGAGTTGAAAAATGAAAATATTGATGTAATAAATTATACCAGCAATATTCAATTGTTGATTCAGCGTTCATTAACGCCTGCAAAAATTACTAGCATTGATTTGGATAGCGAAAAGAAACACGCAAGCGTTTTTCTGAAGCCAGATCAGGTTTCTCTTGCAATTGGTCGTCGTGGTGTTAATATAAAATTGGCATGCGAATTGACAGGATATGAAATAGACGTATTTAGAGACAATGAAGGTGAGGAAGATGAATTTGACATTGATTTGGAAGAATTCAGCGATGAAATTGAATCATGGATCATAGATGAATTGAAGCGCGTAGGTTGTGATACCGCCCGTTCTGTTTTAGCCCTTACTGCCGATGAGCTGGAGCGCAGAACTGATTTGGAAAAAGAAACCATTGCCGATATCAGAAGAATCTTAGAAGAAGAATTTGAAAGAGAATAAATAAAAAGAGGTTTTTAAAAGCAGATTAATAACAAATAAAAAGGTTGTTGTAGAAAAAAGATACAACAATAAAAAAAAGAATGTCAGAAGTAAATACTCCAAGGTTAATGGCTGCGGCCAAGGAATTCAACATCGGTACCAATACACTGATTGAATTTCTTGTGTCTAAAAATTTCAATGCAGACGATTTAAAGCCTACAACAAAGCTTACAGTAGACATGTATCGTGTTTTGCAAGCAGAATTCCAGCAAGATAAAGCAGCAAAACAAAAAGCGGAACAGGTTGATTTGCCGAGAGGTGCGGCAGCAGAGGCAAAAAAGAAAAAGGACGAGGAAGACCTTTCTATAAAAAAGAAAGAGGAAAAAACAAAGCCTGCAACGCAGGAAGAAAAAGCCGCCCCTACGCCCGAAGCTACAGATGAAGCTGCGGTTTCTGATTCCAAACAAAAGAAATCTTCCCTTACAAAAATCAGCGCACCAGAGCTAGAAGGGCCTAAGATTCTTGATAAAATAAATCTCGATGATATCGACTCTTCTACCAGACCTAAAAAAGGAAAGAAGAAAGAGGTAGAACCCGAAACTCCCAAGGAAAAAATAAAAACGGAGCCCGAAAAAGAAGAGATCATTGTTGCTCCAACCCCTGAAATAGCAATTCCTTCGGAAGATGTAACTGAATCACCTCAGATTGAAAATATTCAGGCAAAAAAACTAACAGGGCCAAAGATTTTAGGAAAAATAGTATTGCCTGTAGACAACGATACCAGACCTAAAAAAGAAACTCCGGAAGAAAAGCAAAAGCGCAAGCGCATTCCTATTCAAAAGAAGCCGGGCCAGGATTTTGGCGGACCTCAAAGAGGAAACAAAGCCATTCCTGATAACAGAGGTGGTCAGCAACAAGGCGGCGGCAATCGCTTCCAGCGTCCTGCAGCCGGCGGTTTCAAAAAGCCTGAAGAAAAAATAATTGATGCAAAAGAGATTCAGGAAAAACTGAAACAAACACAGGCAAAGCTCGCAGGTGCGGGCGGACGCGGCAAGAGCTTAAAAGCAAAATACAGAAAAGCCAAGCGCGAGGAAATGGCAGAGCAAATGGGTGAAGGTGCGGAAGGCTCAAATAAATTACAGGTTACAGAATTTATTTCTGTGAGTGAATTGGCAGGTTTGATGGATGTAAGCTTTGCAGACATCATCAGTAAATGCATGAGTCTGGGAATTATGGTTTCCATCAATCAGCGTTTGGAAGCCGATGTTATTGAATTGGTGGCAGGTGAGTTTAACTTCGAAGTAGAATTTATCGGTGTAGATGATGCAGCTGAATTAGAAGTAGAAGAAGAAGAAGATAATCCGGAAGATTTGTTACCAAGAGCACCTATTGTTACCATCATGGGTCACGTAGATCATGGTAAAACATCTTTGCTGGATTATATCAGAAACACAAACGTAATTGCCGGTGAGGCCGGTGGAATTACACAGCATATTGGTGCTTATGAAGTAACATTGAAAGATGGCAGAGCCATCACCTTCCTTGATACGCCTGGTCACGAAGCTTTTACGGCTATGCGTGCCCGTGGTGCTAAAGTAACAGACATTGCTGTGATAGTAGTAGCTGCTGATGATGCGGTGATGCCTCAAACAAAGGAAGCCATTTCGCATGCGCAGGCCGCAAGCGTGCCAATGATTTTTGCCATCAATAAAATGGATAAAGACGGAGCAAATCCCGAAAAAATAAAAGAACAGCTGGCTTCCATGAATATTTTGGTGGAAAGCTGGGGTGGTAAATTTCAAAGTCAGGAAATAAGTGCAAAGAAAGGTGCTAACATAGATTTATTGCTGGAGAAAATATTGCTTGAAACAGATATCCTTGAATTAAAAGCAAATCCAAACAAACAAGCCAATGGTACCATCATTGAAGCTTCATTGGATAAAGGCCGTGGTTATGTGGCAACCATCTTGGTTCAAAATGGAACTTTGCATCAGGGAGACATGATTGTTTCCGGTCAGCATTTCGGAAAAGTGAAAGCCATGTATAATGAACGTAATCAACGCGTGGAAGTTGCACCACCTTCAACTCCGGTATTGATACTCGGTTTGAATGGCGCACCACAAGCCGGTGAAACATTCAAGGTGTTTGAAGATGAGGCTGATGCAAGAGAAACAGCATACAAGCGTGGTCAAATATTGAGGGAACAAGGAATGCGTGCAAAGAAACACATTACGCTTGATGAGATTGGTCGCCGTTTGGCATTAGGAAACTTTAAAGAATTGAATGTAATCATAAAAGGTGATGTGGATGGATCTGTAGAAGCGTTGAGTGATTCTTTACAAAAACTAAGTACAGAAGAAATTGTGGTGAAAGTGATTCACAAGGCTGTCGGTGCGATCACCGAAAGTGATGTTACACTTGCCAATGCGTCGGATGCAATCATTATCGGATTCAATGTTCGTCCGTCTATACAAGCAGCCAGACTTGCCGAAAATGAATCTATTCAAATCAAATTGTATTCTATCATTTACAATGCCATTGAAGAAATCAGAAGCGCGATGGAAGGAATGTTGGAACCAACAGTAGAAGAAAAGATTTTGGCAAATGTTGAAATCAGAGAAACCTATCGATTCGATAAAGCAACTGTTGCTGGATGTCAGGTATTGGATGGTAAAATCGCCAGAAACAATCGCATTCGCTTGGTTCGTGATGGAATTGTAATTTTTACCGGAGAGCTGGCTAGTTTGAAACGTTTCCGCGATGATGCCAAAGAAGTAACATCCGGAATGGAATGCGGATTGGTAATCAGAAACTACAATGACATTAAAGTGGGAGATATTGTAGAGGCATTTGAAGAAGTGGAAGTGAAGAGAACTTTGTAAAAAGCATTTACTGCTTTTAATAATGCAGCTGTTTCCTTTCCAATCTTTTGTTAAATGATAAAGGATTTCATGAACAGCGCCTGTACAAAATTACTTTTGCCTTCCAAAATAATGAATTGACTTTTATGATAAAGAACAGAATATTTATTTTAACCCTCATTGTAATTGGCAGTTATCATTCTTTTGCTCAACCATCAAAAGTTTTAGCGGATAAAATCATTGCAGTTGTTGGTAATAAAATTATTCTTAAAAGCGATATCGACAACAGTATCATGGATATGCAAAGGCAAGGTATGGAAGTGCCTTCCGATGCACGTTGTTTGAATCTGGAGCAGGCGATGGGTATAAAAGCGCTGGTGCTTCAGGCAGAAAAAGATTCGCTTCCTGTTACAGACGATGAAGTGGAAGCTGATATCGACAACCAGATCAGGTATTTCATCAGCCAATATGGCTCTAAAGATGAATTGGAAAGAGTGGCAGGGAAATCAATCTATCAATTGAAAGAAGATTTTAAAGAGGGCTTCAGAGATAGAAAGCTTGCAGCCGCGATGCGAAACAAAATCATTGAGAATATAAAGATTACCCCTAAGGAAGTCAAGGTATATTACGAGAGCATTCCGAAAGACAGTTTGCCATTTTATGAAACAGAAGTAGAAATAGGTCAAATTGTAGTTTACCCAAAAGCCAGTCGCGATGCAGAGGAATATTGTATAGAGCAATTAAAAGAATACAAATCACAAATTGAGTCAGGAAAAAAAGAGTTTGGCACACTGGCATCTTTGTATTCGGAAGATCCCGGAAGCAAAGACCGTGGAGGAATGTATGAAGTAAACAGAAACCAAAAAGACCTTGATCCTATTTGGCTTTCAAAAGCGTTTACACTAAAGGAGGGGCAAATCTCCAATCCATTTAAAACAAAATTCGGCTATCACATTATTCAATTGGTAAGCAGAGCGGGAGATGATGCCGTAGTGAGACATATTTTAAAGAGCCCTCAAGTTACGCAGATAGAAATGAAAGCCGGTTTCGGAAAGCTGGACAGTATAAGAGCAAAATTGATAGCACAGACGATTGACTTTGGTACAGCGGTATCAAAATACAGCGATGATGAAGCCAGCAAGTTTACAGCCGGAATGATACAGGGCAAGGACGGTACATTTTTAACTTTGGATGAGTTAGACAAAGAGCTTGTAATGAAAATGAAAGATTTGAAAGTGGGTGAATACTCTCAACCAATTGATTATACAGACGAAAGAGGTAAAAAAGGGGTAAGAGTAATTTTCTTGAAAACTAAAACCGAACCTCATCGCGAAAATCTAAAGGACGATTACAACAAGGTTGCACAACGAGCAATAGATCAAAA
The DNA here is from genome assembly GCA_945872815.1 of Chitinophaga pinensis. Classification (GTDB taxonomy): domain Bacteria; phylum Bacteroidota; class Bacteroidia; order Chitinophagales; family Chitinophagaceae; genus Ferruginibacter; species Ferruginibacter pinensis_C. Next base: position 9,282 of record CAMCAY010000010.1, read on the forward strand.
AAAAGAAACTGCATTGGAAAAATGGTTTCTTGAAAAAACGAACGGTTATTTTATTATGATAGACGACGAATACAAAAACTGCTCTTCATTGAAGCGTTGGGTACAAGTTGCTGATGCTGCGAAAAATAAGTAAGCAAAAATAATATATTTAATATCACCTCAAAATACCGCTAATTAAAAATATACTTTTGTTTGTATTTAACACTTTAATAGAAATAATAAAATAGTAACAATAGAACCTATAGGATTGTTAAAAAAAACTAACTTTACTCCTCAAAAAATATTCTTGTTTTCTTCAGTACCTGCGAATAACCCTAGACCTACTTATACGATGAAAAAATCATTGTATATAAAGTCTATTATACGATTCAGCTTGCCTATATAAAAATATAGTTTGTCATTTATAAAAAAACAAAGTATGAGTAATTCGTTATTGTCAACACGAAGGACATTTGTATCATCAACAAAATTTTTAAAAAAGCTGTCAAGATTGGTTTGTTTGATGGCTTTTTTTGTTTCTCCCTTTTTGGGTTTTGGACAGGCTACACTTCCTATCAGCAATGTTGCTACAACATCGAGTAACACTATGCCTACAGGATTTTCTCAATCAGGTTTGGGGACAGTTTATTCGTCAACAGTAACTCCATGGAAGTTTGATACTCAAGGAGATTATGTGATCTGTAATTTTACCGGTACACCCGGAACCTTGACATTCAAGTTGACAAACAATAGTTTGAGCGGCACGTATCAATTTGATGTATTACAATCAGCGGATGGATCTACTTATACCAATCTTCAATCAATCACCTCTATTACTTCTACTCAATCATTTTCAATATCATCGATAAGCGCATCAACAAGATATATAAAATGGGTTTACACTACAAAGGCAACTGGTAACGTTGGATTGGGTACGATAGGATTGACTTCCGGCTCAACTTCTCCAACTATAACCGGTTCTGCCACCGCAACTGCTTTTACAACAACTTATGGCACAGCTTCAGTGGCACAAACTTTTTCTGTTTCAGGAGCAGCGCTTACAGCAGACATGGTTGCAACGGCACCAACAGGATTTGAAGTGTCAAGAGACGGAGGAACTACCTATAAAGACACCGTAATTTTTACCCAGTCAAGTGGTACAGCAAGCGGCTCATTAAAAGTTCGTCTTAAAGCAACTGCTCCCGTTAGTGGCACCTATAACGCTCAAAATATTGTATTAAGTTCTACTGACGCTACTTCAGTAAATATTGTTACTTCTTCTTCCGGAAATAGCGTTACGGCTAAAGCACTTACTATTACTGGTCTTTCAGCGGCAAACAAAAATTATGATGGTAATACAAGCGTATCTGTAACAGGAACACCCGCCTATAGCGGATTGGTAAACGGCGATGTTTTTAGTGTAACCGGTACCGTTAGTTGGGTATTTGCAGATTCGAGCGTGGGAAATAACAAATCGCTTACAAGAACAGGGACTTATGATTCACCTTCTTCTAATTACACTGTTACTCAACCTTCATTAACGGCAAGCATCTTGGCCTTAAATTCACCAGCTTTGACAGCTGCCACCGGCGCAACAGTAGATGCTCCATTTGATATCACTTTTACAGATGATGTTGCATGGAGAACTTCAATTTCAGGTATAAAAATAGGCGCAAGCGCATTAACCAATACTTCATATTCAATCGCTCCGGGAATAATAACATTGTCTCCGTCTGCATCCGCATTACTACAAACATCTGGTTCCAAAACCATCGTTGTAATATCTACAGGGTATAAAAATGATACTGCTGTTCAAACAATTCTTTATGGTGTAGCAACTAAGTTGGGTATGAATACTCAACCTACAGCACCCTCAACAAACGGAGGGGTATTAGCTACCCAGCCTAAAGTAAATATACTTGACCAGTATAATAATATTACTGCAAGCACCGGGATAGTGTCAGCTGTAGCAGATAGTTTAACATGGACGTTAAATGGTACATCATCTGTTGCAGCTTCTGCTGGTGTATCAACATTCAGCGGTCTTACAGCAACGAGTACTGCTGCAGTGACAAGTGCAAAAATTATATTCAGCAGCCCGGGCTTGACAAGTGTTATCTCAAATTCATTTGCTATTCCAACCCCTCCTCCTGCAAATGATTTGTGTGCTAATGCCACAAGCATAGTTGTAAATGGGGGAATTACATCAGGCTCATTAATAGCGGCAACAACAACAACTAATACATTAACATATGGATCAACCAAAACAGACGTTTGGTACAAATTTATTCCGGATGTTACAGGAACTGATACCATTACGTTAACATTTGCTTCTGCAACGAGCCGAGATATTGATATAGATGTATTCAGCAGCGCAACCTGTCCAACCACGGGAGCAGCGACTTATATTTCTCACGGATCTACAACTACTGAAACTATTACAGGTTCAGTAACGGTGGGCAATACTTATTATATTCGTGTAATCGATTGGGGTGGCGCTACAACAAATGGTGGTATATTCAGCATCTCAGTAAAAGGACCTGCAATGCCTGTGCTTTTGGCAAGTGGCAGTTTGTCTGAATTTACATCAAATTTCGGAACAGCTACGGCAGGACAAAGTGTAGCAATATCAGGAACAAAACTTCTTGCTTCCATTTTGGCAACTGCGCCAACAGGTTTCGAAGTTTCAAGAGATGGAGGTAATACGTATAAAGACACGGTAATTTTTGCACAAACCGGAGGCAATGTAAACGGAACTTTATTTATTCGTTTAAAAGCAACAGCTGCAGTAGGATTATACGATTCAAAGAACATTGTTCTTTCTTCCAATAGCGCAATATCTGTAAATATTACTACAACTTCTTCGGGAAACATTGTATCTGCAGTGGCGCCATCTGCTCCAAGAGTAGATACAGCTGTTGCAGGAAATGCTCAGGCCACTGTGTTTTTTACTGCACCAACTTCAAACGGAGGATCTTCTGTAACAGGATATACAGTTACATCAAATCCCGATGGCATTTCAATAAACGGAACAACAAGCCCTATAACTATAACCGGCCTTACTAACGGCACCGCCTATACGTTTACTGTTGTTGCAACTAATGTTGCAGGCAACAGTTTACCAAGTAATACATCAAATTCTGTTACACCGACCTCTGATCCCGTGGTACCGGGTATTCCAACAATTGGAACAGCTACCGCAGGAAACGGACAGGCTACGATTGCATTTACTGCGCCAGCTTCAGATGGCGGATCGTCAATAATATCTTATACAGCGGTTTCAAATCCGGGAAATATCACTGCAACTGTAAATCAATCAGAAAGCGGCTCAATAACTGTTACAGGCCTAACTAACGGTACTGCATACACGTTTACGGTTTATGCAACCAATAGCATAGGAAATAGCTTGTCAAGTTCAGCTTCCAATAGCGTAACACCTACAACAGTTTCATCATCACCTTCTATTAATTCCATCACAATTGGAAACAAGCAGTTAAGTGTATTATTTACAGCACCAACTTCCAACGGAGGAGCAGCCATTACCAACTATAAATACTCCATTAACGGAGGCACAAGCTTTATTGAATGTTCTCCTGCACAAACAACCAGCCCAATTGTAATAACAGGATTAACAAACGGAACAAGCTACGATGTTCAGATATTGGCTGTAAATGCAGTGGGTGATGGTACCGCTTCTTCAACAGTATCGGCTATTCCGGCAACAAAACCCGGAGCACCAGCTATTACTTCTATTACACCAGGAAATACTCAATTGAGCGTTGCATTTACTGCACCGGCTTCAGATAGCGGTTCAGCAATCACTAACTATAAGTATTCTACTAATGGGGGAACAAGTTATGTAGCGTGCTCTCCCGCTCAGACTTCAAGTCCGATAGTTATTACAGGTCTTACAAATGCTTCATCTTATACAGTAAAAATATTGGCAGTAAATGCAATGGGTGACGGGACAGCTTCTGCATCAATGACAGGTACTCCGCGTAAAGCAGAGCCTTCTGCTCAGCCAAGTTCATTAGTGTTATCTTCTGTAGCGACAACAAGTATGAACCTTGCATTTACAGCTGCAGCGGCTACGCCTGACGGTTACCTTGTAATAAGAAGCACAGTTGACACGTTAAGTGCATTGCCGGCAGATGGTACATTATATACTGCAGGAACATCTTTTGGTGGTGGAACAGTGGTTTCGTCAGGATCTACTACAAGCGCAATTGCAAATACAGCATTGTCATCAGGTACAATATATTACTACTTTGTGTTTGCATACAATAACGCTACTACACTTAGAGATTATCTTACGGCCAATCCCTTAACAGGAAATGCAATAACTTTAAGTGCAGCACCTGTGCCTACTGCATCCAATGTTGCTGGTTTTAGTTTTGATATTACTTGGCCTGCAGTATCAAGTGCAAATTCCTATGTTTTATCTGTAAGTACCAATTCGACGTTTACAGCTTTCGTTGCGGGTTACGACAGCATTAATATAACTGCATTAACACAGTCACTTACTGGCCTTCAGGCAGGATCTACTTATTACTTCAGGGTAAAAGCAATCAATGCTTCAGGTAGCAGTTCTTATGGAACGGGTAATGCAACAACCTTGGCATTAACAGCTCCGGTTGCAAACGATGCTACATCTATCACATCTACAAGCTTTATTGCTAATTGGGATTCGGTACTAGGTGCGTCAAGCTATAGATTGGATGTTTCCACTAATCCAAATTTCCTTACAGGACCTCAATTATCAGAAAATTTTAGTGGAGTTACTACTACCAGCACTACAGATAGAAGTGGGGTATTAAATAACTACACTCAAACATCAGGTTGGACAGGAACTTATGTTTATGATAATACAGGACAGATTAAACTTGGCTCTGGTAGTAACTTAGGCTCATTAATTACCCCAGCACTAGATTTAACGGGTTCTAATGGGGCATGTACTTTTACATTTGATTTATTGAAGTATAGCGGAGATAATACAATTGTACAAGTTTTTGTTTCGGTTAATAATGGGGCCACTTATACCCAAGTTGGAAGTGATATTTCGGCTCCATCAACAATTACTACTCAAACGATAAACATTACCGAAGGCTCTTCAACAACCAAAATAAAAATTGCAGCAAAGTCAGCCTCTAATAATAGGTACTATTTAGATAACATCAATATTACATCACCTAACACTAATTTACCTAATTATAATAATTTAACAGTTAATGATCGTTCTCAACTTGTATCAGGTCTAACAAACGGAACAACTTATTATTATAGAGTTAGGGCTTATTCATCATCAAGCACAAGCGCTAATTCAAATGTAAGAAATGCAACAACAATCACTAGCGCGCCTCCTGTATTAACCGCTCAAGCCGATGCTACTGTTGATAATTCATTTAATGTAACTTTTGCAGATGACTCAACATGGAGAAACACAATAACAGGTATTACAATTGGAGGTGTTGCATTGCCTGCATCTTCTTATGTATTGAGTAATCCTTCTCAAATCACATTTACTCCATCAGCTTCAGCTTTACTTCAGTCTGCAGGAACTAAAACTATTGTATTTGTTTCTTCACTTTATAGTAACGATACTCTAACACAAGCCATAGCTGCAGGTGCTTCCACTAAACTGGGTATGAATACTCAACCCACAGCCCCCGCTTCAAATGGCGCTACTTTAACAGTACAACCCAAAATTAATGTAGTAGATCAGTACGGAAATTTAACTGCAAGTACAGCTACAGTAACCGCTAATGTTGGTTCAGGTGTTTGGATGCTCAATGGTACCACAGCAGTATCTGCAGTAAATGGAGTTGCTACATTTAGCGATTTAAAGGCAGCCAGTCTTAATGCAGTATCAGGAGCAACAATTATATTTACAGCTTCAGGATTAACAAGCATAACTTCTTCAATTTTCAATATTCCAGCACCAGCTAATTTAACATTGAATGCAACGGATATTAACTCTGTTGGATTTACGGCTAATTGGACAAAAAACCCACTAGCCACTGCATATCAATTGGGTGTAAGTACTAGTGCTACATTTAACAGCTTTGTACCAGGGTACGATAGTTTAATAGTGCAAGATTCAAGTAAAATTATTGCAGGACTTCAACCAGCTACTGTTTATTATTACAGAGTAAGAGCAATTAACGCCTCAGGAACCGGAGTATATGCTAGTTCAAATACCACAACATCGGCTATATCTGCCCCAATAGCCGATACCGCTACTTCCATCACATCTACAAGCTTTATTGCTAATTGGGATAGTGTTTCTGGTGCTTCAAGTTACAGATTAGATGTAAGCAAATCATCAACATTTGGAACTATCACATCTGCAACATTAACAGAAAATTTCGAAACGGGTATGCCAACTTCTTATCCAACTTCTCAAACTAGCTATACACTAAGTTCAGGCTCTTGGTCAATGTTGAATGTCATGAGAAATTCTACAACTTCAAACGTTGCTTCTGGAATCTATTCTGCTCAGGTTAAGAAAGATGTCACCGCTAACATTACATCACCGTTGTTAAATAATGTCGGCAATGTTTCTTTCAGCTGTATTGCCGGAACAGTAGCATCGGGAGGTTTGAAAATTCAAAAGTCAGTTAACGGAGGCTCTTTTGTAGATGTTCAAACATTTACAATTGCTACAACGTTTTCAAGATATACTTGTGCTGTTAATGATTCAAGCAACAATGTAGTAATAAGGTTTGTAAGCACAGCAGCTCAAACACTTTATCTTGACAGCATTACGATATCTTATAATAACATTACTCCTTCCTACATTACCGGTTATCAAAACATATCCGTAAGCGGTCACTCACAATTAGTATCAGGTCTTAGAAATGGAACTACATACTATTACAGGGTAAGAGCATATTCAACAAATAGCACGAGTGCTAATTCAAATACAATCAATCTTACAACAGATTCAACAATTTTAAATTCCCCAACACTTGTTGCAGATACAACTGCTACAGTTGACAATCCATTTAGCGTAAACTTCATTGAAGATCCAAATTGGAGAGATGCGCTTACAGGTATTTCACTTAACGGAGTATGGATTTCCGATTCTGCTTATTCAAAGACAAATGAAGGACAGATTGTATTTAGCCCATCGTTTTCTACTTTGTTACAAACGCCGGGTAATAAATCGCTTGTGTTTTTTGCTTCAGGATATACCAATGACACTTTAGCTCAAGTTATAAAAGTAGGTGCTCCTAACAAGCTCGCTATTTCCCAACAGCCAATAGGTCCTGTTACAAATGGTGCTGTTTTGGCAACACAACCAAAAGTATCAGTACGTGATCAATATGGTAATCAAACAACAACAACCCTTGATATCACAGCAGCAGCAGAAGCCAATACCTGGACATTGAATGGGACTGTCACAACCACAGCTGTGAATGGAATTGCTTCATTTGCCGGCTTAACAGCAAGTAGTTCAACAGCTCTATCAAATGCAAAAATTATTTTTAGTAGCCTTGGTTTAACAAGCGTGACATCCAATACTTTTTCAATACCACCGCCACCACCAGCTAATGACAGTTGTTCAGGAGCGGTATTTATAACTGCAAATACAGGAGCAACAGTAGGAACATTTGTTAGCGCTACGCCAATGACTGGTTCTACTTATAAAGACGTGTTTTATTCATTCACTCCTTTAGTAATAGGAAGTTTTACCATTACTATTAATGGGTTTAGTGTATCAGGCGACAGAGATTTATATGTATACAACACTTGTCCATCTACCTATTCCACTAGTACCAATGTTGTAGCATCAGGAACAGCCACATCATCTACAGTTGATTCTGTAAAGACAACATTTACCGCAGGAACAACATATAAAATAATGGTACAGGATTATGCAGGAGCCGGAGGTACATTTAATATTACAATTACAGGCCCTGCAGCATATTTCTCTAAAGCAACAGGAAACCTGAATGCGCTTTCTACCTGGGGTTCTAATCCTGATGGATCTGGAACTAGTCCAATTAGTTTTACTGCAGCGAACCAAAGCTTCATTGTTAAAAACAATGCAACACCAACCATTGATTCTTCGTGGATTGTTTCAGGTACAGGATCAAAAGTGGTTTTGGGAGACAGTGTTAGCTCAATCAATTTCACTATTCCTGCAGGGCTAAGTTATACAGGAAACTTGGACATTGCATCCAATGCAACTCTTACGCTTTTGAATGCTACTAACTCTACTATTACCTTCGGAAAATTATCTTCGGGAAGTACGGTAGATTTTGCAAGCAATTCTTCACAAACAATTCCGGCAGGAAACTATTGGAATTTAACCAACTCCGGAAATGGAAGAAGAGCGCTTGCTTCTAGTGGAACAATAGGTATTGCAGGAACTTATACACCTACAACAGATTCAATTACTACAACTGGAAGTACTGTTAATTTTAATGGAACAACAGCTCAGACAATTCCTGCATCTAATTATAATAACATCACTACATCCAATATATCTGGTTGTACAACAGCAGGAAATGTAACATTTGGAAACATATTAAATGTGAATCAGCAACTTACAGTTGGTTCAGCAAGTACATTAATGATGTTGCCAGGAGACAGTGTTATCATTGGCGCTGGAAAAAATCTTACGGTGAGTGCAACAGGAAAAATTCAAAACAATAGCACTAGAATATTTAATTTCAATAGCACTGGTTCAATGACTATGAACGGCGTGTATGTTCACAATGCCAATTCTCAAACCATTCCATCATCTACCTATACAACATACGGAACAGGTTCAATAATTAAAGTAGGTGACGGCGCATCAAACATTACAACAGTAAACCCAATTTTACCAGCTACAGCTTATGATGTGGTTTGGAACTGCCCTTCACAAACACAAACTAATATATTTATTTCAAGCACTACAACAAGCCTTCATGATTTAACTATAATCAATACCGGAACAGGTTATATAGCTGATGGACTTACTTCAATTGCAAGAACATTAAACATAAGCGGCAACTTAATTTTGCAGGGAGGAAATCTGCATATTATAGGAAATGGAACAAATACAGCCGACCAAACTTTAAATATATCAGGTAATCTCACCGTAAGTGGAGGTAAATTGAATTTGAACTCCGGATTAAGCACAAGTAATTCTATTCTAAACCTTTCAGGCAATTTAATTCATAATGGAGGATCAATTACGGCATCAAATACTTCAACAGGTAAAGGAGCGATTGTGTTCAAGGGAACATTACCACAATCTACTGATTCAATAAGCACTTCTAGTTTAGTGAATGTAACTGTAAACAATCCAGCAGGAGTAACGCTGAACAACGATCTAGCTGTGTCGGGTACACTAACATTTACTTCCGGCAAAATAAATACAGGAGCAAACAAACTGATTTCTACCGGTACAATTGTAGGTGGAGGTTCTGGATGGGTTATTGGTAATCTTCAGAAAAATATTACCTCAGCCGGTGTTAAAACTTTTGAAATAGGAGGAACAAATTATTACAGACCGGTAAGTATCAATGTGACTACTTTAGATGTTGCAGGTGATCTTACTGCATCTGTTTCTCAACAGGACAATAACCATCCTAATTTAGCCGCATCTCTTATCAGCCCTAATAAATCTATCAAGAGATACTTTACATTAACTCCGGGAAATGGCCTGTCAGCATTGTATGATGCCGTGTTCAATTTCAATTTAGCAGATCAGCCTGCGGGAGGATTAGATAGCACAAAACTTTTTGTCGGAAATTATAATGGAACAGATTGGTCTTATCCAACTGTTGGAGCAGCTACCGCAACAAGCATTCAGATCTCAGGTACAAGATTGTTTGGAGATTTTTCTATGGGTGAGAAGAGCACGCCTGTATCGGTGACACTTATTGCAGATAGTATAACAACCACATCAGCTCGTTTAAATGGAACAGTTAACGACAACGGATATGAGTCTACAGCCGGATTTGATTATGGAACAAGTATAAGTTATGGAAATACAGTTGTTGCAAATCCGCAAACAATTCTTGCTAATGCAGGTACAACCAGTGTTTCTGCAATTATCACTTCATTGTCGCTAAATACTCAGTATAAATTCCGAGTAAATGCGACCAATACAATGGGTACTTCTAATAGTATCAGTAGTAGTTTCTACACATTAGCATCAGTGCCCGGAGCACCTGTGGTAGAAAACCCAACACCTACAACATTGAATGTTACAATAGATGGAAACGGAAATCCAAATTATACATTGTTTGCTATTCATGAAACAACCACAAATCAATACCTGCAAACAAACGGTATTTTGGGAGCTAATCCAGTATGGCAAACGACAGCTATATGGGGAACTAAAACTGTAACAGAGTTGACAGCAAATACAACCTACACGTTTGAAGTTCAAGCTAAAAATGGAGACAACGTTTTGACAGCATTTGGAATTAGTGCAAACGGAACAACTATAGAAAGACTTTCTCAAACAATTTCATCAATTGCTGCATCAGTTACTAAAACTTATGGAGATACTGCTTATAGTATAGCAACAACAGCAACATCAGGACTAACGGTAACTTACTCAAGTTCTGATACCACTATTGCAAAAGTTTCTTTAAATGGAACCGTTTCAATTGTAGGAGCAGGAAGCGCTACTTTGTCAGCAGCACAATCAGGCAATTCCATTTATAGCCCAGCGCCTGTAATATCACAATTACTGACTGTAAATAAGGCAGGTCAAACAATTGCATTTGGAGCATTGGCGTCCAAAACAACTGTAGATGCTGATTTTGCATTAACAGCTACAACATCAGCCGTAAGCGCAAATAGCTTAATGGTATTTACAAGTTCAGATACTTCCATTGCAAAGATAATTTCAGGGAATATAGTTAGAATAGTATCTGCTGGTTCTGTAAACATTACTGCATCCAATGCAGGAAACAACAATTATCTTGCGGCTACGTCTGTATCTCAGGTATTGAATATTGCCTCTGCAATTGCAAAATGGACATTTGAAGGAATCACTTCTACTAATACCGGAAAGAATATAATAGTGTCAGCAGGTTCTGCAGCAGCTGATTTAGGAGCACAACCTTCAGGTTCATTGTTTAGTGCGTACCATAAAAGTTCATCAACTATATGGTCAAACCCAAATGGTAACGGCTCTTTAAAATCAGTATTATCTACCTATTGGGATACGGCGGATTATTATCAGTTTAAGGTCAATACTTCCAGCTTTTCTGGCATAAAAGTATCATTTGATATGATGGGAAGCAATACAGGGCCTTCTACTTTCAAAATACAATACAGCACTGATGGAACAAACTTTACAACATTTGGAAATAATTTTACTGTAACAAATGACAGTTGGTCTTCTACTCAATACAAATCCAACTCTTTAAAATCTTTTGACTTAAGTACAATAGATTCTATAAACAACCGCTCAAATGTATATTTCAGAATAGTAAATGTAAATACAACTCCAGTTAACTCAGGAAGTACATTTGGTTCCGGAGGAACAAATCGTATTGATAACTTTACCGTAACAGGTAATTCTCTTCTTCAATTGAATGTAAAAGCATTCCTTGAAGGTTTTTATATTGGAAACTCAACAATGACGGCATCTTTGCATGATTTAAACTTGAGTAATGACGCTACGGCCACTGATTCATTGACTGTAAATTTATGGTCACCTGATTCTGTAAGCAATATTAATGCAAATCCTTCTTTTAGTTTAAAAGGAATATTACATACAAATGGAACTATGGGTGTTTATTTACCTAAGTCGACAATTGGAAGCATTTATTATATTGCGCTTAAACATCGTAACAGCATTGAGACATGGAGCGCAACTCCAATTAAAATTTCAGAATCCAATTACTATAACTTTACTGATAGTGCTAGTAAAGCTTATGGTGATGGAATCAATGCTCCAATGAAAGATATGGGCAATGGTGAATATGCTTTGTATTCAGGAAACACAGATCAAGACCGCACCATTGATATAAACGATATGTCAAACACCGAAAATGACGCTTTCAATTTTGCTTATGGTTATAACAATACAGACAGCAATGGAGACGGAGCATCAGATGCTTTAGATATGCAGATTATAGAGAATAACGCAACGTTGCAAATTTACACAGCACGCCCCCAATAATAATTTGGTAATATTAATTTGAAAAGAGGCGGCAAGGAGACTTGTCGCCTCTGTCTTTTTATATTTTATTCTCTAATAAAAGAAAAATCCAAAACAATAAATTTATCTAATTTTACAAACTCAAACCTATACATGAATCAAGTAATCGAAGATATAAAAGCATTGTTTTTTCAATGCACAAACATCGCTTTATCTCATATCGAAAAGATTCCTCAGAGCGGAAGCGACCGCATGTACTTCAGGTTATACGACAGTGACCAAAAAAGCTATATTGCCACTTACAGTCTCAACATAAAAGAAAATAAAACATTCCTTTATTTTACAAAACTTTTCCAAAGCATTTCCTCCCCTGTTCCAGAAATTTATGCAGTCAACGAAGAATACACTATTTATCTTCAGGAAGACTTCGGCGACAATTCATTACTGTTTGAACTAGAAAAAAATGGTCAGACAGAATTAACTTTCGAATTTTTTAAAAAAAGTGTAAAAGCGCTTGCCAATTTGCAAATTAATGCAGACAAAAAAATCGATTACAGTCAATGTATTACGAGTCGTGAGTTTGGTCAACAGGCCATTATAAGCGATTTGTTGTATTTCAAATATTACTTTCTGGATACTTTGAAGATTCCTTATGACAAGGAAGCTTTGCTGAATGATTTTGAAGCAATCGGAAATTATTTGTCCCATGTTGATCACAAACATTTTATGTTCCGTGATTTTCAAAGTAGAAATATTATTATAAAGAATGGCGATGTTCATTTTATAGACTATCAGGGAGGAATGAAGGGAGCATTGCAATATGATGTTGCTTCTTTATTATGGCAGGCTAAGGCGAATCTTAGCGAGGACTGGAAAAACAAGTTACTTGATTACTACATGGATTGTGTTGATGAATTATTGGGAAAAGAAATCAACAGAGATCTTTTTATCAACCAGTATAATGGGTATGTATTGATAAGATTATTGCAGGTATTAGGTGCTTATGGTTTCAGGGGTTTATTTGAAAGAAAAGCTCATTTTTTAAGCAGCATCCCTCTTGCATTGAAAAATTTGAAATGGTTTTTATCCAACAAAAAAATTGGCATCAGTTTTCCTGTATTTGAAAAATTATTGAATCAGGTAACTGCAGATGAAACGATTCGTCAATTTGAAATAACAAAGGCAACATCCGAAACACCATTAACAGTGAGAATAAACAGTTTTTCTTATTTAAAAAATGGTTATCCCAAGGATGAGACATCAAATGGTGGCGGCTATGTATTTGATTGCAGGGGGATTTTGAATCCGGGAAGAATTGAAGAATATAAAAAACAAACCGGTCAAGACAAGCCTGTGAAAGACTACCTTGAACAACAAACAAATATGCCCGCTTTTTTAAACAGCATTTATGACATTGTAGATATTTCGGTTGAAAATTATATCAACAGAAGGTTTGAACACTTGGATATAAATTTTGGCTGCACAGGAGGTCAGCACAGAAGTGTTTATGCTGCTGAAGCATTGAACAGATATCTGAAAAACAAATTCGGGGTAAAGACTATTTTACAACATTTAAACAAAAACAATTGGGCTCTATGAAAGCAATGATATTTGCGGCAGGCTTAGGTACAAGATTCAAACCATGGACAGATGAGCATCCAAAGGCATTGGCTATAGTAAACAATAAGTCTTTGTTGCAAAGAAACATTGAATACCTCCAACAATATGGAATTATTGATGTTGTTGTAAACGTACATCATTTTGCAGATCAGGTAATAGAGGCTATTAAAAATAATAAAGGATGGGGAAGTAATATTGTAATTTCAGATGAAAGAAATGAACTACTTGAAACAGGAGGAGGCTTATTAAAAGCTCAAACACTTTTACAAGGAACAGATCCTTTTATAACTCTAAATGCAGATATTTTAACGGATTTGCCTTTAGATGATTTGTTGATGGAGCATAAAAAAAACAAGGCACTTATTACATTAGGAGTTTCCAATAGATTGTCTTCTCGAAATTTTTTATTCAATGACTCAAAACTATTGTGTGGCTGGGAAAATGTGACGAGCGGAGATAAAAAAATTGTTATTCATAATCAAAAAACACATTCTAAGGCTTACAGTTGTGTTGCAGTTTTTGAGCCGAATGTTTTTGGATTGATTCCTCAACGAGGAAAATTTTCATTGACAGAAACTTACTTGAGTCTTACATCTGAATATCCTGTGTATGGTTACGAATACAATGAAGGGCGATTTATTGACGTGGGCAAACCGGAAAGTGTTGATATCGCAGAAAAAATGTTTTTATAAATTCTAACATTCTTTATTTTCAAGATTAACGATAACAGCTTCGATTCTGTTTTTTAGAGTATCATAATCAGTGAATCCTTTTGCTACCATGTGAAAAGTAGAATCGTTGGTTTGTATAAATACCGTAGGATAGCCATCCACTTTTAGTTGTTTCACAAGAGAGAATTCATAATAAGCCATTTGTTTATATTCATCACTGGATAGTTTCGAATAAAATGCTTCTTCTTGAATGCTGTATTTTTCCAGTAAATGTCTATAAGCCTCATTGTCGGTAAGGTCTCTTCCTTCAAAATGAAGCGAGTACTGAAGATCGGAAGCAAATTCTGCTGTTCTTTCTGGATAATACTCTTTGAAAATACACATTGCGATGGCTGATTTCTCAGAATTAGGATACCAGTCGCTTTCTTCCGGATTAAAAATATGCCATAAATAATCCGCACCAAATTTGATACCGCTATGTTCTTCTACGGTTTTGTACGCTTTTGATATAAATGCTGCACTAACTCTTATATGCGTTGGTTTTTCAGGAAGTATCATACCGCCACTTAATACTTCAACCTCCAGTTTATTTTTAAAATCTTCGGCTATGTCCTTCATGATAGGGCTGAATGCATAACACCACCCACAATAAGCATCATAACAATATATTAATAAAGGTTTCATTGCATGTTATTTATCAGTGAGCAGCCAGCCAGTTTGATCCTGAACCCAATTCGGCATCAGTAGGTACATCATTTGGTAGCGATAATGCATGTTGCATGCAATCCAAAATTACCGGCTTTACTTTTTCTATTTCATCCTTAAGTACATCAAAAACAAGTTCGTCATGTACCTGTAAAATCATTTTAGATTTGAAGCCATGTTTTTTAAATTCCTTGTGAATTTTAATCATGGCAAGTTTAATCATGTCGGCCGCTGTTCCTTGTATTGGCGAATTGATCGCATTGCGTTCTGCAAATCCTCTTACTGTAAAATTTGCTGAATTAATATCTTTCAACCAGCGCTTTCTGCCCATCAGCGTTTGTACGTAACCGTTAGTTTTGGCAAATGCAATGCTGTCATCCATGTATTTTTGAATATTTGGAAACTGAGTCTTGTAGTTATCTATGATTTCTTTGGCCTCAGTCCTTGATATACCAAGGTTTTCAGCCAATCCGAAAGCACCTTGACCGTATATGATACCGAAGTTTACGCTTTTGGCTTTATAACGCATTTCTTTGGTGACATCTGATTCGTTTACATTGAATACTTTAGCAGCAGTAGCAGTATGAATGTCTTTCCCAGTTTTAAAAGCAGTGCACATATTTTCATCACCGCTGATGGCCGCAACAATTCGTAATTCTATTTGCGAATAATCAGCTGACATTAAAATATGCTCTGCATCTCTTGCAACAAAAGCTTTTCGTATTTCTTTTCCTCTGTCCGTACGTATGGGAATATTTTGCAGATTGGGATTGTTGCTGCTGAGTCTTCCGGTTACTGCAACGGCCTGAGCATAACTGGTATGTACTCTATTTGTTTTAGGATTAATCAGCAACGGCAATGTATCAACATAAGTGGATTTTAATTTTGTCAACTCTCTGAATGAGAGAATGTCGTTGCATATTTTATGTTGATTGGCTAATTTTATCAATACATCCTCGCCAGTAGCATATTGTCCTGTTTTAGTCTTTTTGGCTTTAGGGTCCAACTTTAATTTTTCAAATAATACTTCACCCAATTGTTTGGGAGATGCTAAATTAAACCGAACGCCAGCTTGTTGATAAACAAGTTCTTCCACCTCTTTAGCGTCTTTTTCAAGATCTTTTGAATAGGCGTTTAGAAAACTCACATCTACTTTTATGCCTTCAAACTCCATATCTGTGAGCACTTTTACCAAAGGCAACTCCACTTCATTGAATATTTTTTCAACGCCGCATGAATTAATTTGAGGTGTAAATACATTTTTTAACTGAAGCGTGATGTCTGCATCTTCCCCTGCATACTCCTTGATTTTTTCGGGCTCTACATCACGCATATTGCCTTGATGTTTGCCTTTTTTTCCAATCAATTCTTCAATATGAATTGGCTCGTAGCCAAGGTACTTGGCACTTAGCACATCCATGCTTCTTTTTCCTTCCGGCTCTATTACATAATGAGCCAGCATAGTATCAAATATTTTTCCTTTAGGTTCGATTCCATACCACTTCAGCAGTAGAAAATCATATTTTACATTTTGACCTATCCAACATATTTTTTCACTTTCAAATAATGGCTCAAAATGATTTAATAATTCTATACATTCATTTTTGTTCGGAGGACAGGGAACGTAGTAAGCTTCTCCTTTTTTAATGGAAAAGCTCATCCCTACTAATTCTGCAATGTTTGCATCAATGTTAGTTGTTTCAGTATCAAAACAAATTTCCTCTACATCTTTTAATGTAGTAATCAGCGCTTTTATTTCTGCAGCTGTTTTTACTAGATGGTAATGATGAGGGGTGTTGTTGATATTTTTGTCGGCAGTCGAATAAACATTTTCTTCTTTCTCAATGGTAGGAGTCAGTGAAGTTTTTGTTTCAACACTGTTTCCAAAAAGATCCTTTTGTCCATTTGTTGTTACAGCAACAGAGGCTGTTGAAATTTGAACTTCTTCTCCCAGAATTCTTTTGCCAATTGTTTTAAATTCAAGCTCGGTAAAGATTTCGGTTAGTGCTTCTTTGTTTAATTCTTTTAAACGAAAATTCTCCTCGTGAAATTCAACAGGTACATTGGTAATGATGGTTGCAAGTTTTTTGCTCATGATGGCCATCTCTTTACCATTACGTATTTTTTCGCCTAAAGCTCCTTTTATTTTTTCTGCGTGTTCGAGTACATTTTCAATGGAACCATATTCTTTTAACAACTTGGCTGCAGTCTTCTCACCTACCCCTGGAATTCCGGGAATATTATCAACGGCATCACCCATCATTCCAAGTATATCAATTACTTGAGCAACAGATTCAATATCCCATTTTTTACAAACTTCTTCGGGACCTAGAATTTCAAAAGCACCTCCCTGATAAGGCGGCTTGTAAATTTTTATTTTTTCTGAAACCAATTGCCCGTAATCTTTATCGGGCGTTACCATGTATACATCATATCCTGCTTCTGCGGCTTGTTTAGCCAATGTGCCAATCACATCATCTGCTTCAAATCCATCCATTTCTACTACCGGAATATTAAAACCCTGAATGATTTTTTTTATGTCTGGAATTGCCGAAATAATATCTTCAGGGGCTTCCTGTCTATTGGCCTTGTAGTCTGCAAAATCAGTATGCCTTTCTGTTGGGGCATGGGTATCAAAACAAACAGCCAAATGGGTAGGTTTTTGATTGTTAATAAGGTCTATAAGCGTATTGGTGAATCCGAATTGCGAGTTGGTATTTTTTCCATTTTGGGTAACACGCGGACTGCGAATAAGGGCATAATAAGCTCTGAAAACGAGTGCCATCGCATCCAATAAAAACAATTTCTTTTGCATTACATAAAAGTATAACAATTGATTGAAAAGAGCAGCCAAATAATAAAGTTAAAGTTTGACTGCATAATTCGGATTCGTATTAATAATATAGATTAAAGTATTATTTTTGTTGCAAAACAAAAAAATGAATCGTCTCTTTAAATATTTATTGGGAATATCAACCGTATTGATTTTGATATTTTCTTGTACCAAGGAAAAAAGCCAGGAAAATAATCAGCTTCCGGGTGTACTCAATAATCAAACCGGAGATTGTAAATCATGTACATTTTACCCATGGTGCGACGAATCAACCTATACTTATGTAGATACAACAGCATTGGGTACAACAACCACAGATTACAACTATTTGTTTCTTAGTGACACCACCATTAATGGGGTAGATTACAAGGTAACAGATAATGGTGCAGGAGAAATTGTTTATCACAACTGTACTGACAATAATACTACTTTCTTAACTTATGACTTTGGTAGTGATTTGGTTTTCCATACTGCTTTAAAAGAATCACTTCCAGTTGGTGGAAATTGGCTGGATTACTTTCCAGGTAATCCAATTGCTAACAGTACTCAGTACAAGATAACCAACAAATCCATTACAAGAAATGTAAACGGAAATTTGTTTGTTGATGTAACGGTTGTTCAAGAAAGAAGTTTTTTAGATACAGTATTGGTTACCAATACCAATGTTTATTATGCAAGAGGAGTTGGGGAAGTGGAAAGAATTGTAAAAGATAGCGCCGGCGTGCAATTATCTCACAGAATTCTTACAAATTACCGTGTGCCCTAAAGAATCAAACTTTTTGATTTTTCATCGACTCCAGCTGATTTTTGAGTTCAAACATTTTATCTCTTAATCTCGCAGCTTCCATAAAATCAAGGTCTTTTGCTGCTTTTTCCATTTCTTTTTTGGTTTTTACAATAGCTTTTTCAATTTGGGGAATGGTGACGTATTGCTGCTCTTCTTCTGCAGCCAAAGAGACGGGTGCGACTTCGTTTTGAATGGCATAAGGATTAGACGGGTCATATCCTTTCACATCTAATACGCTGCCCTGTGCCATTACTTGATCTATGCTTTTTTGAATTGTTACAGGAGTGATGTTGTGTTTAATATTATAGGCGATTTGTTTTTCTCTTCTTCGCTGTGTTTCATCCATTGTTTTTTGAATACTTGCCGTAATTTTATCGGCATAGAAAATGACTAAGCCATTTGCGTTTCTTGCAGCTCTTCCTGCTGTTTGAGTTAAACTTCTTTCGTTTCGGAGAAACCCTTCTTTATCAGCATCCATAATCGCTACAAGGGACACCTCTGGTAAATCAAGACCCTCTCTCAATAAGTTTACACCTACAAGCACATCAATGATACCTAATCGAAGTTCCCTAAGAATTTCAACCCGCTCCAAAGTATCCACATCGCTATGGATATATTTAGCTTTGATATTGATGCGTCCAAAATAGGTGTTCATTTCTTCGGCCATTCGTTTGGTTAATGTGGTTACCAACACACGTTCTCCTTTGTTGATTCTGTTATCAATTTCTTCCAGCAAATCATCAATCTGATTTAAGGTGGGTCTCACTTCAATAGGAGGATCTAACAATCCGGTTGGCCTTACTACTTGCTCTACAACTACTCCTTCACATTTTTGCAATTCATATTCTCCTGGAGTTGCAGATACAAAAATGATTTGATCGGTGATGTTTTCAAATTCATTGAAATTCTGAGGCCTGTTATCCATTGCAGATGGCAAACGAAATCCATAATCAACCAGTACGAGTTTTCTGCTTCTGTCACCACCATACATTCCGCTGATTTGCGGTATGGTTTGATGGCTTTCGTCAATAATTGTAAGAAAATCTTTGGGAAAATAATCAATCAGGCAGAAAGGTCTGGTGCCAGGCTTTCTTCTGTCAAAAAAACGGGAATAATTTTCAATGCCAGTACAATATCCTAGCTCACGAATCATCTCTAAATCATAACTAACGCGCTCGCTTATACGCTGAGCTTCCATTAATTTTCCTGCACTTTTAAAATAGGCTACTTGAGCGGCACATTCATCTTGTATTTCATTGATAACTTGCGCCATCATATCTTTGGGTGCCAAATATAAGTTGGCGGGAAAAATCGCTGCATTTTCAACTGTACCTATTCTCTTTCCTGTTGAAAGTTCGAGCGTTTCAATGCTTTCTATTTCATCTCCGAAAAAACAAATTCTGTATCCAAAATCAACATAAGGAAGATTGATGTCTATCGTATCACCATTTACTCGAAAGGTACCTCTGCCAAACTCAACCTGACTTCGGTGATAAAGCGAATTAACCAATGCATGAAGAAAGCCTTGTCTTGAAATGACGTCTCCGGTTTTAATGCGGATGATTCCATTTTCATATTCAGTGGGATTTCCCATACCATAAATACAACTCACACTTGCTACAATTACAATGTCTCTTCTTCCGCTAAGCAATTGTGCGGTGGCCTGTAGTCGAAGTTTGTCCAATTCCTCATTTATGCTCAAATCTTTTTCAATGTAGGTGTTGGAAACAGGCAAGTATGCTTCAGGTTGATAATAATCATAATAAGAAACAAAATACCCAACTGCATTGTCTGGAAAAAATTGTTTGAACTCTCCATATAATTGTGCTACCAGTGTTTTATTATGAGTTAATACTAAAGTGGGTCTTTGCAACTGCTGAATCACATTAGCCATTGTAAAGGTTTTTCCGCTTCCGGTAACGCCCAGCAATGTCTGATGTCGCTCTCCACCTAGAATACCCTTGGTTAATTGTTTGATAGCTTCGGGCTGATCACCTGCGGGATTATATTCTGAAACTAATTTAAACGGCATGATTTTTTCGCTTGAGTAAAATTAGACAAAACTCTAATAGTCTGATTGATTTAAATGAGTGTATTTAATATGAATGTCTTTGTAAATCATTGATTTAACAAGTAATTACTTGATTAACCTTGAAAACCCGCCAAAAATTATTACCTTTGCACGTCAAAAAAAACAGTCGAAAACTTTTTAAAAGTCAAAAACCGAAAAAATAATATTTAATTCGGCTGGAAAATCAGAAAAACAATCAAATGAATATTCGCAACATCGCAATTATTGCTCACGTAGATCACGGTAAAACAACATTGGTTGACAAGATTTTACACGCAACCAAAGTTTTCAGGGAAAACCAAGAGACTGGAGAGTTGATAATGGACAGCAATGATCTGGAGAGAGAAAGAGGAATAACTATTTTCAGCAAAAACGTTTCTGTTACATATAAAGATGTAAAAATCAACGTTATTGATACCCCTGGTCACTCGGATTTTGGAGGAGAGGTGGAAAGGGTATTGAAAATGGCAGACGGCGTATTGTTGTTGGTGGATGCCTTTGAAGGACCTATGCCACAAACGCGTTTCGTGTTACAAAAGGCCTTGGCACTTGGTTTACGTCCTATAGTAGTGATTAATAAAGTAGACAAACCAAACTGTCGTCCGGACGAAGTACATGATGCAGTTTTTGAGTTGTTTTTCAATTTAGATGCTACGGAAGAACAATTGGATTTCCCTACTTTCTATGGATCGGGAAAGAATGGATGGTTCAATGATTCATTGACACCCATTGATAATATTGCTCCTTTGTTGGATGGGATAATAAAATATGTACCTGAGCCAAAAGCAAATCAGGGGACTTCACAAATGCAAATCACCTCATTGGATTATTCTTCATTTTTAGGAAGGATAGCAGTGGGAAAAGTTGCCAGAGGAAGTTTGAAAGAAAACCAGCAAATATCATTGGTTCAGGCAGACGGAAGTACAAAGAAAATGAGAATTAAAGAGCTGTATGTATTTGAGGGAATGGGCAAGAAAAAAACGGAAGAAGTATTTGCAGGAGATATTTGTGCTGTGGTTGGCTTAGATGATTTTAATATTGGAGATACGATTGCAGATATTGATAATCCGGAAGCATTGCCTGTTATCAGCGTAGATGAGCCAACGATGAGCATGCTATTCGGAATTAACAATTCTCCTTTCTTTGGAAAAGAAGGAAAGTTTGTAACAAGTCGTCACTTGCGTGATCGCTTGTTCAAAGAAACTGAAAAAAATCTTGCATTGCGAGTGGAAGATTCGGATAGTGCTGATAGTTTTTTAGTGTATGGTCGCGGGATTCTTCATTTGGGAATTCTGATTGAAACTATGAGAAGAGAAGGATTTGAGTTAACCATTGGTCAACCTCAGGTATTGGTAAAACACATTGACGGAAAAAAATATGAGCCCTATGAAAACCTCGTCGTAGATGTGCCTGCCGAGTACAGCGGAAAAGTAATTGATATGGTTACTCAACGTAAGGGTGAAATGCTGATCATGGAAACCAAAGGAGAAATGCAGCATTTGGAATTCGAAATTCCTTCAAGAGGGTTGATAGGATTGAGAAGCAACATGTTGACCAACACTGCAGGAGAAGCGGTAATGGCGCATCGTTTCTTGGAATACAAACCATGGAAAGGGCCAATACCCGGAAGAAACAATGGTGTATTGCTATCAAAAACTACAGAAAAAACAACAGCATATTCCATAGACAAATTGCAAGACAGAGGAAGATTCTTTGTTGATCCGGGAGATGATGTATATGCAGGTCAGATTATTGCAGAACACATTAAGCCGGGAGATTTGGTGGTGAATGCAACGGAAGCTAAAAAGCTTACCAACCATAGAGCAAGCGGAAGTGATGATGCCAGCCGCGCTGCTCCAAAAATTCTTATGACGCTTGAAGAATGCATGGAGTACATTCAGCAAGATGAATGTATAGAAGTAACTCCTAAAAACATTCGCCTTAGAAAAACAATTTTAAATGAGGATGAAAGAAAGCGTGTAAGTAAATCAATGTCGCAAGAAGCTTAATCGCATAAATATAGAGTCCGCTGTTTCAGCGGACTTTTTTGTTAAAATACTATCTTTGATTTGTGAAAAAACAATTGACTATACTATTCACTACTATAATTGTTTTGATGTTGCCATTGATAAATCAGGCACAATGCTCTATGTGCACCAAAACAGCTTCACAATTGGGTGAAAAGCCTGCATTGGGGCTGAATAATGGCATTATTTACCTTATGCTGACACCATTTTTAATAATGGGTGTAATTGCTTACAGGTGGTGGAGAGCGGAAAAAAATAAGTAATTTGATTTTTCGCAACCTTGTTTAGAATTTTTAAATCCCATCATTTTTTATTAATGAAACTATTTGCTGTTTATGATATTAATAATCGTAAGATGGTAAATGTATTGGAATATGTGGGGCTATATCCAAAATGTAATTAGACCAGTTAGTAAATCCATATTTTTCATATAGTTTTTGATCCAGTTTTTTGTATTCCGATGCCAGAAACTCATCCAAATCATTATAATTATCTTCTTTTAAAATAAAGATATTATTTGAATCATAGAAGTCATAATACTTGACGTATTGGTTAGTAGTGATTAGCTTTTTTTTATACTTAAGCGCTTCAAATACTCTGAAAGATAAACCATTGTGATCAGCAACAACCAAGTCAATAATCACCTTGGAATTTTTTACTAAATCCATGTATGATTCGTATTTCCTAAAAGATTTAATAAAAGTGATTTCCGGATTTTTTTTAATTATCCATTCTTTATTTTTTATTTTTTTTGTGAACAAGATTTCAAACTTTGCAGAGATGTTTCTGCTTTTAGTAAAAGCAATCAATTTTTTTAAAATGGCAAATCGATTTTCTTCATAAGAGCCTAAATAATAAAAATTATTTTTTGGATGATTGTTATGCTGATAATTTATTTCTGAATTAAATTCAAAATAGCAATTGGTAACAGGACTTACTTTTTCATCAATCCCCAAATCCTCAGGATCAAACACAAAGAATTTGTCAAACAGTTGTATTTTCCCAAAAATACCTGGATATCTTTTTAACCCATCATAATGATAAGAAATCAATTTATTTGATTTCGCTTTCGCTAATTGAATTAGCTCAGAATCAAATAAATCAGCTCTCAAAAACAACGCGTAATCAAATTCTGCTTGTTCAGATATTTTTTCATTGAAATAATTTTTATATTTTTCATGAATCAATTTTTTTTTGAAATTAAAATCTTTAAATACAACTTTTCTGAAAAAATTATATGCTCTCTGAAGAAAGTTATTGTATTGAAATGGTATTTCAGATAAAACAATTGTTACATCATAACCCAATGCAATCAAGTCTTTTTGCATCAAATGATAAATGTCAAAATGATTTGGCGCAGCCAATAAAATTTTTTTTAAAGGGGTATGATCATTCAAAGACATTTATTGGCAAAGACGGTTTAAAGGGTGTATGTATTAATAGTAATTGCTGGCGAATTTAAAAATATTAGTGTTTTCGTTTTGTTTGATTTCTATATAGAGTTTTTCTTTGTCTACGTTTTTCATTCTTTTTTGTTGAATGATTTGATATGCTTTTTCAACCAACAACATCGTTTTTCTTTCTTGTTTTTTACTGAATGAAGTTGGATTTAATATCATGTTTGTTAAAATATCCAATCCTTTTTTTTGCGATGCAATTACACTTACAACAGGTATTTGTCTTGTTTCGGGATTATTAGATGTGGCAAGCATTAGTTTCAGATTTTTTATGAATGTATCTGTGCCAGGCCTGTCTGATTTATTCACTACAAACACATCAGCAATTTCCATTAAACCCGCCTTCATATTTTGAATTTCATCTCCTGATTCAGGAACAAGAACAACAATAGTTTGATCTGCAATACCGGCAATTTCAACTTCGCTTTGACCAACACCCACCGTTTCTAAAATGATGTAATCAAAACCAGCGGATTTTAAAATACTTGTAATTTCAATAATCTTAAAATTTAATCCCCCTAATGCACCCCTGCTTGCAAGCGAACGAATAAAAACATTTTTATTGTTATACCATTCACTCATTCTGATTCTATCTCCAAGAATAGCTCCGAAATTAAATGGGGAAGAAGGATCTACGCAAACTACTGCTACTTTTTTTTCTTTTGATAAAAGCTCTGAAATCAAGCCATCTGTTAAGGTGCTTTTTCCTGCACCCGGAGGACCTGTTATACCTATAATAGTTGTATTGTCACTTTCAGAAAGGTTTTCCAAAAATGACATATACCCCTCCACTTCATTCTCCACTAACGAAATACATCGTGCTAAAGATTTGAAATCTCCGGACAGACATTTTTCTTTTAAATTTTGCCACATAATCAGTAGCAAATTAGATAATATTATATGGAATGCAAAACAAATTATTTGTATACTATATCAATCTTTAGTTTCTTTGTTTAAAAAAAATTGGATAATAAAGGAATTTCCGTTGTCATACCTAATTTTAACGGCAGAGAGTTGCTGCCGGAAATATTGCCTCCGCTATTTATAGCTTTGAAAGCAACCAACCTTTCTTATGAAGTAATTGTTTGCGACGATTGTTCAAAGGATGACTCCATTAATTATATACTATCAAATTTTCCTGAAATTCATTTGTTGAAGCAAGAAACAAACAAAGGATTTTCTCCTACAGTAAACAAAGGAATTTTTGCTGCGAGGTATGATTATGTGTTTGTAATGAACAATGATTTGAAAGTAACTGAGCATTATTTTAATCCCTTATTTAAATACTTTGAAGATGAAAAGACCTTTGGAGTAATGGGAAGAATAAACGAATGGGACACAGACACGATACAAGATGCAGCGAAATATCCATATTTTCAAGGAGCAAAAATAAAAACCAACAAAAACTATTACGCAGAAACCCCCCAACCTAACGACAGGCTTTATTCTATTTATCTTTCAGGCGCCAATGCATTTGTAGACCGAAAGAAAATAATTGAATTGATGGGGTTTAATGAATTATTTGCTCCTTTTTATGTGGAGGATTTTGAACTGAGTTTGCGTGCATGGAGAATGGGATGGAAATGTTATTATGAACACCATGCTGTATGCTATCACAAGACTTCGGTAACAATTAAAAAAAAGAAGTCGAAAAATTACATTAGACAAATCTACAATCGAAACAAGTTTTTTTTGCATGCCATTCATCTCAATAGCTTTCAACTGGCCCAGTGGTTCATACAATTGTTTTTTGAAATGCTGTTTAATATATTAAAGCTAAATATCGGCTTTTTAAAATCATTCTATTTGTTTGCGAGGGAAATTAAAAAAGTAAGTAAATCTAGAAAAGAATTAGCCATGCTGGCAATTAAAAATAAAGTGGAATTGCTGGATACTAAACTTGTAGTTCAAACTTTAAAAAATAAAATCGATAGTTTTAAAACAATTAAATTTACTGCTTGATTTTTCCCTTAACAAATGCGAACAATTTTCCTAATAAATAAGGGTAGCGCTTCATTTGTTTTATTAAGAAAAAAGGAATTTTGGAGTTGAGAATAATATTTTTAAAAGCACTGTTGCTTAAATAAAAACTGGTACAAGTTGTTTGCATGTAACCAATCTCCATTTTACTCCCGTACGTTTTTATAAAATCTCCTTTATGAAGTTGCAGTGAGGCCATATTTCCTTCGCTAAGGTGCATCACCATAAATGGAATTACATAAGAAGTAAATCCCAAAAATTTCGCAATGATACAGAGATCAGTGCCATAAAGATGAAAGCCCTTTAGATTGGTTGATATGGTTAAGTTGGACGATCTCTTTAACAGTAAAAAGTTTTCGTCGAGAGATTTTACTTTAACCGGAAACTCAATTTTTGTAATGTCTTTTTTTTCGGGATAAGTAATATAAACAGCCGACTCGTGATAATCAATGGCTCCGGCATTTCCGCAAATAGCCCAAGAAGGATGCTTTATATCCAGATTGTGTAAGCAATTTTTTAATTGTATCTTATTATCAACGACCCTCACATCTTGATGAACTAAAATTAAAAATCTCCCCTTAGCAGTATTTAAAAAAAGAGAAATGGCTTGATAGGCATCAAAGTTGTTTGTATTGGTATTGTCAACAATCAGATACTCGCAATCCTCATCAAATCCGTTCTCTATGAAACTACATTTCATCATTTCATATTCGGCCATGTCGTTTACAATGGTACAAATTGAAAACTCGCATGGAAATTGAATACTATTTTGATTTATAATTTTATGGATCATCATAAAAATTAAAGAATTGACGGATTGTTTTTTTACTTTAGATTGTTTTAATAATTGACATTTGGAAAAACAGCATTAAAATTTCCCTTCATGGCTTTAGCAGATACTATTTGTTCATTCTTTCAAAAATCAATTTAAGTTCATCTGCACTTGCATTGGATAGTTTGTCACTCATTCCAAAAGTAAGCGTCTTTTTTCCATCTGCCAATTGATTAAATACAGCGTCAATCAATTCATGAACGGGCGGCGCGTCGTCGTGAATGCCCTTTCCTCCCAAATCTGTATTGATAGCAGGAGGAATCAATTCAATTACTTCAATGTTTTTAATTTTTAAAACCTCTTGCATTGACAACGTAAAGGAATGAAAAAATGCTTTAGTAGCAGAATAAACAGACACTTTAGTGAGCGGACAAAAAGATAATCCGGAGGTTACATTAATTATTGTGGATAGTGAACGTAATTTAATAAATAGTGCGGTAAGGTGAATGGGCGCTTCCACATTTACAGCTAATTCGTTTTTAGCCCTAATGAAGAAATCGTCCTCTTCAATTGACATCCAATTTTGTATACCAGCATTGTTCACAAGCACATTCAGATCCGGATGATTTTCTTTAACCCATTCTAACAACTCTATTCTTTTTGATTCAACAGAAAGATCACAAACTTTTGTAATGATGGAAGGGTGTTTTTGTTTCAATTCTTCTAATACTTCATTTCTTCTACCGCACACAATGATGGTATTGCCATCTTTTAGAAATCTTTCTGCAAGCCCTTTACCAATGCCAGACGCACCGCCGGTTATTAGAATTTTATTGTTCTTTAAATTCATGTATAATTATTTTGCTTTGAATTTTTCTATAGCATTTTTGGAAAAACTACTCAGAATCAATCTTCCGCTGATGGCGGCTCTTTCCATAAGAAGTTCGTTCCAGTTTTCAGTTCCTTTCCAACATACTTTTTTTAATTCTTTCATGGCTTCTGGGCTTGATTTAGATAAGTTGATGGCAAGTTTTTCAACAGCGGCATCCAATTCCTCTACATTGTGGTGTAATTCTGCATACAAACCGTTAGCAAAAGCCCAGGAGCTATTGCGCCAGGAGCTTGCATCAATGGAAAGAGCCGTAAATGCACTTGTGCCCATTTTTCTTTCAACGGCGGGACCAACCACGAAAGGACCAATCCCAACAGCCAGTTCACTTAGCTTCACATCAGCAGTATCTAACGCTAACGCATAATCGCTTGCAGCAGCAAGTCCAACGCCACCTCCAACACATTTCCCCTGAATTCTGGCTATAACAAATTTCGGACAGGTTCTAATGGCATTGATCACTTTCGCAAAACCGCTAAAAAAATCCAATCCCTCTGATTCGTTTTTTATCTGAATCAACTCATCAAAGGAGGCTCCTGCACAAAATGTTTTATTACCACCACTTTTGAGAATGATGACAGTAGATTCTGTATTCATTCCTGCTTCCCGAATTGATTCGGCAAGCGTATTCAAAATTTTTCCGGGAAGAGAGTTGCTCTGAGGATGAAAAAATTCTATTGTAGTAATACTATTCGAAGTGGATGATTCCACATAGCCGTTTAAATGATTTTCTTCCATACAATTATATTTTGTTTTTCATTTCAACCATTGTGAGAATTGTTGCAATACCAACCAATTCGTTCGTTTCATCAAACATTTCCACCAGCCATTTTACTATTCCTTTGGGGATATCCATACCTTTTGTCATGGGCACATCGGGGTTGATTTCTTTCATTTCCTGCGCAATTTTTTCTTTGCAGGTGAACCTTATGTAAAGGGAAGCTCCGGCATACATTGGTTTTGTAAATCGAAGTTCATCAATTCCATAATTAAGCAAGACTGGGTTTTTTTCATAACTATCTACGAATAAACCTGCAGAGGCACTCATGATAAAATAACCATGAGCTACTTGTTCTTCAAACATCGTTCCATTAAAGTCGGTATTGATCATGTGCGCATAAAAATGGTCTCCGCTTAAATCAGCAAAACGATCAATGTCCTCGGATGTAATCAATCTTTTTTCGGTAACAATTTGATCTCCGATAGTTAGTTCTTCGAAATATTTTTTAAAGGGATGTATGCCTTCTGTATTGCCTTTAGAATATTGTTGATAAACATTACTGATAGCGGTAATCATTGTTGGAGAGCCCTGTATGGCTGTTCTTTGTAAATAATGTTTAATACCCCTAAGTCCTCCCATTTCCTCCCCACCACCAGCCCTTCCTGGTCCTCCATGAACAAGTAAAGGTAATGGTGAACCGTGGCCTGTGCTTTCTTTTGCGCATTCATTATTCAGTACCAATATTCTGCCGTGGTGACTAGCTGCACCCAATACATATTTTTTAGCAATGGAGGCATCGTTCGTTACAATGGATGAGCATAAACTTCCCTTTCCTTTTTTACTGAGTTCAATAGCATCCTCTATATTCTTATACGGCATAATCGTGCTTATAGGGCCGAAAGCTTCTATATTATGAGGTTCTTCAGAGGTAAATGGAGTTTTGTTTAACAGAAGAATAGGACTCATGAAGGCGCCGATATTCGCATCTGCATCCATTACGGAAACACTGTCCAATGAGCCGTACAAAATTTCGCTTGAGGCCAGTAGCTTTTGAACCTGTGATTTTACCTCATTGCGTTGTTCATTACCTGCCAATGATCCCATTCTTACTTTTTCGTTCAATGGATTCCCAATTACTATTTTCTCTAATTCAATAACCACAGATTTCCATGCATCTTCCATTTTATTTTCAGGAACAAAAATTCTTCGAACTGCTGTACATTTTTGTCCTGCTTTTACAGTCATTTCTTTTTTAAGTTCTTTCACAAACAAATCCCATTCAGGCATACCCGGCACAACATCATTACCTAAAACGATACAGTTCAGAGAATCAGCTTCCATGTTGAATGGAACATTTTCTGAAATGATAGTTGGATGAGACTTCAACATCATACCCGTATGAGCAGACCCTGTAAAGGTTACAACATCCTGAGAAGTAACAAAGTCGAGTAGATTCCCCGCACTTCCGCAAATCAATTGCAATGACCCTTCCGGTAAAATTTTGGATGCGATGATTTCTTTTACTACAGCTTCTGTGAGATAGGAAGTTACTGTAGCGGGCTTTACTATTGCGGGTACGCCAGCTAGTAAGTTAACGGCAATTTTTTCTAACATTCCCCACACCGGGAAATTATATGCATTGATGTGAACAGCAACGCCTTCTTTTGGAACAAGAATGTGGTGTCCCATAAAAGTATGTTGTTTGCTTAATCCGATAGGATCTCCGTCTAAAGTAAATGTTTCGTCGGGCAACTTTCTTCGCAAAGAGGCGTTTGAAAATAGATTTCCGATTCCTCCTTCAATATCAATCCAGCTGTCAATTTTTGTTGCTCCTGTTTGATAGCTTAATGCGTAAAACTTTTCTTTTTTTTCTAAAAGGTGCATCGCCAAAGCTTTCAACATTCTACCTCTTTCTTGAAAAGTCAATTTTCTTAATGCCGGGTTACCGATTTTTCTTCCGTAATCCAATACCTCAGAAAAATGTAGTCCCTTAGTAGAGGCCGATGCAATGGGTTTTGCATTGACGGCATTGAATAAAATTTGTCCCTCACCTTCTCCAGCAACCCATTTGCCATGAATATAGTTTTCTAGTTTCAGCATAACAATCTTTTTAAATTGACAAGTGTTCAAATCAAATACTGAAAAGTAAATGAATATAATAGGCAAGATAATTAAATCGATTTATTCAAAAGAAAAATCCTTCGGTGTATTGAAACACATGGATAAATGAAATGCCAAAGAATTAGTAAAACTAATATTGCAAGAAAAAATGAAAGGAAAGCTTTATGATTGATTATCCTTTCATTTGAAAGAGACAATTACACGAATCTTCTGTATTGAGAAGAGTTCCAAATACGGAAATGAATGGATTAAATAATGTTGTCAATTTGCAGGCAGATTTGGTCGAAGATTTCTTCAACGGAGCCCTCTCCTTTAATTAAGACCACTTTATCAAATTGTTTGTAATAATCGGCCACGGCAGTGGTTTTTTTATGGTATTCTGTGATACGTGCTCTGATGATATCTTCATTTACATCATCAGATCTGCCGCTAGTTTCCCCTCTTTTAACCAGTCTTTTGATCAATTCATTTTCACTTACATCAAGTGCAAGCATTATTGAAATGGAGGTTTTTTTAAGATCCAATAATTTATCCAATGCTTCAGCCTGAGCGGAAGTTCTGGGAAAGCCGTCAAATAGAAATCCCTTTGCATCAGGATTTTGATCAATTGCTGTGCTTATCATTCCAATGACAACTTCATCAGGAACCAATTCGCCTTTATCCATAACTTTTTTTGCCTCCAAGCCCAATGCTGTTTGGTTGGCTATTTCAGAACGGAGTAAATCGCCGGTACTCAGGTGCTTCAAATTGTATTTTGCAATCAGCTTTTCGCTTTGGGTACCTTTTCCACTTCCGGGAGGACCAAAAAGAATTAAATTAAACATAACAAATAAGCGTTGTTCCGGTTGAAAATGTATTGAAAGAATTGAATTAATGTAAAGATATATTAAGTCGAAAAAAAATCATCAACTCAATTTTTCAGCTACATGTAAAAATTCAAACTTATTAACACAAATATACAAACAATTAAGTATTTTTACGTTTTTCATTTAATGATTAAAAAATATCTTTCATTATAATAAAAAAAAAGAAATATTTTTAATAAAATAAGCGTAATATTAATAAAAGTAAAAAACCAATAAGGCGCGGAAGTCCAAAGAATCTACTCGTTATTTTCTTTTGTACGTTTTAGTCTTATGGTTTGTAAACTCTACTTTTGCAAAGAAAAAAAAGAATAAATGGGTAAGAAAGTATTCAGCAAACTGGCGGAAACACTAATTTCTTCAGAGATAGTGAAGCTGGGGGGAATTATCAAGGAAAAAATAAAAGCAGGTGAGCATATCTTCAATTTTACAATAGGAGATTTTGATTCAACCCAATTTCCCATTCCTGCAGTTTTG
The DNA here is from genome assembly GCA_945872815.1 of Chitinophaga pinensis. Lineage (GTDB taxonomy): Bacteria > Bacteroidota > Bacteroidia > Chitinophagales > Chitinophagaceae > Ferruginibacter > Ferruginibacter pinensis_C. Next base: position 41,373 of record CAMCAY010000010.1, read on the forward strand.
AAAGCTGAAATCAAAAAAGCTTACGATGATGGATACACGACATATCCTACTGCCGAGGGAGAACAAGATTTAAGAAGGGCTGTATCCGTTTTTATTGAAAAACACGAAAACTTACATTATTCAGAATCGGAAATTTTAATCTCAAACGGAGGAAGGCCGCTGATTTATTCAATATTCAGAACAATAGTAGATAAAGGCGATAAAGTTATTTATCCTGTTCCCAGCTGGAACAACAATCACTATACACATTTTAATGATGGGGAACATGTATTGATTGAGGCATTGAGAGAAAACAACTTTATGCCAACCGCTTCTCAAATAGCTCCTCATATCAAAGACGCTACTTTGCTGGCATTATGCTCTCCGTTAAATCCAACAGGAACTGTATTCGGAAAAGAAGAGTTGGGTGCCATCTGCGATTTGGTTCTGGCGGAAAATGAAAGTAGGACCGAAGGCCAAAAGAAATTATATGTACTGTATGATCAGATATATTGGAAACTTACTTTTGGGAACACAGAGCATCACAACCCGGTTTCATTAAGACCCGCAATGAAGGAGTATACCATTTTTGTAGATGGAATCAGTAAAGCTTTCGCGGCTACAGGAGTAAGGGTGGGATGGTCAATGGGACCGGAAGAATTGATTACAAAAATGAAAGCAATTAATAGCCATGTTGGATCTTGGGCGCCAATGGCAGAACAAAAAGCCGTCGCAAAATTTTTAATGAATGAAAGCGAACTTGAAAAATATTTCATTCATTTTAAAAGTGAATTGTTTTACCGGCTTAAAAATCTCTATGATGGATTTGTTCAATTAAAATCCGAAGGGTTCTCGGTTGATGCAATAGAGCCGCAGGCAGCAATTTACCTTACAGTACAAATTGATATAGTTGGTAGAAAAACAAAAGAAGGGCTTTTATTGGCAAACCAATCTGATGTTACCGCATACCTATTGAATGAAGCTAAATTGGCTATGGTTCCTTTTGGTATATTTGGAGCAGACAGAGAGAGTAGTTGGTATAGAATCAGTGTAGGTTGTAGTAAAAAAGAAGAAATCGAAGATGTTATTGATTCGCTGAGAAAGTCTTTGCAAAAACTGATGTAAACAATCAATTTTTATTGTTCAGAAATACGAATGGATGATTCTTTCTGCTTCTGATATTTTTCTTTATTTCAAATGCGTTATTGAAAACTCTGTATCGATTAATATCAATCAATTCATGCGCAGCAACAAAGTTATCGACACACTCTACATGGTATAGCAATTCATTTAGTGAACCTATTTCCTTTTGGATAGCTTTTTGCGTCATCAGTTCATGTCTGAACAGCACGAGTAAATCTCTTTTACTTTTTTTCATTGACCACTTGAATTATTTGTATCCCACTAAACCATTTTCATTAGGACAACCGCAAAATAATTTTTTAGATGAAGTACAATTTGAAAATACAATTGCTATCAATAATACTAATAATAATATCTTAAACTTCATGAGTACAATTTACAGATTAAATCAACTAAATTGAATAAAAATTTGTTCAAATTTATTTAAAATTGAAAAAAAGCAATAAAGGAAATAAAGAATTCACTGTGCTGATAGCCCCATTGGATTGGGGATTAGGACATGCTACGAGATCGATTCCTTTGATATCTTTCTTGAAAAACCAGCAAATCAGGGTATTGGTTTGTGGTAATGGTGCAATTAAAGAGCTGCTGCAACAAGAGTTCCCTGACTTAGAAATATTAACGCTTAGAGGATACAATATCCAATACAGCCAAAACGGAAAAAGCTTTTTGTTTAATATGTTGCTTCAGATTCCGAAAATAATATTTTCAGTATGGTATGAAAATCGTTGGCTGAAAAGAGCCATCAAAAAATACCATATTGATGCAGTGATCAGTGATAACAGGCTGGGTTGTTTTAACAAAAGCATTCCATCTGTTTTTATCACACATCAATTGAATATAAAAACAGGCTATTCGTGGGTTGATAAATTTATTCGTCGAATAAATTATTTTTTTATCAATCAATTTGAAGAATGCTGGGTTCCTGATTACTCAAATGAAAAATGCATTGCAGGTGAATTGTCGCATCCTTCTCAATATCCAACAACGCCGGTAAAGTATATCGGCTTGATGTCGAGATTTACAAAAAGTGAAAATGTATCAAAATTTAAAGTTTGCTTTTTATTATCGGGTCCGGAACCTCAAAGAACAATTCTTGAAAATAAAATACTTCAAGAGCTGGAATTATTGAACGATTCAGCGGTTATTATCAGGGGAATTCCAAATAAAAAAACCACTTTACGACTTCAAAACAAAAACATTACTCAATACAACCATCTCAATGCTAATGAGCTATGTACAATCATACAAGAATCAGAATTTGTAATAGCCAGATCGGGCTATTCAACAATTATGGATTTAATCTCATTGGAAAAAATTGCTGTCTTAATTCCTACGCCGGGTCAAACAGAACAAGAATACCTGGGTCGGTATTTGAATGATAAAGGGCTTTTCTATTCTGTTAGTCAGGATAAATTTAATCTGCATGAATCTTTACAACAGTTGTACAATAAACCATTTGAAAAAAGTTCATTTTTGGAAACATACAAAGAGATAGTAACAGATTGGATAATTCGCGCTCAAACGGCAAGTAAATGATTTTTCTTAAAATAAAAGTCGTTTAAAATTTGCAATCGCTCTCCCAAACTCAATCCCAGCAAACAGAAAATACATTGTCAGCTTCTTACCAAAGAAGTATTTCTTTACAAATATTTTCATGGCATCATAAAAATGTTTTGTGTAGGAGGCCGATTTATAAGACGTGCTCTTTCCCTTGTAATGTGTAATGGTAGTATCGGCAAAGTAGTAATTTTTGAATCCCGATTGTATAATTCTACAACTTAGGTCAATGTCTTCTCCATACATGAAAAAATCTTCATCAAACCCTTTTACATTTCTCAATGCATCTTTAGATAGCATCATAAAAGCACCCGAAAGAACATCTACAGGATTTGATTTGTTTTCAGATAAATGACCTTCGTAGTATTTGGCAAATACACGAGAAGTAGGAAATAGTCGATGAAGACCAATCATTTTATAAAAAGAAGTTTTTGGATCTGGAAATCCTCTTTTGCTTTCTTTTAGGTATATTCCATTTTCATCTATCATTCTCACCCCAAGCGCACCGCAATCACTGTGTTTTACAAAAAAATCAATGCATTCATCAAAACAGTTTACCGGTACAATTGTATCGGGGTTCAAAAAAAGTATGTAATCTCCGGAAACTTTATCTATTACACTGTTATTGGCTTTGGCGAATCCCACATTTTCTTTATTACATTGAAAGGATATTTTTTCAAATCGATTGTTGAAATAAAGATCACTCCCATCAGTTGAGGCATTATCCACTACAAAAATTTCACTTTCAATATTTGCACACGCTTTTTCTACCGATAGCAGACATTGCTCCAGCAATAATTTTACATTATAATTGACAATGACAATTGAAAGTTTCAAGAAGAGATATTTGCCTGCGAAATAAATGGTTTTATACGATTACACAAAATCTATCAGGTTGACAAAACGACAAAAGGCGGAGATTATTTTTCATTATCAAGTTGATAATATAAACAGCAACCTTTCAAATCAGTATCTTTGCAACATGTATAAAAATACCCTCTTATATGCAATACAAGCGGGAGCTGCTCAGCTTCAGCACTATTTTAATGGCAGCTTTACAATAAGCAATAAGGAGGGAATTAATAATTTAGTTACGGAGGCAGATCATGCTTCAGAGAAAGCAATTATTGAAGCCATTCAAAACAATTTTCCTGATCATTTTATTTTGAGTGAAGAGACAGGTGAGATAAAATCCAATAGTGAATACAAATGGATAATAGACCCGATTGACGGCACCGTTAATTTTGCCAATGGTATTCCATTGTGCTGTGTGAGCATTGGTTTGGAAAAAGAAGGTGAAATGATAATGGGAGCCGTATATAATCCATTCATGAATGAGCTGTTTTTTGCTCAAAAAGGGATGGGTGCATATTTAAATGAAAAGAAAATTTCGGTTAGTCGTAAAACGACTGTTATAGAAAGTTGTCTGGTTACCGGATTTCCGTACACCTATTTGGAAACTCCTAACGGACCATTAGAGATTTTTCAAAAACTAGTAAAACAAGGAGTTCCTGTAAGAAGATTGGGTAGTGCCGCCATTGATCTTTGTTGGGTAGCCGCTGGAAGATTTGATGGCTTTTATGAGCATAAATTGCAACCGTGGGACACGGCCGCAGGATTTTTAATGGTTGAAGAAGCAGGTGGAAAAATAACAGACTTTAACGGAGATTATTATTCTCCTTATCAACCACATTTATTGGCAACTAATGGAATAATTCACGATGAGTTATTGGCTTATGTAAAAGGCGAAAAGTAAAAACAGCAATATGGAAAATCGAACAGAAGTTTCTTCTATCGGGGAGTTTGGATTAATTGAACACCTTACCAAAAATATCGAAATTAAGAATGCTTCTTCTTTGTTGGGAGTAGGTGATGATGCAGCAGTGATAGATCATTTTGGTCGTCAAACCGTAATGTCAAGTGATTTGCTGATAGAAGGTATACATTTTGATTTGGGATATACCCCATTAAAACATTTAGGTTATAAATCTGTAGTAGTGAATTTAAGTGACATTTATGCGATGAATGCCGTTCCTACTCAAATATTACTCAATATTGGATTCAGCAACAGATACAGTGTGGAAGCACTCGATGAGTTTTACGCCGGTGTTTATGCAGCTTGTGATACATACAATGTAGATTTGGTTGGTGGCGATACAAGCTCTTCCAATAAAGGACTCATCATCAGTGTGACTGCTATAGGAGAAGTTGCGCCGGATAAATATGTTAAACGCAATGGTGCAAAAGCAAATGATTTGATTTGTGTCAGTGGTGAACTAGGAAGTGCATTTTTGGGCTTAACTCTTTTAGAAAGAGAAAAAAGAATTTTTGAAGAAACAGGCGCACAGCCAGATTTAGAGGGTCAGTCACATATTGTAGGCAGATTATTGAAACCAGAAGCAAGAAAAGATATTGTAGAATATTTTTACGAAGCCGAAATTAATCCTACGAGTATGATAGATGTGAGTGATGGTTTGAGTAGTGATATACTGCACATTTGCAAACAAAGTAACACTGGTTGTATCTTATACGAAGATAAATTCCCATTCAATGATGAGGCAAAATACTTTGCCTATAAATTAGAAGTAGACCCAACGGCATGTGCCTTAAGTGGCGGAGAAGATTATGAATTGCTTTTTACAGTAGACCAGGCGGACTATGAAAAAATAAAATCAAATCCATCTGTTTCAATCATAGGGTACATGACAGATCCATCTGAGGGGAAACATTTGATAACCAGAGGTGGCAATAAACATGAATTAATTGCGCAGGGTTGGAATCATGCAAAAAAATAATTTAATCTCCGCAAGAATTCAATCTTGAAAGAATACAAGAAATGACTTTAGCTGAAAGCTCTCCGGGAAAAAATGCACCCCCTGTTTTTTTTATGCAATTATAAAAATCAATTAAAGTACGGTCGTTACAATTGAAAAAACCAATCAGATTGTTGCTTAAAGCTATAAAGTTGAGATTGCCTTCAAAGTCCGTCTGATACAAAATATGGCAGATGCCTTCATTTCGATCCCTTAGAATCATCATATAGGTGTCTGAGTTGGTTATGTCAAAAGAACTTTTTTTCTTTTGAGCTGCTGTCAGCGATATGGGAGAATAATTATTAATAATAATACTCTCTGGTGTCGTTTTTGCTTCTGAAATCCTTGAATACCTTTGACCATAAGCGCTTGAAAAAAAAATCAGAAGAAGTATCAAATATGATTGTTTCATAGTTTTTTATTTAATTCTGTAAACAGGATCTACACAAATGACAAATACATTTTTAAGAGATTGAATGTCATGAAAAAAATGCTCGTAATAATTACCCATAGCATAACTGTAAATAAGCAATATTGTTATTTTTTCCTTGCATTTTTTTATATCAAATACTTCACCCGATTCTAAAAATCTAAGTTTATATTCTGACAACTGAAAGGATTTTTGCAGCAAACTGTCGGGATAATTTTTCATGCTTAATATTGAAAGAATTTCTTTCTCAATTCTTCCAGAGCAGGATGTATTTTTTTGCAGTAAAGAATTTTGTTTAATAGAAATACTGTCACAAAGAAAAGCACCAAGATAAAGACCAGATTGATTTTGTTTGAGTTGATTAAAAACGAACTTGGAATAACTGACGGAATCTACATACAAATATTGTTGAAGAGGGATTGCATTCTTCTTTTTCAGGTAGAACATAAAATCAGCTTTAGAAATAAAATTAAAAGGATGTCCGATATGATATTTTTTTTGGGACATATACCCGCACCCTAACAACAAAACAATTGGCAGGCAAAAAATATATACAAGTTTCATCGAAATAAATATTTAAAAGGCAACGCTACTATGAACGTTGCCTTTATGTTTTTAATAGAGTTGGATATTTACAATATATTCATCACCTGAAACTGTTACAGGGTATATTCCACCTCTTACAGTTTTTTCAACTCCGGAATCTGACTTGAATGAAATGCTTTTATCTTCCAGTTCAAAAGTTGACATGTCTGTTTTTTCAAAACCCTTTTCAGTCTTTAAACTTACGGGGATATGCAATTCAGCGGCTTTTTCATTGATTTTTGCCCAGCCATTCACTTTCCCGTCCTTGATAAATGACTTTCCGTTGCAAGGCAGACAGGCGAAATTGAATCCCATCTTTATACATAATCCAAAGCCACTGGAACAGCTAGTTCTTGGTTTATGAAAATTAAACGACTCCAAAGTAATAATTGCAGAAGGACAAGTACCAGAAGGACAAACAGGAATGCCACCCGGTCCGGTATCACTCAGAGGACTTGTTTTTAGGGTTTGTGAATATCCAGATTGAACAAAAACCAACAGGAAGATTACCAATAAATTTCTCATGATTAATTTTTTTAAATGATTTCGCTTTTTGTTTTAATTAAAACATCGGAATGTTTCAAAACAAAGCAGCGATAATCTTGAATGAATACTTACTCTTTTTACGGTTTTCAGCATTGCCCGTATCAATGGCCATTGATGATGTAAAATTGAGAGCACAGGAACTTTTTTAAAAATAAAAACGCTTAAGAATATTCAGCTATTGCATAAATAAATTCAGCGGGTAGATACAACATAAAAATTCGATTAATTTCTGACAACGTAATGATGAAAAACACTTTCAAATAAAAGTATCGGCAGTTAATTTTAGCAATAGTTATTTAATAGTGAAATGATTCTATTTAGTGACAATTTAAGATCCAAGAAAATAAAATAAATACATTTTAAAAAAGTAAATCATGAAAAACAAAAAAAACATTGAAGGTTATGAACGCATGAAAATCGGCAGCAATATCAGAAAATGGAGGAACATCAAAGAAGTAAAACAAAAAGATCTTGCTTCAAGTCTTCGAATGTCAGAAGCAGCAGTCAGTAACATGGAAAACGATCTCACAGATCTTACATTGAGTCAGCTAGAAGACATTTCTCTTGCATTGGAATTGCCTCTTGAAAAACTGTTCGCTGATCCTCAGGAAACGCTTTCTTATGGACTGCAGACAACAAGTATAGCAGATAACAGCAATAATTTTTTGATGGAAAAGGAGCTTATTTATACAATGATAGGTAGTATTCAAAGGAAGGATGAGCAATTTAAAACAATCATGGAAGGAATGTTAGATGCAGTAAAAACCCTGACAAAAAAAGGCAAACAATAAAAAGTAAGGTTCAAAAAGGTAGTCATGTTGTTTCAATATGGGCTATTTTCGTCAGGCAATATTATTATGATGGGAATCCCGAAACTTGTTAAATTTAAAGCGTTCATTTTTTGCTGTGTTTTTCTTTCATGCGCGTATTCAAAAATCACAGATACAACAACAAAAGTTTACACCAACAAACAACTTAATCAAGACTATTCAATCCTTCAATCCATACTAGAAAAAAAACACCCATCCATTTATTGGTATACCGATAAAGATAGTATGAAGTACTATTTTAATCATTACAAACAAAGCATAAAAGATAGTATGAATGAGCAACAGTTTACATGGCAAATACTGAATCCGCTTGTAAATAAGATTCATTGCGGACATACAGAGGTAATTCCGAGTAAAAGTTTTGAGAAAAAAGAAAAAAAACATGTTGGAAAGCAATTTCCACTTAATATTAAAGTATGGAACGACACAGCTGTAGTTATTAACAGTATGTTTCAAAACGATTCTATTTTTAAACAGGGAACTATCATTAATAGTATCAACGGTCTTTCTATAAAGCAGATTATTCAACAGATGAGAGGGTATTTTTCTGAGGATGGATTTGCCGGCAACGCTACACTTTTAAAAATAAGTTTCAACTTTCCGTACTATTACAAAAATATTTTCGACTTGAAGGAAGAGAACGAAATTGAGTATACTGATTCTTTAGGTAATGTTAAAAAAGCTATTGTAGTAAGCAATTCACCATTAAAAAAATTAAATAAAGACAATCTAAAAACTATCCCTCAAAAACATATTTCCAAATTAATACAATATCGAAATTTTGAAATAGACAGCTCTGGAAAATTTGCTGTAATGCGCTTGAATACATTTTCTAAGGGAAAATTGAGAAGATTTTTCAGACAATCTTTTAGAGAATGCAAGAAAAAGCACATAGCCAATTTAATATTGGACATTCGATTAAATGGCGGAGGTAAAGTCAGCAATTCAACTTTATTGACAAAGTACTTGTCAAATCGTCCGTTTAAAATAGCCGACTCTGTTTATGCCACTTCAAAATCTCTTTATCCCTTTAATAAATATTTCAAATCCCCTTTTATAAATAACGTTGGACTTACTTTCATTACTAATAAAAATAAAGATGGAAAGTATCATTTAACGTCTTTTGAAAAAAATTGGCATAAACCTAAAAAACGCTTGCATTACAATGGCAAAGTATATTTGATAACGAGTGGTTTGACATTTTCTGCATCATGTTTATTGGCTAATGTATTAAAGGGACAATCCAATATCAATTTGGCTGGAGAAGAAACGGGCGGAGGTTGGTATGGAAACAGCGGAATCCTTATTCCAAAGGTTATTCTTCCTGCAACAGGGATACGCATCAATATGCCATTATTCAGAATAGTTCAATATAAGCATCCAGGATTAAAGGGAACGGGTATTCGGCCGGATATTCAAATAAACACTAGTTACGATGCATTGAAAAAGGGATATGATAAAAAATTGACTGTTATAAAAACAATGATAATAAATGATTCAGACAGCACAATGTCGAAAAAATAATTGATTAAGTGTAGATGTTAAATGAATCCGAATCCGATAAAAAAGGAAAGTTGTTTCTTATTTCAGAAAGATTGTTTTTATTTAAAACAGTCGTATAAACATCTTCTACATTTTCTTTGTGGTAGTCTATTTCACCCATAGGATTAATGATCATGCTGTCTCCCGAATATTCTTGACTATTGTTATCCAATCCAACTCTATTGACGCCAATGACATAACATTGATTTTCGATGGCTCTTGCACATAAAAGGGTTTTCCAAGCATTACGTCTTTTTTTCGGCCAATTAGCAACATATATTAGCAAGTCGTATTCGGCCTCATTATTTTGGTTTACCACCTGTTGTCTTCCCCAAACAGGAAACCTCAAATCGTAGCAAATCTGTAAGTTTATTTTCCATCCATTTACAGAAGTGATCAATCGCTTATTTCCCGATTGATAATATTTGTGTTCTTCAGCAAATGCAAATAAATGACGCTTGTCATAAAAACAATATTCTCCATTTGGCAACATCCAAATCAACCTGTTGAAATAAGAGTCATTTTCTTTAACAATAATACTTCCAGTCAGTATAATTTTATTTTCCATAGATACTCTTTTGATCCAATTCATGGTTTCGCCATGCATGTCTTCTGCTAATAAGGCTGGATTCATGCTAAAGCCAGTAGTAAACATTTCTGGAAGTATCACAACTTGAGTTTTGTCTTGTATCGATTTGATTTTATTTTCAAACATGGAGAGGTTTAAATCCTTGTCCTCCCACTTTAAGTCAGACTGAATGGTTGTAATGATGAGTGATGACATTTTTCAATTCGTTTTCACGAAAATATATATTTAAAAGTGATTTTTAGGGCCTATAATTAATAGCAAGCCGATTCAGTGTTAGTAACCAATTAAATTTATCTTTGTAAAAAAGCCCTTCATGAGATTGATTTGCCTCTTAATTATTTCTTTTTTACTAAATGTCAATAATCTAAATGCCCAAGATAAAATCCCATCTTTAGATAAATCGCCTATGGATATGAGTTATTGTCCACAAAACTATCCAATATTAAAAGTACAGGAAAAAATAAGCGACTCATTAATTGCAAGGGTTGTTTACAGCAGACCTGGAAAAAATGGCCGAGCTATTTTTTGTGATTTGGTAGAGTATGGAAAAATTTGGAGACTGGGTGCTAACGAAGCAACAGAAATTGAGTTTTTTAAAAATGTTATTATCAACAAAGCAAATGTGAAAAAAGGCAGATATACACTTTATGCAATACCTTTTGAAAACAAATGGACAATCATTGTAAACAAAGAATTAGATACTTGGGGTTCATTTATTTATAACCCTAAAAAAGATGTTGTTAGAATAGACGTTCCGGTTGAAAATCTATCACAAACTGTTGAAACTTTTTCTATCTATTTTGATTTAAAGGGTAATGCTGCACAAATGAATATACTATGGGACAATGCAAGGGTTAAAATTCCTTTTACTGTTTCAAAAACAAAATAAATTTCCTTAGTTACAATCAAACCTTATGTGTGGAATAGCGGGCATTATATCTCCTTTAGCATCTGATGTTAATATGGATGTATTGCAACGAATGAGCGAAGCGCTTATTCACAGAGGTCCCGATGGGCAAGGTTGCTGGTTTAACGAAGACAATACGGTTGCCTTTGCACACAGAAGACTCGCAGTAAATGATTTGTCTTTCAAAGCAAATCAGCCAATGCATTATTTAAATAGATATACCATTGTTTTTAATGGGGAATTGTACAATTACATTGAACTAAAACAAGATCTGCTGAAATTAGGTTATCGCTTCAATAATGAAGGAGATACGGAAGTGGTAATTGCTTGCTATGATTGTTACGGAGAAAGTTGTTTGCGTTATTTTGACGGTGCTTTCGCCTTTGCTATATGGGATCAAAAAGAAAAGAAATTTTTTGCTGCAAGAGACCGCTTTGGAGAAAAACCATTTTATTATTTCAATGAAGGCAATCGATTTTATTTTGCAAGTGAGATGAAAGCACTATGGGTTGCAGGAATTGAAAAAACCATTGATGAGCGAATGCTATTGAATTATATCACCTTAGGATATGTTCAAAATCAATCTGAAAAATCCCAAACTTTCTTTAAGGAAATCTATTCACTTCCACCCGCACACTGCATTGTATTGCATAATGGGGCGTCGACTATAGAAAAATATTGGCATCTTGATAAACAAACTACACTTGAAATAAGCGAAAAAAAAGCAACTGAAAGATTGGATGAATTACTTTTTAAGTCCCTTTCAAGAAGAATGAGATGCGATGTAGAAATAGGATTGACACTAAGCGGAGGAATAGATAGTTCTTCCATCTTGTATTACATGCAAAAAAAAGAAAAGAAAAAATATAAAACTTTTTCTGCATTGTTTCCTGGCTTTAAAAAAGACGAACAGTTTTATATTGAAAAAATTTCTCGACATTTTTCAGCCGAAAGTTTTTTTACATATCCTAATGAGTATGATTTAATAAGCAATATTGAAAAAATTGCCTATTATCAAGAAGAGCCTATAAATTCCTCGGGTGTTTATGCACAGTTTAGCGTATTTAAAGATGCTCATCAACAGGGAATTAAAGTACTTATGGATGGTCAAGGAGCAGATGAAAGTTTGGCCGGGTATAATAACTATATTCATTGGTATTTACAGGAATTATTTAGCAGAAATAAATTTTCGAAACTAATTTCTGAAAAACTCCAACTCAGAAAAAATAACTTGTCGTTTAAGTGGGGAATAAAAAATTGGGTGGCGGCTTATTTTCCATCTCATGTATCTATAGCACTTGAAAAAAAAGAGTTCAATAAAATTATTGGAAATCCCGATGTCTCAAAAGAATTATTGGGCTGTTTGAAAGGAAGTGAATGGGAGGGTATTCACAAACCGGTTGTAACCAAACTAAATGACATTTTACACTTTAATTGTATAGAAAATGGTTTGGAAGAGTTATTGAGATATTCTGACAGAAACTCAATGGCCAATGGCTGTGAAGTAAGGTTGCCTTTTTTAAACCATGAATTAGTATCGTTTATTTTTTCCTTACCAACTAAATATAAAATCAGCGAAGGATACACGAAAAATATTTTGAGAAAAACAGTAGAGAGCTATCTTCCAAAAGAAGTTGTATGGAAAACAGAAAAAATTGGATTTGAACCGCCGCAAAAAAAATGGATGTCTACTGATGTAATGCAGGAATATCTGCATGAATCGAAGCGAATACTTATTAATAATGGAATATTAAAACCACAGGTATTACAAAAGAAAAAAAGCAGTCTAGGAGCCTATGAAAATAATAATTATGACTGGAGATATATTTCTGTTGCTCAAATTCTCAAAAAATAACACTGCAATAATTCTTAATTTTGTCATTATAAATTTTTAATCAACCATAGTAGTCAAATTTTATTACTTTTAAAAAAGCGCATAACATTTCAACGAAAAATCATTAAAATGAAATCTGAAAAACTCGCAACAAAATTCATACATGCCGGCGCAGAACCGGATCCTTCAACCGGAGCCATTATGACACCGATATTTCAAACTTCTACGTATGTTCAGGCAGCTCCGGGACAACACAAAGGTTATGAATATGCTCGTTCTCAAAATCCCACAAGAGCTGCTTTAGAAACTGCATTGGCAGTGATTGAAAATGGTAAATATGGATTGGCTTTCAGCAGTGGCGTTGCTGCTACAGATGCGGTTATAAAGTTATTGTCGCCCGGAGATGAAGTTATTGCAGCGGCTGATATGTATGGAGGAACCTATCGTCTGTTTACAAAAATTTTCGAAAAATTTGGAATCAGTTTTAAATATGTTGATACAACCAATGCAGAAAATGTTTCTAATGCAATAACTCCAAAAACAAAATTGATTTGGATAGAAACACCGACAAATCCATTGATGAACATCACTGATATTGCTGCTGTAGCCTCTATTTCGAAAAAAGCTGGTGCAATACTATGTGTTGACAATACATTCGCTTCTCCTTATTTGCAAAATCCGCTGGATTTGGGTGCAGATATTGTTATGCATTCCTCAACAAAATATTTGGGCGGACACAGCGATGTTATTCAGGGCGCTTTGATAATGAATGATGAGAAATTGAAAGATCAATTGTACTTCATTCAGAAAAGTTGTGGTGCTGTTCCAGGACCTTTTGATTGTTTTTTAGTTTTGCGTGGCATAAAAACACTTCATGTAAGGATGAAACAGCATTGTGAAAATGGTACGATTGTAGCCAATTATTTACGAAAACATCCGAAAGTAGAAAAAGTTTTCTGGTGCGGATTCACAGACCACCATAATCACGATATCGCCAAAAAACAAATGAGAGGATTTGGAGGCATGTTAAGTTTTACATTAAAAGATTCAAGTACAGAAGCAGCCATGAAGGTATTGTCTGGCACAAAACTCTTTTCTCTTGCTGAAAGTTTGGGCGGAGTAGAATCGCTTATTAATCACCCAGCAAGTATGACTCATGCTAGTATTCCGAGAGAAGAGAGATTAAAAAATGGACTGTCTGATGGATTAATACGATTAAGTGTGGGAATAGAGGACGCAGAAGATTTAGTGGAAGATTTAAAGCAAGCTATCAATTAATGTTGAGCGACTTAAAAATATTTTTAGACAAAAAGGTTGATGAGTATAATCAGCCTTTTTTTATTACATCAGACCCGATTTCAATCCCACATTCATTCACAAAAAAGCAGGATATTGAAATAGCGGGATTATTTTCAGCCGTTTTTGCTTGGGGTAATAGAACTACTATTATAAATAAGTCTAAGGAGTTGATGCAATTAATGCACAATGCTCCACATGATTTTTGTTTGCATCATACAACAAGAGATCTAAAAAAAATAGTGTCATTTAAACATAGAACATTCAACGCAACAGATTTGCTCTATTTCATTTCTTTTTTTAAATATCATTACCAACTAAACGATAGTTTGGAAACTGCTTTTATTCGCGGCTTCAGTAAAAAAGATAAAAACATAGAGCTTGCATTGAATAATTTTTATCAATATTTTTTCTCCTTGCCTGATGTACCTATCCGAACAATGAAACACATCGCCTCCCCACATAAAAACTCTTCCTGTAAAAGATTGTGTATGTAAATACGGATAATTAAGGGGGTAAAATATTTTTAATATTCCTATTGACATTTTTAATGCGAAACCTATATTTATAGAAAACTTAATCATGGCATTATCAAATGAAGCATTACAAATAATTGAAAGAAAAGCAGAACACATTAACAGAGACGATAGTATACTATCGCTAGCAAATGATAAATACGTAGAACGACATTTATTTTATTACGAAGTAACTGGTTTACATTACGTTCAATACACTGTTTTTGATAACCTAATAGAATATTGTCATTATACTGATGGCGAAGTATTTGACCATTATTGGAAAGCCGAGAATTATTATAATTCTATTTTGGATTTGGTTGATGGAAAAGTATTTATGTATGGACAGGAATAGATTGTTTTAAATTCTTTTCATGATGTTTTCTGACCTTTACAACGAGGTTAAATGAAACGTCTAATCTACCAGCGATATCCCTAACTGTTTTTCCTTTGTTGAGTAAAGAAAGGATTTCTTTTGATTTGGGCTTATTCATGAAATCCTTTATGGATTCATTGGTGCCACGTTCCCTACCTAAACGGCCTCCATTCATTAAAAAAACCTTACGTCCCATCTCTGTCCGAATTCTCAGATTTTCCAACTCAAGAGAGTACAACGAAGACATTACTGAAGAAACTAATCCCCAGATTTCATTACGCTTACCATTTACTCTGCTACAAAGATTACCCATGCTACGAATAACCACATTGACCTCGTTCTTATCCAACCAGTCAAGAGTATTGATGGTATCAACCATATTACGTCCTATATTGTAAAATCCGGCTAAACTGACCCCCTCGTTCCGTTTCAAATTGACCCCCTAAAAAACGATTTCAAAAATCTCAGGATCGGGGCCTAAAAAAGGAGGCTAAAAAAGTGATAAAGAACTCGTGCTTTGTAGAACAAAAATAATGATAA